>JBCCQJ010000024.1:0-24788 GCA_039024395.1 Bacteroidota bacterium | reverse complement strand
GCGCGTGTTCCTCGAGCGCGGCTACGCCGGCACGCGGATGCGCGACCTCGCCGACGCCCTCGGCATCCGCCCGGCGTCGCTGTACTACCACGCGCCGGGCGGCAAGGCCGAGCGGTGGCAGCGGGTCGTCGACCGCGCCTTCGTCCGCCACGAGGCGGGCCTCCGGGACGCCGCCGAGGCGGCCGGCCCCGACCTCCGCGCCCAGCTCGAGGCGATGGCGGCCTGGCTCCTCTCCCAGCCACCGGTCAACGTGGTCGCCGTGGCCGCCTCGGAGATGACCAAGGCCGACGAAGGCGAGGCCCACGCGACGGCCGAGCGAATGTACGCGGCGATGATGGTGCCCGTGGCCGACGCGCTCCGGGCGGCCGCGACCCGGGGCGAGGTCGAGCGTGACCTGGCGCCGGACCTCATCGCCGGCGTGTTCGTGGCGGCGGTCAACGGGCTCGCGCCGGCCGAGCGGGCCGGCTCGCTGCCCCGCCCGGCCGCCGACCTGGGGCGCGACGTGGTCCGGCTGCTCCTCGACGGGGCCGCCTCGGGGTAGGGAACCCACCCAACCTACTTTTTGTTAGGCAACGTCATTTCCCCTCGTCCCATGCCCCACCCCCCTCGCCGCTACCGCTGGTGGCACGCCGCCGCCGTCGGCCTCGGCGCCAACGCCCTGAGCGCCCTCCCCGTCGGGTACAACGGCGACGAGGCGGTCTACGCCGACCTCGACACGCCGCCCGGCAGCCCGCCCGGCTGGGCCTTCGCGCCCGCCTGGGCGTTCAACAACGCGACGACGCTCTGGAGCAACCTCCGCGTCGCCAACCTGTCCGCCTCGACGCCGGGCCGGCGGACGGCCCTCGCCCTCGAAGGCACGACGTGGGGCCTCTTCGCCTCGTTCACAGGCCTCTACTTCGGGCTCCGGAGCCCGGTCCTCGGCGCCGCCAACACCGTCGCCGGCTTCGCCACGACAGCGGCCAGCGTGGCCGTCACGGCCCGCCTCGACCGGAAGGCCGCGTGGGCGCTCGCCCCCCGCCTCGCGTGGCTTGGCCTCGCCACCTACGTCTCGGTGTCGACCGCTCTCCGCAACCCGGACGCATTCCTGGGCTGGGATCCCACCTCGGGGACGAGCACCGAGGTGAAAGACGACGCCGACCTCGACGCCGTGCCAACGGCGGGGGTGACCGCATGAGGGTCCCCGACAACTCGACGCACCCCGCTTCGCGGGCCGAATGGCGGGCATGGCTGAAGACGCACCACACCCGCGGCGAGGGCGTCTGGCTGATCCTCAACAAGAAGGCCTCTGGCAAGCCTCGCCTGACGCCCGACGAGATCGTCGAGGAGGCGGTCGCCTTCGGGTGGATCGACAGCGTGCCCCGGACGCTCGACGCCGAGCGGTCGATGCTCTGGGTCGCGCCGCGGAAGCCCGGCTCGAACTGGTCGCGCCTCAGCAAGGAACGCGCGGAGCGGATGCTCGCCGCCGGCCTCGTCTCCGAGGCGGGCCGCGCCGTCATCGAGGCGGCGAAGGCGGACGGCTCGTGGACGGCCCTCGACGACGTCGAGAACCTCGTCGTGCCAGACGACCTCGCCGCGGCCCTCGACGCGCACCCTCCCGCCCGTGCCCACTGGGACGCCTTCCCCCGGTCCCCGAGGCGGGGCATCCTCGAGTGGATCCTCACCGCCAAGCGCGACGCCACGCGGGCCAGGCGGATCGAGGAGACCGCGCGGCTGGCGCAGCAGAACAAGCGGGCCAACCAGTGGCCGCGCGAGGGGTAGCGGCTCCGCCTCGGGGACGAGACCGGCTCGCCACCTGAACGGGGCCGGTGTAACCCCTCCGAGGCCGGCGGCGTCCCCGAGGCACACGCCTCCCGAACCCATGCGCCTTCTCGTCGCCCTCATCCTGCTCGCCGGCTGCTCCGCCGCCCCCGTCGACCCGCCCGACAGCGAAGCGTCTTCGATCCCCCTCCTCGCGCCCGGCCTGACGATGGCGACGACGCTCTACGGCGGCGGCCGCACGGCCGACCTCGAGGCCGGTCCGCGCGCCACCCTCGAGGCGGCCATCGACCGCGGCCTCGGCGGGTTCGCGCTCTACGTCGACTGGGTCGACCTCGAGCCCGAGCCAGGGCGCTACACCCTCGACGACCTCACCGCAAAGCTCGACGCCCTCGACCGCCTCGGGGTGGTGCCATTTCTCAACATCACCGTCGGCGACAGCGAGGACCTGAACCTGCCGCCCGGCGTGCCCGACGGCGAGGCGCTCGGCGACCCCGAGGTGATCGAGCGGTTCGGTCGCGTCCTCGACCGCGTCGTGCCGCTGCTGCTCGCCGGCGACGGGTTCTTCCTCGGGCTGGGCAACGAGATGGGCGGCTCGCTTGACGACGACCGTCCCGCGCGCGAGGCGTACGCCGCCTTCGTCGAGGCGGCACGCGAACGCGTCCACGGCATCGAGCCCCGCCTCGCTGTCGGCGTCACGCTGACCACCTTCGACGTCCGCACCGGCTCGCCGACGTACCGGGCCATGCGCGCCGTCTCCGACGCGGTCGCCGTCAACCACGCGCCGATCCCGGCCGACTTCGTCGTCCTCGACGTCGAGGACATCCGCGCCGACTTCCGCGAGACGATCGACGCCTACGGCGAGGGGCCGCTGCTCATCCAGGAGCTGACCTGTCCCAACCCCGCGTCGATGGGTGCCTCCGACGCCTGGCAGGCCGACTGCTTCCGCGAGCTGTTCGCCGAGATCGAGGCGACGCCGCAGATCCGGTTCGCCTCGGTATTCACCTTCCTCGACTTCGACGCCGCGACCTGCACGGCCGTCCAAGACGCCCTCTTCCAAGACGAGCTGGACGACCTCCCCGACGACGTCGCGCAGCGCCTCGCCGACTACCTCTGCGGCCTCGGCGTGGTCAATGTCGACGGCTCGCCCTCGCCCGCTTGGGACGTCATCGTTGAGCGAACGGAGGCGCTAACGCGCTAGCACCGTGCCCGCTCGGCTGTGAGTGGCCCTCCCCTCCTGCCATCTCCCCTCGTTCCGTCTGCGCGCCCGATGGAATGGGAGGAACGGAGGGATCCTGCACTTGAGCAACCGCGCGATGTGCTCCGGGGCGGCGCGTTCAAGAGGCGGGAGCGGCGCAACGACGGGCGCCGCCTCGGCGTAGGAGCCGGACGCTGCCCTCCAGTCCCATGACGCGCGTCTACAGCAACCCTGACCCGGCCGTCGCCCACCTCGTGCGCAACGCGATCGACCAGATCGGCGTGCCGGCCATCGTCCGCAACGACGGGACGGCTACGCTGATGGAGATCCCGACGGTCGCCACCTGGGCCGAGGTGTGGGTGGCCGCCGGCGACCGCCTCGGAGAGGTCGAGCAGATCGTCGCCGAGGTGCTCACCGACGCGCCGGCCGACGCCGAGGCGTGGGACTGCGACTGCGGCGAGACCGTCGAGGGCGCCTTCGGCGCGTGCTGGTCGTGCGGCACGCCCGCCCCCGAGGCGGTGTGACGCGGGATCGCCCCCGCATCGTGTTCAAGCCCGCGCTGACCGTCGGCCGCCTCGGAGAGCGGCGGTTCTGGGTCGGCATCGTCGCGGGCGTGCTGTTCGGCGCATCGTTCTACGGTGCGAGTGTAGTTACAGGTCGCGCTTCTGTGATCGCCAACCTTGGCGATCCGGCACGAGGCGCCGAGCGGTTCCGCCTGATGAACGATGCCTCGGAGGCGCGAACTGGGGAACGGCCATATCCAGAACTAAAGGTGGCATCGCCAGCACCCCCAGAGGTGTCTCGGTGGTTTGCGCCTTTCTGGGCGGGGCTCAGCGCTGCGCTGGGCCAAGCGATCATGCTTTTTGTGTGGCTCCACCGCCCATCTCTGACCGGCAAGCAACTGTACCTCCGCCCCAGTTCGGCAGCCGCTTTTGTGTGGATCTGCGGCGCTCTGTTTGTCGGATCGCTCGGAGAGTGGGACACCGCCATCCTCGGCAGGGGAAACTACTTGGCGGTGGCGTATGGACGAGAAACAGCGCCGGACCCTCTCGTTCCCATGTGGCCGTACGGGATTGCGTCGGGCGCTCTCGTTCTGCTTCTTGCCCTCGAACCCTGGCGCGCCGTTCAGCGCGTCTTCCGCTGCGGCCGGTGGGTCACCGCCTCGGTATTGACCACGCTCGCCTTTGGGGGCTTGCTCCACGTCGTCGGCCAAGCGCTCTGACTCCGAGGCGGTCTAGCCCCGAGGCGGCGCGTCTACGAAGTCGCGGGCGAGGAGCCCGAACATCGCGCTGTCCTTCCGCTCGCCGAACCACGTGAACCAGCGCTCGCGGAACAGCCCCTCGCGCTGAAATCCGAGCCGCTTTAGCAGGCGCATCGAGCCCGCGTTCTCTGGGTCCACGTCCGCCTCGACGCGGTGGAGCCCCATCTCGGCGAACCCGAACCGGAGGACCGTCCGCACGGCGTCGGTCGCGATCCCGCGGCCCTGCACGTCGGGCCGGACGATGAAGCCGATCTCAGCGTGGCGATTGTCGCGGTCCCAGCTCCCGAGTGTCGTCGTGCCCACGAGGCGGCCGTCGGTGTCGCCCGCCTCGGTGATGGCCCACTGGAAGAACGAGCGGTCGGCGGTGCCCGCCTCGATCCCCTCGCGGTACTCACGTGCAGCGTCGAGGTCGGCGAGGGGCGCGTGGCTCCAGTAGCGGAGGTGGTCGCCGCGGCCGAAGACGGCGAGCAGGTCGGGGTCGTCCGCCTCAGTGATCGCGCGGAGGGCGACGCGGTCTCCGCGGAGCGCCGGGAGACCGGAGGCGAACGGGTCGGGCATGGCGGTGGACGGTGGACGGTGGACGGTGGACGGTGGACGGTGGACGGTGGACGGAAGGTGCCGCCGCCTCGGGGACGGCGCAAGGCGGTGACCGAGGCCGCCGTAGAGACGCCTCGGCGAGGCGTCTCGGGCCGTGCACGGCGCGTCAGCCCTACACCTCACGGTCCCCAAGGCGGAGATCAGACCGGCCGCCTCGGGGCGGCGTGTCGCAGTCGATTCGTCGCCCCCCTCCCAGCCTCCCCCCGCTGGGGCAGGGCCGTTAAGTTCTCGACATGACCCTCCTCGATGCCCTCGCTACCGTCCCCGACCCCCGCCGAGCCCAAGGCCGACGCTACCCGCTCCCGCCCCTGCTCGCCGCCGTCGTCATGGCCATGCTCTCCGGACACCACGGATACCGGCCCATCGGACGCTTCCTCCGCCACAACGCGGACGACCTGCGCAAGCACCTCGACTTCGGACGACACGCGCTCCCCTCCCACGTCACCGTGCGCGCGGTGCTTCAGGCGCTCGACTTCGAGGCGCTCAGCGCCGCCTTCAGCGCCTGGGCCGCCGAGCGGCTGCCGGAGGGCGAGGTGCTCGCCGTCGACGCCAAGGCCGTCCGTTCGACCGTCTCCGACTCTGACAGCGCCGCACAGGACTTCGTCGCGCTCGTGTCGGCCTACGGCGTCCGTTCCGGGCTCGTCGTCGCGGCGGCCCGCTACGACAACGGCACCACCAGCGAGGTCCACGCCGCGCAGGAGTTGATCGCCGATCTCGCGCGGGCGCTCGACCTCAGCGGCACGACCGTGACGCTCGACGCCATCCACGCGGTAAAAAAACGCTCGGCCGCATCCGGGACGCCGGTGGCGACTACCTCGTCAAGCTGAAGGCGAACTGCCGGCGCCTCTACCCGGAGTGCAGGGCTCACGTCGCCGAGCGCGAGCCGCTGAGCGTGGCTGACACGACCGAACGCACGCGGGGGCGTACCGAGCGCCGCCGGGTCGAGGTGTACGCGCCGCCGTCGTGGCAAGGGGAGTGGCCCGCGATCGGCGCGGTCATCGAGGTGGTGCGCTCGGGCGAGCGCGACGGCGAGGCGTACGAGCGGAACGGGCTCTACGTGACGAGCCGGACGGACGACGCGGCGGTGCTCGGCGAGGTGATCCGGCAGCACTGGCACACTGGGCCGCTGGCGGCCCAGAGAATCGGCTGCACTGGGTCAAGGACGCCTTGCAGAACGAGGACGGCGGGGGCGTGCGGTCGAAGTCGGGGGCGTCGGTGCTGGCGCTGCTGCGGAGCACGGCGCTGTCGGTGGTGCGTGAGGCCGGAGAGTGGTCGTGGACGGAGGCGCGTGCGCGGTGGACGAACCGGGTGCCGGAGATGCTGTCGCTGCTCAGAACTTAACGGCCCTGCCCCGCTGGGGGGAGGAGACGGTTTTTTGCTACCGAGACAACGGCCCCGAGGCGGTGCGATTCCGAGGCGTCTCCACGTCCGCCTCGGAGCGCGGGCCGCCTCGGAGTGGTAGCGTGGGGGCTCCGCATGCGACTCCCAGCGCGACCGACGACGTGGACCGACCCGACGAGACGCTCAAGAACAACTTCCTCCGCGAGATCATCGCCGCCGACGTCGAGGCGGGGACGCACGGCGGGCGCGTGGTGACGCGCTTCCCGCCCGAGCCCAACGGCTACCCGCACATCGGGCACGCGCAGTCGATCTGCCTCAACTTCGGGCTCGCGCGGCAGTTCGGCGGCCAGACGAACCTCCGCTACGACGACACCAACCCCGAGGGCGAGAGCCAGGAGTTCGCCGACGCGCTGCTCGACGCCGTCCGCTGGCTCGGGTTCGAGCCGGCCGAGGTGCGCCACGCCTCCGACGACTTCGAGCCGCTCTACGCCTGGGCACAGGACCTCGTCCGCAAGGGGCTCGCCTACGTCGACAGCCAGACCGGGGACGAGATCCGCACCGGCCGCGGGACCGTCACCGAGGCGGGCACGCCCTCGCCCTACCGCGACCGGCCGGCCGAGGAGTCGCTGCGGCTGCTGGAGGAGATGAAGGACGGGCAGCACCCCGACGGCGCCCACGTCCTCCGCGCCCGCGTCGACCCCGGGCCGGGCGACGACTGGCCCGTCATGGGGCACCCCAACATGAAGCTCCGCGACCCGGTCATGTACCGGATCCGCCGCGACGCCCACCACTGGCGGCGCGGCGACGACTGGGCCATCTACCCGCTCTACGACTGGGCGCACGGCCAGGGCGACGCCATCGGCGGGGTCACGCACTCGATCTGCACGCTCGAGTTCGACGTCAACCGCCCGCTCTACGACTGGTACCTCGACGCGATCGGCATCGAGGCGCCGCGCAACCGCCAGTACGAGTTCGCGCGGTTCAACCTCGACTACACGGTGATGAGCAAGCGGCTCCTGAAGCAGCTCGTCGCCGGCGGCCACGTCGCCGGGTGGGACGACCCGCGGATGCCGACCATCGCCGCGCTGAAGCGCCGCGGCGCCCGCCCCGAGGCGGTGCGCGCGTTCTTCGACGGCCTGGGCGTGACGAAGGTGAACGGCAGCATCGAGATCGCCCAGTTCGAGCACGCCCTCCGCGACGACCTCAACGACACCGCCCGCCGCGTCCTGGCCGTCACCGACCCGATCCGCCTCGAGGTGGAGGGCCTGGAGGCCCAGACGCTCGACGCCCCGTACTGGCCCCACGACGTGACGCCGCCCGCCGACGCGCCCGCGTCGCGGCCGCTCCCGATCAGCGGCTCGCTCTGGATCGAGCGCGGTGACTACGCCGAGGCCCCGCCGAAGGGCTGGAAGCGCCTCGCGCCCGGCGCCACGGTCCGCCTCCGCCACGGACCGGTCATCGAGGTGGAGGGCGCCGACGAGGTCGACGGCGAGACGGTCGTCCGCGCCCGCCTCGGGGCGGAGGGCGCACGTCCCCGAGGTGTGATCCACTGGGCCGACGCCGCGACGGCGCTGCCGGCCGCGTTCCGCCTCTACGACCGGCTGTTCACGGTCCCCGACCCCGCCTCGGCGGAGGATTTCTTGAGCACCCTCAACCCGGACTCGCTCGTCGAGACGCTGGGATACGTCGAGCCGTCGGTCGCCGAGGACGATTCCGACACGCGCTACCAGTTCGAGCGGACCGGCTACTTCTGGCGCGACCCGGTCGACAGCCTGCCCGGCGCGCTCGTGTTCAACCGGATCGTGGCGCTGAAGGACACGTGGGCGGGTTCGGCGGGTTCGGCGGGTTCGGCGGGTTCGGCGGGTTCGGCGGGTTCGGCGGGTTCGGCGGGTTCGGAACCTGCATCAACCCGCCCGACCGGCGCAACCCGTAAACCTCCCCCCCGCGACCCCGCCTCGTCCCTCACCGAGGCGGAGCGCGAGACCTACACCCGCCTCGGGGCGCGGGGTGTCGGCGACGAGGAAGCCGCGGTTCTGGCCACCGACGCCGACCTGCTCGCGCTGTTCGAGGCGACCGTCGCCGCGCACGACGCGCCGCGCGAGGCGGCCGTCCTACTCGTCCACGACCTCCGCCCCGCCCTCGGCGACGCGCCCGCCTCGGAGGCGAAGGTGTCAGGCGAAGCGCTCGCGACCGTCCTCCGCCTCCAGGCCGACGGCACGATCACGCGCAAGGGCGCCGCCGAGGTTGTGGGCGTCCTGGCGACCGACGGCGGCGACCCCGAGGCGGTGATCGAGGCCCGCGGGCTGGCGGCCGTCCGCGACGAGAGCGCGCTCGCCCCGGCCGTCGAGGCAGCCCTCGCCGAGAACCCCGAGGAGGTCGCGCGCTACCGCGCCGGCGAGCAGAAGCTGTTCGGGTTCTTCGTCGGGCAGGCCATGCGCCGCGCCGGCAAGGGCGCCGACGCGAAGGCCGTGCAGGCCCTCCTCCGCGACCGCCTCGGGGACGACCACCTCGGGGCCAGCGCGTCTCCTCCCCCCCGCGGGGGGAGGCCGGGAGGGGGGCGATGAATCAACCGCGACACGCGCCCCCGAGGCGGCCTGCCGGATTTCCGCCTCGGGGACCGTGAGGTGCGGGGCCGACGCGCCGTGCACGGCCCGAGACGCCTCGCCGAGGCGTCTCTACGGGCGCTCCGGTCACGGGTTTGCGCCGTCCCCGAGGCGGCGGCACCTTCCGTCCACCGTCCACCGTCTTGCCATGTCCGACCCACCCGACTTCGTCCACCCGACGCTCGGCGCGTTCGTCTACGACTCTGTTCTGGAGTGTCACGAGGGGTACCTCCGCGAGGACGTCCCGCTCTTCGTCCGGGCCGACGACGGCACGGCGCCGCCCGCGCTCGACCGCCTCGCGGCCGACCCGGATAGCCTCGTCGAGGCCGCCGCGCAGCACGCCACCGAGGCGCTCCGGCCGATCAAGAACGAGAGCTGGCTCGACGACGGCGAGGCGCCCCTCACCGAGGCGGCCTTCCGCGACCGGCTCGCCCTCGGGAGCATTGATGTGACCGCCAGCGGGTTCGTGGTCGCGTTCGACGACGGCGACCTGTTCTGGGGCCACGCGATCCTGGTCGAGGGCACACCCGACGGCACGTTCACCGAGGCGTCCATCGCAGGGTAGCGACTGGCCAAGCACGTTGTGGCCTGACAACGGAGTCTGCGGCTCCGTCCCACGAGACAAGGGAACGCTAGGAGTTCAGAGGTCCCCGTCGACGATCACGGCGACCGGGAGACTCCGCGCTGCAGCCTCCTCGATCCATCTCAAGACCTCACCCACGTCGTCGGGCTCGTCGAGTGCGAGCACCCAATCGGCCTCATCGACATCCAGCTCGAGGGAGGCGGCTTGCGCCTCAGGTCCGAGCAACCTGAGACGGGCGACGTCGGCGTAGCCGATGGCGGGGAGGGGAAACGTCGCCGCTGGCGGCACCGGGAAGCGATCCGGCATGGCCCCACCCAGTTCCCCGAAGAAGGCCGCCAGCGCAGGATACGGGCTCGCTCCGAATGCATCGGCAGCGGCCTCGACGTCTACGAACGGAGCGCCGACGCGGGCTGCCGGCGTCCCCCCTGCCATCGCACGTGCGATGAGCCCCCGCGCATACGCCGTCGCCGCCGACGCAGCATCCACGGCCTCCCCCCGGACGATTGCGAGGGCCGTCTCGGTAACCATGCCAGCGGGGAGGCGGGAGCCGAGTTCGGCAGCGAACGCCGGAGCAGCCCGGCGGACCGCAGCCGCGAGATCTGGGTCGTCCGTCCCGACCGCGTCGAGAACGTCTCGTCGAACATGAAGGGCCTCGGCGCAGAACTCCGACACAGCTACCCTAGCACCTCGGCGGCACGACGGAGTCGGGCGACCGTCTCGTCCTGCCCGATCACGACCAGCGTCTCGAACATCCCCGCGCCGACCGTCGTGCCCGTCGCCCCGAGGCGGACCGGGTGGATGATCCGCCCGAAGCCGACGCCCTCCGCCTCGGCGAGGTCGCGCATGGCCGCCTCGGTGCTCGCCTCGTCGAACACGTCGAGCGCCTCGACGCGGTCGGCGTAGGCGGCCACGAGGCGGGCGCTGTCGTCCTTCCAGCGCTTCTTGACGCCCGCCTCGTCGTAGGCGGTCACGTCGCCGAACAGGTAGCCGGCGTCCGCGAGGTCGGCGGCCTTGTCGATCCGCTCGTGGAGGAGCGCCGCGGCGGCCCCGAGGCGGTCCTCCGACACCGGCCCGTGCGTCGCCTCGACGGCCGGACGCGCACGCCGGGCCACCTCGTCCGGCGTGAGAGATCGGAGGTGCTGTCCGTTGAACCACAACAGCTTGTCCATCGAGAACTGCACGCCGCTCTTGCCGATCCGCTCGACGTCGAACGCCTCGGCCAGCTCGGCCAGCGTAAACAGCTCGCGGTCGTCGCCGGGGTTCCACCCGAGAAGGGCCAGGACGTTGACGACCGCCTCGGGCTCGAAGCCCGCCTCGATGTACTGCGTCACGCTGACCGGAATCCCGAGGCGGTCGGCGCTCCGCTTCGAGAGCTTGCCGCCATTCGGCGAGAGGATCAGCGGGAGGTGCGCGAAGCGCGGCGGCGTCCACCCGAAGGCGTCGTAGAGGAGGACGTGCTTGGGCGTCGACGGCAGCCACTCCTCGCCCCGGATCACGTCGGTGATGCCCATCGCGTGGTCGTCGACGACGTTGGCGAGGTGGTAGGTCGGCATCCCGTCGCTCTTGACGAGCACCTGGTCGTCGACCTGCGCCGTGTCGAAGCTCACCTCGCCGCGCACGCGGTCGGTGAACGTGACCGTCTGGCCGGGCTCGACCTTCAGACGAACCACGTGCGGCTCGCCGGCTCCGAGGCGGCGCGCGACCTCCGCCTCGGAGAGCGTGAGCGCGTTCGCCATCTCGCCGCGCGTCGAGGCGTCGTAGGTCGGGTTCGGATTGTCGTCGGAGCGGTGCCGCTCGCGGAGGGCCTCGATCTCCTCCGGCGTGTCGAAGGCGACGTAGGCGTGTCCCGCGTCGAGCAGCGTCTTCGCCGCCTCGGCGTAGCGGTCGCTGCGCTCGGACTGCCGGTAGGGTCCGTGATCGCCGCCCTGGGTCGGCCCCTCGTCGACGGCCAGCGCGGCCCACGCGAGACCAGCGAGAATGTCGGCCTCCGCCTCGGGGACGAACCGCGAGCGGTCGGTGTCCTCGATCCGGAGAACGAAGGTCCCGCCCGTCTGCTGAGCCAGGAGGTAGTTGTAGAGCGCCGTGCGGAGCCCGCCGATGTGGAGCAGGCCGGTGGGCGAGGGCGCGAAGCGGACGCGAACGGCGTCGGACATGGGGCGTCGGAGAGGCGAGCGCCGAAGCTACCGAGACCGTCCTGGGCCGTTGGGCGTAGGACGTGGGAAGTCGGTCCCTCAGGGCGGGCGCTCCGCCTCGGAGCCGAGTCTGCCCCGAGGCGGAGCGACGCGAGCGCGAGCCCCTCTTTCCTCTGCGTGACCTCCTCTCCCGCATGCGTCGTCTCATCGCCCTCGTCCTGCTCGTCTCGGTGTCGGGGTGTGCTCACCTCGCGGGGCCTCCGTTGCCGCCGCGCGACTTCGCCCTGACGCTGCGTGAGGCCGGCGGCATCGCCGGGCGCGACGCGGGCCTCACGGTCGAGCCCGACGGCGCCGTCCGCTCGTGGGGGCCGGGCGTCCCGTCGGTGGGCGGCGTGCTCCCCGAGGCGGCGCGCCAGGCGCTCTGGTCGGACGTCCGCGAACATTTCCGAGCCACCGAGGACGACGGGGGCGCTTCGCTTGTCCGCTCGATCGAGGTCTGGGCACGGGGGACGATGCAGAGCGCGGAGTGGGCGCCCGGTACTGAGCCGGACCTCGACGCGCTCTACGAGTCGTTGTGGGACACCAGCCAGTCCGGCACGTGGCCGACGCTGGACGGCGAGGGCGCCGCCTCGAGGCCGCCCTAATCGCTCATTTTTGCTCTCCTCTCCCCAGCGGGGGGAGGCCGGGAGGGGGGCGACGAATCGAACGCCACGCTCGGCACCGAGGCGGGCGTCCCTTCACCCTGGCTGCGCCGACCTGTCGGTTGAAGGACGTCGGCCTCCGGCTGTCCCTCTCCCCGAGGGAGAGCGGACTCCACATCGACCGTATCGACCGCCTCGGTGGCCCCGAGGCGGCCGAGGGCCGACAGCCCAGAGCCGACAGCCTCTTACGGTAGCGCCTCCGCCCGCTCCGCCTCGACGGTGATGCCGGGGTCGATGAGGTAGAGGGCGCCGTCTTCCAGGACCGCCTCGACCACCCGGTCTTGGGGCGCGGCCGGTGCCTGCGCGGTCGGCTCGGGCGGCGTGAGCGCCGAGCCGACGATGACCGCGACCGCAGCGACCGCCAGCATCGCGCCCACCGACACGCGGCGGCGGAGGGCCCCGCCGAGGGGCGCCCGCTCGGCGGCCCGGTCGGGCGCTGCGCGGCGACCCGGCGTTCGGCGCAGCGTGTCGAGCCGCGCGAAGAGGGCCGCGTCGGCGCTCGGCGGCACGGCCAGCGACTCCTGGCGCGCCCCGAGGCGGAACGCGAGCAGGGCGTCGAACTGCATCCGGCACTCGGCGCACGTGGCGAGGTGCGTGAACAGCTCGGGCTGGCGCGTGGGAGCCAGCTCACCGTCGATGTACTCGTTGAGGAGACCCTCGGCGGTCTCGTCGGTGCAGGGGTGGACGGTCATCGGATCAGGGATTCGCAACGGGCAGAGGCACCGGGACTAGGCCGTGGGCACGGCGACGGCCAGGGCGCCGGGGCTCCCCGCCGTCGTGGGGGCAGGCTCGGGATGGAGCCAGGGCCGAAGCGCCGCGCCGATCTTGCGGCGGGCCTTGAACAGGCGGCTCTTGACCGACGAGACGGTCGTCTTGGTGACAGCCGCGATCTCGTCGTAGCTCAGGTTCTGGTACTCGCGGAGCACGACCACCTCGCGGTACTCGGGCGAGAGGCCGGCGAGCGTCCGGCTGACGAGGTCGGCCTGCTCGCTCTTGAGGAGGTTGGCGAACGGCGTCGCGCCCGGCGACGCCGGCTCGGGGGCGTCGGGCGCGAAGGGGACCTCTCGGCCGCGCTTCCGCAGCACGTTGAGGCACTGGTTGCGGGCGATCGTGAAGAGCCACGCCTTGAACGAGGTCGAGTTGAGGAGCCGGTCGCGGTGCTCGTAGGCCCGCGCGAACGTCTCCTGGAGCATGTCCTCGGCAGCGGCCCGGTCGAGCAGCATCTTGGCGCAGTAGGCGTACACGGCTCCCTTGTAGCGGTCGTAGAGGGCGACGAAGGCAAACTCGTCGCCCTGGCGGAATGCGTCGATCAGGGCCGGGTCGTCTGGGGGCATGGCGCCGTGGCGGGTCTCTAATGAACGCAGGACACACGAGTCCTCGCATCGTTGCTCTCCGGCTGAAGATTTCTCGGGCTGTGGGCGAAGGTGCCCCCGCCTCGGGACCGGCGCCACTCCGAGGCGGTGATGGCCGAAGGATGGGATGCGGGGAATGGGGAAGTGGGAACGGGCAGACGTGACCTGAGGCGTCGGCTGTCGGCTGTCGGCTGTCGGCTGTCGGGAAGCTGCTGCCGCCTCGGGGCGGGCGCTCAGCCAAAGCGAAGGCCGTAAGGGCGTATTGCAATACGCCCCCACGCGTCGTCTCTGAGGCGACGGGTGGTCTTCCGGAGAATGTCCCCCGAGGCGGTGCCCGATTCGGTTGCCCGGAACGTTTCCCTGGCCGCGCCTCCTCCACTCCTCCGCCTCGGGGCCGGCGCATGGTCAGACCGAGACGCCTGCTCTCGGTGCTCTCGCCGCGGAGCGGCGCTCTCCGCGCTCTCCCCATCCCTTTTCGCCTGCCCTTGAACGACCCGGCCTGCCGGCCCGGTTAGCTTCGGCCGCGCCGGAGCGGCCGGCGCCGAAGGTCCACGCAGTCCCCACGAGATGAGCCTGTCCCGTTTCTCCCTCCCCGCCCTCGCGCTCGGCGTCGCCCTCGCCGGATGCAGCGGCGCCCGCCCCGACGTCCCCGAGGTGGCCGCCGACGGCACGCCTGTCGTCGCCGTGTGGTCGGCCGACACGCTCTCGCTGGCCGCCTTCGACACGGTCTACACGGCCACCGACGGCGCCATTGCCGACACCACCCAGACGCCCCTCGAGCGCCGCCTCGACTTCCTCGAGCGCTACGTCGACTTCCGCCTCAAGGTGCTCACGGCGCGCGCGGCCGGCTACGCCGAGGACTCGAGCTACATCGCCGAGGTGGAGGCCTACCGAGACCAGCTCGCCGGGCCGTACTTCACCGACCGCCAGGTCCTCGACGGCATCGTGCGCGACATCTACGACAAGCAGGCCGAGGAGGTGGAGGTGAGCCACATCCTGTTCCTCCTCAGCCCGGCCGAGCGCGACACGGCGGCCGTCTTCGCCCGCGCCACCGCGCTGCGCGACTCCATCGAGGCCGGCCAGATCTCGTTCGAGGCGGCCGCCCGGGCCTACTCCGAGGACCCCTCCGCCTCGGGGCCGGCGGGCCAGAACGGCGCCGGCGGGCGCCTGGGCTACCTCACCGGCGGCAGCACCATCTTGCCGTTCGAGAAAGCGACGTACGCCACGCCCGTGGGTGAGATCGGCGGGCCGGTGCGCACGCGGTTCGGCGTCCACCTTCTGCAGGTGACCGACCGGCGCCCGCGACGGGGCGACATCGAGGCGCGCCACATCTTGATCCGCGCTGCGGCCGACGGCTCGCTCGACTCGGCGCGGACGGCCATCGAAGGCCTCAAGGCCCGCGTCGAGGCGGGCGAGGACTTCGCCGAGCTGGCCCGGGAGTTCTCGGCCGACACCGGCTCGGGCGCGCGCGGCGGCGACCTCGGCGCGTTCGGCCGCGGCCGGATGGTGCCGCCGTTCGAGCAGGCCGCGTTCCAACTGGGCGCCGTCGGCGACCTCTCGGAGCCGGTCGAGACGCGGTTCGGGGTCCACCTCATCCAGCTCACCGGCGTCAGCGAGCGGCCGACGTACGACGAAGCCTACGACGACCTCCGCCGGCAGGCCGAGCGGCTGCCCCGCACGGCGCTCCGCCGGCAGGCCATCGGGCGCGCGTTCTTCGAGGAGCGCGGCGGGACGTTCGACGAGGCGCTCGTCCGCGAGGCGATCGGCCAGTTCCCGGCCGACTCGGTGCGCCAGCAGCTCCTCACGGCCGGCTTCCCCGAAGGCTACGCCGACCAGACGTTCGCCACGCTGGAGGACTCGACGTACGTCCTTTCGGACCTCGTCGACGTGTACCGGCGGACGCGGTTCGGGCCGCACCCGGCCGGCGAGATGATCGAGGCCGCGCGGCAGTTCGTCGACGAGCAGGCCGTCGCCCGCGCCGTCGCCAGCCTCGAGGAGCGCGACCCCGAGTTCGCCCGCGTCTACCGCAGCTACGCCGACGGCGTGCTCCTCTTCCGGATCGCCGAGGACAGCGTGTGGACCGCCGCCAAGGACGACACGCTCGGGCTGCGCGCGTACTACGACGCGCGGCCGGGCGACTTCCGCTGGCCCGAGCGGCGGCGCGTGCTCGCGTTCCGCTCGGCCAACGACTCGCTGCTCTCGGTCGTGGCCGAGCGCCTCGACGCCGGCACGGCGCCTCTGGACGTGCTCACCGACAGCCTGGACGTCCGTCTCGATACGGTCTTCGTGGCCGACTCGACGCAGACGCCGCTCGACGCCGTCCTCGGCCTCGACGTCGGCGAGCGGTCGCGCGTCGTCACCGAGCGCCGGGGGCGCGCGCTCTACGTGCTCGACGGCATCGAGGCCCCGCGCGACAAAACGTTCGACGAGGCCCGGGCGGAGCTGATCTCGGGCTACCAGGAGGAGTTGGAGGACGCCTGGGAGGCCCGCCTCCGCGCGCGCTACGACGCCCGGACATTCCCCGAGCGCGTGCCCGCCGTGTCGTCGGTCCCCCCCGAGGCGGACGACGACGAGACCGCCGCCTCGGCGCCGGGTCGCTAGCCGGCAATCCTCCCCGAGGCGGCGCGTTGTGTGCGCCGCCGCTCCCATCATGCCGCCCGTCCGCCCCGCCCTGCTCCTCGCTGTGATCGCGGCCCTCGCGGCATGCGGGCCGGAGGAGGCCGCCCCCGCCTCGGGGGAGGTCGCCGCCCGCGTCGGCGAGGCCGTGCTCACCGAGGCGGAGGTCGCCGACGCCCTCGGCGCGACGCTGGCCGGCCTCGACAGCGCGTTCGCCCGCGAGCAGGTGATCGAGCAGTGGGTCCAGCGCGAGCTGCTCGTGCAGGAGGCCCGCGCGCAGGGGCTCGACGACGACCCGGCCGTCCGCCGCCGCATCGCCGACAGCGAGCGGGCGACGCTGGAGGCCGCCGCCCTGGAGAGCCTGTTCGAGGCGAACGTGCAGGAACCCGACGAGGAGGCCCTCGCGCTCTACTACGACGAGAACCGTGAGGACCTCGCCCTCCGCGAGCCGTACGTCCGCCTGCGGCACCTCCGGGTGTCCGCGCCGCGCCGCGCCGAGGAGGCGCGCGCCGCGCTGGAGCAAGCGCTGACGTCGTCCTTCCCAGACTCCCTGTTCGCCCTCGTCGCGCAGGAATACGCCGACGATCCCCCGGGGACGCTCGCCCTCTCGAACGAGTACATCGCCGAGGGCCGCCTCGAGGCGCTCGACGAAGCGCTCGGCGCGCGCGTGGCCGCGCTCCCGGCCGGCGCGCAGGTTGTCGTGGTGCCGAGCGACCAGGTGTTCCACGTCGTCCAGGTCGTCGACCGCGTGCCAGCGGGCACCGTTCCGCCGCTCGCGCTCGTTCGGGACGAACTGGCCGAGCGCCTCGCCATCCAGGCACGACGCGACCTCGAAAGCCAGTTCCTCAGCCAGCTCCGCGTCCAGGCCCAGGCCGACGGACGCCTCGACATCCGCTAGACACCCTCCGCCTCGATGCGTTTCCTCGCCCTCGCCGCTCTTGTCTTTACCGCCGCCTCGGCGGCGTCGCAGCCGGTCCGCCCCGGCACGACGCTCGACGGGATCGCCGCCGTCGTCAGCGACCAGGTGGTCCTCCTCTCCGAGGTGGACGCCCTCGCGCAGCAGGCCGCCCAGGGCCAGCCGGTCTCGGATGACCTGTGGAGCCGCGCGCTCGACCGCCTCGTCGAGCAACGCGTGGTGATCGCGCACGCCCGCCGCGACACGACGCTCAACGTGACCGAGGAGATCGTCGACGGCGAGGTCGACCGCCAGGTGCAAGCGCTGGCCGCCCAGACCGGCGGCGAGGCGGCCTTGGAGGCCGCGTACGGACGCTCGATCGCCCAGATCCGCCAGTCGCTCCGCGCCGACGTGCGCGACGAGATCCTGCTCCAGCAGTTCCAGGGCCGCCGCGCGCAGGGCGTGACGATCACGCCGGGCGAGGTCCGCGAGTGGTTCGCGCGCATCCCCGAGGCGGAGCGGCCGATGGTGCCCGAGCTGGTACGGGTCGCCCACATCGTGCGCGTGCCGGCGCCGAATGACGCGGCAAAGTCTGCCGCGCGCGCCTTCGCGCAGACCCTCCGCGACTCGGTCACGGCCGAGCAGGCGACGCTCGAAGCGCTGGCCGACCGCCACTCGATGGACCCCGGCAACACGAACCGCGACGGGACGAAGAACGGCGGGCGCTACGACAACTTCCGCCTCGGGGACCTCGTGCCAGAGTTCAGCGCAGCCGCAGCGGCCCTCACGCCGGGCGACCTCTCGGAGGTCTTCGAGTCGCCCTTCGGATTCCACGTGCTGCGCGTCAACGAGCGACGCGGCGACCGGGTCTCGTTCAACCACATCCTGATCAGCGTCGAGACCGGGGCCAACGAGGTCGAGCAGGCGCGCGAATTCCTGACCGTCCTCCGCGACTCGGTCGAGGCCGGGACGCCCTTCGAGGCGCTCGCGCGCCGCCACTCAGAAGACCCGTTCAGCGCCTCGCGCGGTGGCTTCGTCTCGGACCCGCAGAGCGGCCAGCGCGACCTCTCAGTCGAGGCGCTCGGCGACCAGTGGCAGGCCACGCTCGACTCGCTGGAGGTGGGCGACTACAGCGAGCCCGCCGAGGTGCGCCTGCTCGACGGCACCGAGGCGGTTCACCTCGTGTGGCTCCAGAAGCGGACGCCCACGCACCGCCTCTCGATCGCCGACGACTACGCGCTCCTGAGCCAATACGCCCTCCAGGAGAAACGCCAGGAGACGCTCGCCGACTGGGTGCGCGGCCTTCGCCGGACGGTCTACGTCGACATCCGGGCCGACCGCTACCAGCCACTGACCCAGAGCTAGGCTCTGTCTGGACACCCACTCATGGCCTGCAAACGGTTCCAGAATCCGCCTCCGGCGTCGCGCTCCATCGCCGTAGCTGTGGCTACGGCTGCTTCACGCTCCTTGGAGGCGGCTCCTGGCCCTCGTTCTCGGCCCCATTCTGAGTCCCCAGACAGAGCCTGGTCCGGTTGGGCAGGTTCCGCGAGTTGAGCGAGCTTCCGACCTGCAAAACCCGCTGAACTCGCCCCACCTGCCCGACCTACCTCGATGATCGACCCGACCGACCCCGCCGCCGTCACCGCCCTCGCGGACTCGTACCGCCGGCTCCGCTCCGAGGTCGGCCGCGTGGTCGTCGGGCAGGAGGCCGCCGTCGAGGGGCTCGTCGTGGCGCTGCTCGCGCGCGGGCACGCGCTCTTGGTCGGCGTGCCGGGCCTGGCGAAGACGCTCCTCATCCGGACCCTCGCCGACGCGCTCGACCTCTCGTTCAGCCGCGTCCAGTTCACGCCCGACCTCATGCCGGGCGACATCACCGGCACCGACGTGATCGAGGAGGACCCCGAGACCGGGCGCCGCGCGTTCCGCTTCGTCAAGGGGCCGCTGTTCGCGAACGTCATCCTGGCCGACGAGATCAACCGGACGCCGCCGAAGACGCAGGCGGCGCTCCTCGAGGCGATGCAGGAGGGCCACGTGACCGCCTCGGGGCAGACGTTCGACCTCCCGCAGCCGTTCTTCGTGCTCGCGACGCAGAACCCGATCGAGCAGGAGGGCACCTACCCGCTCCCCGAGGCGCAGCTCGACCGGTTCATGCTCAACCTGTGGCTCGACTACCCGCCCTTCGCCGACGAGGTGGCGGTCGTGAAGGCGACGACGGGCGCGGCGCGCGCCGCCCTCGACACGGTGATCTCGGCCGACGACCTGGAGGCCTACCAGCAGCTCGTCCGCAACGCGCCCGTGGCCGACCACGTCGTCGAGCACGCGGTCCGCCTCGTGGCCGCGACGCGGCCGGGCCGCGAGGGCGTGCCGGACTTCGTGACGCAGTACCTCTCGTACGGCGCCGGCCCGCGCGCGAGCCAGTACCTCGTGCTCGGCGCGAAGGCGCTCGCGCTCCTCGACGGCCGCGTGACGCCGCTCGCCGAGGACGTCGACCGGATCGCGGTGCCCGTCCTGCGCCACCGGATCGTGACCAACTTCAACGCCGAGGCGGAGGGCGTGACGGGCGTCGACGTGATCGAGCGGCTGGTCGGGACGACGGACTGACCGCCTCGGGGCGAGGCGGGACCGCAGACGACAGACCGCGGACCACGGCCAGAGGGTGCCCGCCTCGGGGCCGACCGCCCGGGTGATTTGCGTTCTCCTCCCCCCAGCGGGGGAGGCCGGGAGGGGGGCGACGAATCGACCGTAACACGTGCCCCCGAGGCGGGCCCCCTCACCCTGTCCCTCTCCCCGATGGAGAGAGGACTCGGCCTCCGCCGCCTCAATGTCCCCGAGGCGGTGCGCGAGATCAGAACCGCGCACTCGTACACTTGCTTACTCGAACACTCGCCCTGCCCCCCGTGCTCGACCTCTCGGACCGCTTCGTCGTCCCGCCCCCGCCTGCCGTCGAGCTGCGCGCGTTCACGCACGGGCTGATGCCCACGACCGTCCCGGCCCTCATGCAGGGCTTCTGCGACGACTGGGCCGCGCGCGGCGTCGACGCCTGGAACCGCGTGCCCGACCGCTGGGGCCTCGGCCACGAGCCGAGCTGGTGGACCCTCCCGACAGATCTCGCCGACCGCTGGGTGGCGCCGCTCCTGTCGGCCGCCTCGGGGACGTGCATCCTCCAGCCGAATGTCCACTGGACGGTCCAGGCGCTCCTCTCGTGCGACGCGCCGTTCGCCGACGGCCGGAACGAGGTGGTCCTCACCGAGGCGGAGTTCCCGTCGGTCCGCCACTCGGTACAGCGGTGGGACGGGCTGCGCGACCTCCGCCCCGTCGAGGTGACCGCCGGGCCGGACGGGTTCGTCGACCCCGAGGCGGTGATGGACGCGATCACCGACCGGACGGCGTGGGTGGTCCTCTCGCACGTCGGCTTCGCGACGGGCGAGCTGCTGCCGAATGACGTGCTCCGGGCCGTCGCCGACCGCGCGCACCGCCACGGCGCCCTGTTCGCCGTCGACGGCTACCACGCGACCGCCTCGGTGCCGGTCGACGTCGACGAGATCGGGGCCGATGTCTACTTCGGGGGCCTCTTGAAAGAGGCGTGCGGGTCGAGCGGGAACGCCTACCTCTACGTCCGCCCCGGGCTCGACCTCCGCCCGCGGCTCGCGGGCTGGTTCGCCGACGCCGACCCGTTCGGCTTCCGCCCGGAGCCCGCCGACCACCCCGAGGTGCGCCGGCGCTTCCTGGCTGGCACGACGGCCGTCGCCTCGATGTACCACGCCGTCGAGGGCATCCGCGTGCTGCTCGAGGCGGGGCTCGACGCGGTCCGCGCCGACACGCTCGCGCAGGGCGCCCGCGCCCTCGCGCGCACCGAGGCGGCCGGGCTCACGCTCCGCTCGCCCGCCGACGCCGAGCGCCGGGGCGCGATGGTCGTGATCGAGATCGACGCCGCCGACCGCCTCGTGGCGTGGCTCAAGACGCGGGGCGTGTACGCCGACAGCCGGCGCGGATACCTGCTCCGGTTCTCGCCGTTCGTCTGGACCACCGAGGCGGACGTCGACGCCCTCTTCGACGCAGTCGCGGAGGCACGGGCGAGCGGCGCCCACCTTGAGCACGTCGCGCCGGTCGAGGCCGGGCCGGTGACCTGACCGCCACTGGGAAGATTCTGAACCGCCCGCGCCCGATTCTACCGGGCGCGTTACGAATCCGTACCGAGGGCGCAGTCTGTTAAGCTCCCCGGCCGGAAGGCCCGATACGGGGCGTGCGAGGGCAACAAACCGGCTGCAGAGGTGCGGCGGGGTTTCAGAGGGCGCCCCTAAAGGCGGTTTTCGAGGGATCGATCCGTGCGGCAGACACCCGCCTCGGAGAGTGGCACCGGGCTTGCGGAAGAGGCCGACCGAACCCGCGTGCCCCCCGACGCGCTCCGACCCTCCCCTGACGGACCGCCCGCTCGCCCCTCCACCACATGACCTCGATGCTCCAGGACGCCGTCGAACGCTACGCCACCGAGCGCGACGCTGACGGTCCCCGCCTTGACGAGTACAGCCGTGCTGTGGCCGTCGCCGCGCTGCCTCTCGTCCGCTCCCTCGCCCGTCGGATCACGCTGCCCGACCACCCCCTCGCGACATACCGCGACCTGGAGAACGCCGGGATGCTGGGGATGCTCCAGGCCCTCGAGTCCTACGACCCGTCGCGCGGCACGCCGTTCGCGTCGTTCGCCTACGGCCGCATCCGGGGCTCGCTGGTCGACTTCCTCCGCACGATCGACTGCCTCAGCCGCGACCGCCGGCGGCGCGTCGCCGAGGCGGCCCGCACGGCCGAGCTGCTCCAGCAGGAGCTGGGCGCCGAGCCGCGCGCGGCCCAGGTGGCCGACCGCCTCGGGGTGAGCGTCCGCAACTACAACCGGCTCCGCAACGACGCCCAGCAGCGGTTCGCGCTGTCGCTCTTCGACGGCCACGGCGGCGACGGGCCGGCCCCGCTCGACGTCCTCCCCTCGCCCGACGCCGAGGCGGCCGACGCCGAGGCCGAGCGCCGCTCGCTCTACGGCTTCGTCGACGCGCTCGTCGAGTGCCTGCCCGAGCGCGAGCAGCGGATCGTCCACCTCTACTTCTTCGAGGGCCTCACGCTCCGCCAGATCGCCGAGCAGTTCCACCTCACCGAGGCGCGCATCTCGCAGGTCCTCTCCAAGACGCTCCGCACGCTGCGGGGCCGGATGGAGGACTACGCCATCGCCGCCTAAACCAGTTCGCCGCACGCCGCGGCTCCCAGTCCCCACGAGGGAGAGAGGGAGGCGGGCTGAGGACCCGGGTTCGCCCGACCTCAGCCCGCCTTTTTTTGGCCGCCTCGGGGATGGCACTCGCCCGGACCGAGGCACGTGCCGTAGGGGCACGCCGATGGCGTGCCCGAACGTGTCGGGATACCCTGGCCTCTGTCACGACCGACCCCGAGGCGGGCCATCGGTTCGCACCGCCTCGGGGCCGGGCGCGGTGGTCGAGTCGTCGCCCCCCTCCCGGCCTCCCCCCGCTGGGGGGGAGGAGAGCAAACGTACCGAGGCGGTCGGCCCCGGGGCGGGGTCCTCTGACCTGACCGATCAGGCGGCGGTCTGCGGTCTGTCGTCTGCGGTCCCACCCCCAGGCGGTCGCTCCGCCCCGAGGCGGGGTGTCCTCGGATTTTTCCCACGGGGTGCCCCAGACGGCCGCCGTATCTTCGGCGTTCTCAACCGCGAGCCGGCCGGCGTGCCGGCTCGCGGCGCGTCGAGGCGGGCCGACGGCCCCCGACGCCCTTCACCGACAGAGCAGCAGTACCGCCTCGGGCGGAGAGTGACATGGGTGTGATGACCAGCATTCGCGAGCGCGCGGGCGGCGCCATGATCGGCGTCCTCGTGGTCGCCTTCGGCGGCCTCTGGGCGCTCCAGGACTCCGGCGCGTTCGACACCGTCGGGCAGGGCCGCGACGCCCGCACGATCGGCCAGGTCGACGGCGAGCGGATCGACGGCGCGCAGTTTAACCGGTTGCTCCAGCAGCAGGAGCAGGCCTACCAGCAGCAGGGCATCCCGGTCTCGAACACGCTCCGGCGCCAGCTCGAAGACCAGACCTTCAACCAGCTCGTCGACGCGGCGCTCGTCGAGCGCGAGATGGACCGCTTCGGCATCGAGGTGACCGACGACGAGGTGTTCGACCTCATCACCGGCCCCACCCCGGACCCGCTCATCGCCCAGATCTTCTCTGACGGCCAGGGCGGCGTCGACCGCGTGGCGCTCCAGCAGGTCGTCGAGGACCCGATCTACGCGACCGACCTCCAGGCCATCGAGGAGCAGATCCGCCGCACCCGCCGGCAGGCCAAGCTGACCGCGCTCCTGACCGCCTCGGTGCGGGCCAGCGAGGCCGAGGTGATGGACGAGTTCGTCCGCCAGAACCGCCAGGCGACGGCCCAGTTCATCGCCCTCCGCTACGCCGACATCCCCGACGACCAGGTCGAGGTGACCGAGAGCGACCTCGAGGCCTACTACCGCGCCAACCGCGACGACTTCGAGCGCCCGGCGTCGTACTCGGTCGAGTACGTCCTCTTCGACCGCTCGCCGACAGCCGAGGACTCGGCCCGCGCGACGCGCGAGCTGGCCGACCTCGTCGAGGCGTTTGAGGGCGCGCCTGACGCGGCCGCCTTCGCACGGCGCAACTCGTTCGGCGAGACCATCGAGCCCACCTTTGTGGGCGCGGGCGACATGCCGGCCGAGCTGTCGGCCGCCGTCTTCGCCAACCCCGAGGCGGGCCGCGTCGTCGGGCCGGTCGTGGCGGGCGACCAGGCCATCCTGGCCCGCATCACCGACGCCCGCGACGCCGACGCGCCCTCGATCCGCGCCCGCCACATCCTGCTGCCAGCCGGCGAGGAGGAGCGCGCCCGCGAGATCCGCGCCCGCATCGAGAGCGGCGACATCCCGTTCGAGCAGGCCGCCCGCCAGTTCTCGACCGACGAGAGCAACAAGGCCCGCGGCGGCGACCTCGGCTGGTTCGGCCGGGGACGCATGGTGGCCGCGTTCGAGAGCGCCGCGTTCGGCGCGCCGGTCGGCCGCGTCGTCGGGCCGGTGGCGACCGAGTTCGGCGTCCATCTGCTCCGCGTCGAGGACCGCGCCGACCGCGAGGTCGAGATGGTCCAGATCTCGCGTCCGGTCGAGGGCGACTTCGACCGCGTGATGGAGCAGGCCCAGGACTTCGAGGCGTTCATCGAGTTGGAGAACCAGGAGTTCGCCGAGGCGGCCGCCGAGCAGGGCATCACGCCGGTGCAGGCGCAGGTGACCGACGACCAGGCGTTCATCCCGGGCCTCGAGGTAGGCCGCGAGTTCGGCCGCTTCCTCCGCGGCGCCCGCGAGGGCGCCATCTCGGAGCCGCTCGACGCGGGCACGGGCTTCGTCGTCGTCCGCCTGCTCGACACGCGCGACGCCGGCGTGGCGCCGCTCGACGAGGTGCGCAGCCAGATCGAGTCGGCCGTGCTGCTCGAGAAGAAGCGCGAGGTGCAGGTCGCCCGCCTCGGGGAGACGCTCGCCGGCATCTCCTCGCTCAGCGGCCTCTCGCAGGCCCTCGACACCGAGGTGCAGACCCAGCAGGAGATCACCCTCTCCAACCCGACCCTCACCGGCTACGGCGTAGAGCCGCGCGCCGTCGGCGCCATCTTCGGCCTCCAGCCGGGCCAGCGCAGCGGCGTCGTCGGGGGCCAGAACGCCGCGGTCGTCGTACGCACGGTCCGCCGCGTGGGCGGCACCCAGGCGGAGCTGACCG
>JBCCQJ010000023.1:0-25042 GCA_039024395.1 Bacteroidota bacterium | reverse complement strand
CGGGTTCGGCGGGTTCGGCGGGTTCGGCGGGTTCGGCGGGTTCGGCGGGTTCGGCGGGTTCGGCGGGTTCGGCGGGGAAAGATGCCTCCGCCTTGGGGCTGCCGCCGCGGAGACCGGCGGATTTCAGCGCACCGTCCGGCCTGACCTGCTCAACCTGCCCGACTCGCTCAACCTGCTCGACCCGCTCAACTCGCAGGACCTCACACGCACGCCGGCCGCCGCGTGTCCATCACCTGCACGATCTCCCACCCGCGCGACGTGCGGGCGAAGATCATCGCGTTGACGCCGCAGTGGCTGAACGTCTCGCCGGCCCAGAACTCGTACGGCACCCAGGCGGTCGCCAGGCCGTCGTCGACGCGGACATCGTAGCCGTCGTCGACGCGCTCGTCCCAGACGACCGTCGACGCCGCGAGGGCCGAGACGAAGGCGTCGATCGGCGTCTCGACCACGTTCGGCTCGCCGTCCTGCATCATCGACGTCATCAGGCGCCCGTCGGGGTGGAAGGCAGCGCGGACGGCCGTCGTGTCCTTGGTGCGCATCCCGTCGAAGAGGCTCTGAACCGTCGCGCGGACGGCCGCCTCGGGGTCGTCGTGGCCGGCGTGGTCTTGCGCCGAGGCGGGGAGGGCGAGAACGAGGAGGGTAAGAAGCGTGACGAAGCGCATGACGTTCAGGGGGAAGACGTTGAGGACCGCCTCGGGGGCGTCTGGCAGCGGAACGGCCGGCTCGGCGGTCTCGTGCGTCGAGGCCATCGCGCCGTTCGAGGGGACGCCGTTCCGCCTTCGAGAAGGCGTCCGCCCCGTCGTGGGCGGACTGCAGACGGTCCGCCTCGGGGCTCTCCCACGAAAGCGCCCCGCCCGAGCAAAGCCGAGCGGGGCGCAGACGTCGAGGCCGTCACTGCCGAGACATTTTGATCGTGAGCCGGCTCTCCCCCCTCCTCCCATTCCATCGAGCGGGAAGAGGTCAGAGAGGGCGCGATGGGAGAGGGAGGTCGCCTCCGATCAAACGAGCGACCCTAGCGGCGGCTCATGAAGAGGCGCAGGACGTACCAGAACATGAGGGCTACCGAGGCGAACAGCTCGAGAGCGGCCGACACGTAGCGGTCCTCCGGGTAGTGGTGGAGCACCTTCGAGGTGTCGTACAGGATGGCCGCACCGGCAAGGCCGATCATCGCCACCGAGAACCAGGCGCCCAGGTTGAAATTGAACAGGACGCCGCCCACGATCGCGATGAGGGCGACGGCAAGACCCCACTTGACGAGGCCGCCGAGGAACGAGAAGTCCTTGCCGGTGAAGAACACGATTGCCGTGAGCGCCGAGAACCCGAGGAGCGTCACCCACGCCGCGCTCCCGATCACGCCGCCGCCGACGGAGTACTCCGCCTGGTAGAGAAGTGGCACGAAGATGATGGCCTCGGCAACGACGAAGCCGCCGAGAGCGCCATACTGAGCGGCCTTGCTCTGCGCGGTGGCCGCCGCGCGGCTGGCGAACCAGCTCACGACCACGAAGCCACCGAGAACGAGCAGCCAGCTCACGCCGGTCAGCGCCAGGTAGATCGTCTCGGCGATGCCGGTCGCAAAGAAGACCACCTCGATGGCCGCGAACAGGAGGATCGCCCCGAGGAGGTGGGTGTAGGTGCGCGTCAGGAAGGCCGCGCGGGCGTCGTCGCCGAGCGCCGCAACCGGGACGCGGTAGGAGGTTTCCATGGAGTCAGGTAGAGGGAAGTCCGGGGGAAGAACGCCCGAGAGTGGCCGTCAGTTTAGGGATCCGGCCGCCTCGGTGCGTTTCAATCGGTCTGAATGAAACAGGTCGGCGGTGGGGTCGGGGCGGCCGAGCAGCGCGCGGGCCGCGAGGAGGCCGAAGCGCATCCCGAACGCCATGCCGTGCCCGGTGAAGCCGGCCGCCACGAGCGCACCCGGCACGTCCTCGACGTCCGCCAGAAGGGGCAGGCTGTCAGGGCTGAAGCCCATCGTTCCGCTCCACCGCCGCTCGACCGTCGCGCCGGCCGCCTCGGGGAGGTGGCGCGCGAGGTAGGCCTCGAGGTCGGCCTGGAGAGGGGCCGTCGTCGCGTCGTCGTATCCCACCTCGGCGTCGGCGTGGAGGTGGCGGGCGCCCCCGAGGAGGATCCGGCCGTCTGACCGCTGGCGGACGTAGACGTAGCCCTCGTGCGAGTAAACTGGGCTTTGCAATAACGGCTTAATTGGGGAGGTTGCGAGCATCTGTGCCCGCACCGGACGGATCACGCCCTCCAGCCTCGGGACGAGCGTCGGCGCCCACGCATTCGTCGCCACCAGCACGCGCCCCGCTTCGACCCGGCCGCCACCGGCGACTCCGAGGCGGATTCCCCGCTCGCCCGACGACACCGACGCCACCGGGCACTGCTCCCACACCTCCGCCCCGCTCTCTCGGATCAGCCACCGCACGAGGCGCGCCGGGTCCACGGTCCCGCCTCGGGGCACGAACAGCGCGCCGTGCAGATCGCGGATCCCGAACCGCGCGCGCAGGTCCACCGGCTCGACAACCTCGGTCGCAACGCCCTCAGCCCCGAGGAGGCGATGCGAGTGCCGAAGCCGCGCGGCCTCGTCGGGCGACCCCGCCGCGATCACACTCCCCGGCCATGCGAGGCCCACCGCCTCGGGGTCGGCGTGGGCCTCGACCAGGTCGAGCGTCTCCTCGGTGAACGCCCAGATGCGCCGGGCGACGTCCGCGCCGTAGGTCTCGACCGCGGAGGCATAGTCGCGGTGGATGCCGAGGAGCAGGAACCCCGCGTTGCGGCCGCTCGCGCCGTAGGCGACGTGCTCGGCCTCGGCGATCCCGACGCGCGCGTCAGGTTCCAGGCGGCGGAGCCAGAACGCCGTCGCGGCGCCCGTGATGCCCGCCCCCACGACGGCGATGTCTACGTCGACCGGATCCACCGGCCGTTGCCAGGGCGAGACCGTCATGTCCGGACGTCGACCACGACCCGGCCGACCGTTTCCCCCGCAACGATCCGCTCGCTCCACGCCGGGACGTCCTCCAACCCGATCACCGTCGTCTCGACCGCCTCGAGGTGGCCTGCCGCAACCGCCTCGGCGAGGCGGCCCCACGCGCGGACGCGCACGTCGGTCGGCGCCGTGTTCGAGTCGATGCCGGCGAGCGTGACGCCGCGCAGGATGAAGGGGAAGACGGTCGTTTTGAGACCCGCTCCTCCTGCGAGACCGCAGGCGGCCACGCAGCCGTGGCGCCTCGTGGTCGCCAGAAGCGTGGCGAGGGTGCTGCCCCCGACCGAGTCGACGGCGCCGGCCCACCTCCCCGTTCCGAGCGGGTTGTCGGGCGGCGTCGCGAGCGCCTCGCGGCCGACCACCTCGGCGGCCCCGAGGCGGCGCAGGTAATCGTGGGCGCTCTCGGTCCCGGTCACGGCGTGAACCGCGTGCCCCGAGGCGGCCAGGAGCGCCGTCGCGACGGAGCCGACGCCGCCCGAGGCACCGGTCACGGCCACCGGCCCCGCCTCGGGGCGGACGCCGTGGTCTTCCAGCGCGATCATGCTCAACATGGCCGTGAAGCCGGCTGTCCCGATCCCCATTGCGTCTTCGGCCGAGAGACCGTCGGGCAGCGCCACGAGGTGGTCGGCACGCGCGCGGGCGCGCTCGGCATAGCCGCCCCAGCGGTCCTCGCCGGTGCCCCACCCGGTCAGCACGACGCGGTCGCCGGGCGCCCAGCGCTCCGAGGCGGACGCGGCCACGGTGCCGGCGAGGTCGATACCGGGCACGAACGGGTAGTCGCCGCGGACGATCTTGCCCCGCCCGGTGACGGCGAGCCCGTCCTTGTAGTTGAGGCTGGAGTGGGTGATGTCGATCAGGACGTCGCCCGGCGGAAGGTCCGCCTCGGGGACGTCGCGGACGGAGGCCCGGGGATCAGAGTCGGGGCGGAGCAGGAGGGCGCGCACGAGGGGTCGGCGGAAGGACGAGAGGCGTCTTGCACGCGACCCACGACCGGAGGTTGCCGCACGGCTTCGCCCGTACCTTTCGGCCCCTCGCGCACCGCCATGTCCGACGCCGACCTCCGCACGACCCCGCTCCACGCCCGGCATCAGTCGCTGGGCGCCCGCATGGCCCCGTTCGGCGGCTTCGACATGCCGATCCAGTACAGCGGCATCCTCGACGAGCACCGGGCCGTCCGCGAGGCGGCGGGGCTGTTCGATGTGAGCCACATGGGCGAGTTCCGGATCCGCGGCCCGCAGGCGCTCGACCTCGCCCAGCGGCTCGTCACGAACGACGTCTCGAAGCTCACCGACGGGCGCGCGCTCTACGCCGTCCTGTGCCACCAGAGCGGCGGCGCCGTCGACGACCTGCTGGTGTACCGCCTCGGGGCCGAGGACGTGATGCTGGTCGTCAACGCGGCGAACATCGCCAAGGACTGGGCGCACGTGACGGCCGTCGCCGAGGCCGCGGGGCTCGACGCCGAGGTGACCGACGAATCCGACCAGACGGCGCTCCTCGCGCTCCAGGGACCCGAGGCCTTCGCGGTGTTCGAGACCGCCTCGGGGATGGCTGCCTCCGACATCCCGTTCTACCACTTCCGCGTCCCCGAGGCGGGGTCGGTGTTCGGGGCGGAGTCGGCCATCGTCTCCCACACCGGCTACACCGGCGAGCCTGGCCTGGAGCTGTACCTCCCCCCCGAGGCGGCGGAGACGGCCTGGGACGCGCTCCTCGAGGCGGGCGCCACGCCGGCCGGGCTCGGCGCCCGCGACACGCTCCGCCTCGAGGCGGGCTACTGCCTCTACGGACACGAGCTGGACGACGAGACGACGCCCTACGAGGCCGGCCTCGGCTGGGTCGTCAAGCTCGACGCTGGCGACTTCGTCGGGCGCGACGCGCTCGTCCGGCAGAAGGAGCAGGGCATCCCGCGGCGGCTCATCGGCCTCGCGGTCGACGGGCGCGGCATCCCCCGGCCGGGCTACGCCATCACCCACGCCGACGGCGCGCCGATCGGCACGGTCACGAGCGGCAGCCAGTCACCGACGCTCGGGCAGGGCATCGCGCTCGGCTACGTCCCCCGCGACACGGCCGCCGAGGCGGGAGCCCGCCTCGGGGTCGCCGTGCGGTCGAAGGTGCTGCCGGCCGTCGTCGCGAAGCCGCCGTTCCACAAAGGCTAGTGCTGCGCCCTCCCCGCCTCCCCGTGTTCGCTGCCCACGCCATCTCCGTCCCCGTCTCGCAGCCGAGGGCGACCGCAGTCGCAGCGAGGACACCGCCTCGGTGGCTCTTTACGTCTCCTCCCCCCAGCGGGGGGAGGCCGGGAGGGGGGCGACGATGCGACCGCACCGTCGGGCTCCGAGGCGGATCCCCTCACCCTGTCCCCAGCGGAGAGGGGACTCCAAACGTGGCGCAGCGGTATGTCTGGCCCGTCCACACGAGCCGGCCTTCGGACTGATGGACCTCGACGTCGTCCTCTCCGCTCGCGGCCTCGACGCCGACACGCTCAAGGGGCGCGCGGTCGTCGTGATCGACGTGCTCCGCGCCTCGTCGACCGTCGTGACGGCCCTGTCCAACGGCGCGCGCGCCGTCATCCCCGCCGCCGACCTCGGCGAGGCCGGCCGCCTGGCCGCGATGCTCGACCCCGACGTATCGGTCGTCGGCGGCGAGCGCGGCGGCGAGAAGCTGGCCGGCTACGCGGCGGGCAACTCGCCCCTTGAATACGGCCCCGAGGTGGTCGACCGCAAGACGGTCGTGCTGACGACCTCGAACGGGACGGCTGCGATGGCGATGGCGCGGGCGGCGGCCTCGGCCGCCATCGGCGCGTTCCTGAATGCCGACGCGGTCTCGGGTTTCGTCAGCCAGGCGGCCGCGCACGGCCAGGGGGTCACGCTGATCTGCGCCGGCTCGGGCGGGCGCGTGTCGCTCGAAGACACGCTCTGCGCCGGCCTGCTCGTCTCGCGCGTGGCGCCCCCCGAGGAGGTCGCCCGCCTCGGGGACAGCGCCCAGATCGCGCACGCCCTCTACCGCGGCACCGAGAGCCAGCTCGCGCGCGCGCTCTTCGGGGCCGAGCACACGCAGCGCCTGATCGACCTGGGGTTTGCGGATGACGTGACCTACTGCGCCCGGATCGACGCGGTCCCGGTTCTCCCCGTCCTCGACGACAACCGCATCGTGCTGGCGCGGTAGAGCCGTGCTCGTTTGACCGTGGGGGTGGCCCTCTCCGGTTGTCGACTCTCACGCCCTCGTCCCGCTCGATGGAATGGGGAGAATGGGACGAGTGGCGGGAAGGGCGGCTCTCGAGCTTGCCGCAGTTTGGTTCGAGGATGGCACTTGACGCAGGGAGCGTCGCCAGCGGCCGTTCCCTCCATTCCTCTGCGCGCGGAGCGCGCCCTCCATTCCCTCCACTCTTCCGAGCGACCCGAAGGGCTCTCGACCGCCGCCCCGAGGCGGAGCGGGGCCGACGCCGTATCTTCACCGTGCCTCCTCCGTGCTCGGGAGAGGCCTTCGCCCACCGCCCCGTCCCCCCACCTCGGTGAGCACATCCACCCGCACCAAAAAGAAGCGGTCGTCGGCCAAAAAGAAGAAGGCCGACGCCGGAGGGTTCTCGCGCCAGCGCAAGCAGGAGGTCCTCGGCATCATCCTCATCACGCTGGCGCTGCTGCTGTCGCTGGCCGTCGTGACGCACAGCCCGGCCGACGACGTCCTCCTCGGGGGCGCCGAGCGCGAGGCGCTGTTCGACCCCGGCGACAACCGGGTCGACAACCTCCTCGGGCCGGTCGGGGCGCTGCTCGCGAAGGCGCTCGTGACGGAGCTGCTGGGCTATCCGATCCTGCTCGTCATCGCGCCGCTCTTCGCCTGGGGCTGGGTGCTGCTGCGTCAGAAGACGCCTGTGTTCCTGCCGCTCCTGACGGGGCTCTCGGTCGCCGGCGCCCTCTTCGTCGCCTGCTTCTTCGGCTGGTTCGACGCGCACACGGACGCCGACCTCGCCTCGTGGAGCGGATCGATCGGCCTCGGCGTCTCGGGCTGGCTGACAAGCCTGTTCAAGCCGGTCGGGTCGTTCATCGTGCTCCTGGTCTCGGTCGTGGTGACGATCCTGCTCGTCTACGACCGCGACATCCAGACGTCGCTCGACCGCGCCGAGGGCGCCGTGACCGGCCTCGGCGGCGGACTCGCCGAGCGGTGGGCGCAGTACCGGACCGGCGCCGCCGAGCGCCGAACGCTCCGCGAGGACGCCCGGGCGCAGGCCCGGTCCGAACGCGAGGCGGCCAAGAAGGCCGCGGCTCCGAACGCGAAGCCACCCGCCGCCGCGCCGAGGCCCTCTCCCCCATCGCCCGCGCCACCGGCGCCCGCTGCCCCCCCCGCTCCGCCCATCCCCGAGGCGGCCCCGCCGCCGCCCGAGGCGGACGACCCCGTCCTCGACCGCCTCGTGGACGAGCAGCGGTCGTCCGGCCCGGCGTTCCACGTCACGGGCCCCGCCACCGAGGCGGCCGTCGACCTCGACGCCGAAGAGGCGCCCACGCCCGAGGCCTCCGACCTCCCCTACCAATTCCCGTCGATCGAGCTGCTCGAGGAGTCGACGCACGACCAGGAGGTCGACTACCAGGAGATCGAGGAGAACAAGCAGATCCTGCTCGACAAGCTCGAGACGTACAACATCGAGATCGACGAGATCGAGGCGGTCGTCGGCCCGACGGTCACGCGCTACGAGCTGACGCCGGCCCCGGGCGTCAAGATCAGCCGCATCACGGCGCTCGAAGACGACCTCGCGATGGCGCTCGCCGCGCCCGGCATCCGCATCATTGCCCCGATCCCGGGCAAGTCGTCGATCGGCGTCGAGATCCCGAACCGGACCCGCGAGATGGTCCGCCTGCGGCAACTGCTGACGCGCAAGGAGTTCGTCGATGCCGCGCGCGGGGGCAAGATGGCGCTGCCGGTGCCGATTGGGAAGACGATCGAGGGCAAGGTGTTCGTCGAGGACCTCGCCAAGATGCCGCACCTGCTCGTGGCCGGCGCCACGGGCTCGGGCAAGTCGGTCGGCGTGAACGCCCTCATCGTGGGGCTTCTCTACGCCAAGCACCCGGCCGACCTCAAGTTCGTGATGGTCGACCCGAAGAAGATCGAGCTGAACGGCTACGCCGAGCTGCTGAACCACTTCTCGGCGATGCCCGAGGACGCCGAGGAGCCGATCATCACCGACTTCGGGCAGGCCGCCTCGGTGCTGCGGAGCTGCGAGCAAGAGATGGAGATCCGCTACGACCTCCTCGCCGATGCGAATGTGCGCGGCATCGAGGCGTACAACAAGAAGCACGCGTCGGGCGCCCTCGCCGACCTCGGCCCGGAGCACCGGCGCCTCCCCTACATCGTCGTCGTGGTGGACGAGCTGGCGGACCTCATGATGACCTCGGCGAAGGAGGTCGAGGCGCCGATCGCGCGGCTCGCCCAGATGGCGCGGGCGGTGGGCATCCACCTCGTGCTGGCGACGCAGCGGCCGTCGGTCGACGTCATCACGGGCCTCATCAAGGCCAACTTCCCGTCGCGGATGGCCTACCAGACGTCGTCCAAGATCGACAGCCGGACCATCATCGACGGCGGCGGCGCGCAGCAGCTCGTCGGCAACGGCGACCTCCTGTACATGAACGGCTCGCGCCTGACGCGCCTCCAGGGTCCGTTCGTGGGCGTCGACGAGGTCGAGGCGGTCTCAGGCTTCATCTCGGGCCAGGAGGGCGCGGGGCCGTACCTGCTCCCGCCGATGGAGCCGGCGGGCGACGCGCCGGTCGGCGCGGCCGGCAACGTGTCCGGCGACCTCGACGAGCTGTTCGAGGAGGCCGCGCGCGTGATCGTGCGCAGCCAGCAGGGCTCGGTGTCGCTGCTCCAGCGGAAGCTGTCGGTCGGCTACACGCGGGCCGCACGCCTCGTCGACCAACTCGAAGACGCAGGTGTCGTGGGGCCGTTCGAGGGCTCGAAGGCCCGCGAGGTGCTCATCCCCGACGAGTTCGCGCTCGACGCGCACTTGAACGGCTCTCCGGACGGGGACGTGCCGGTCGACGCCGAACCGGCGTAGTGCCCAAAAAAAACGGATTCTGTCATCCTGACCGCGTAGCGACGGCGCAGCCAACGCAGTGAAGGATCTCAAGGCCGTCGGTCGAGATCGTCACCACCGGTTGCAATGACCGACACGCCGCGCTGAGATCCTTCGTCGCTACGCTCCTCGGGATGACTGAGTCGTATGGTCACAGAGCAGCCTCGCCCCATGTTTCGCGCCGTTCTCCTCTCCGCGCTCCTCATCCCCCTCGCTTCGGGCGCTCAGACCGAGGCGGACACGACGCTCGACGCCGCGCTCGCAGCCACGCTCGGCGCCATCTACGAGTCGGACCAAGGGGGACGGATGGAGTGGCGCCGTATCCGGGAGTCCTACAACGGGGCGGTGCCTGATTCAGCCCGCACGGCGTTCTGGGACGCGCAGACGCGGATTGACGAGGCCAACTTCGTCCGCGTCGACTCCATCGTTTCAGCGCGGGGATGGCCCTCCCCAGCTATGGCGGGCGAGCAGGGATCGCTGGCGGCCTTCCTGGTCGTCCAGCACGCGCCCCTGGAGGCGCAGCAGCGCTACCTCCCGATCTTGACCGCAGCCGTCGAGGCGGGCGCGGCCGAGCCGTGGCACCTCGCCTACCTCACCGACCGAGTCCTCTGGCGAACCGACCGGCCTCAGCGTTACGGTTCGCAGTACCGCCTCGACCCGGAAACGAACGCGCGGACCTACGAGCCGATCGAGGATCTGTCGCAGCTCAACGCCCGGCGGGCCGAGATCGGGATGGGTCCGCACCCCACCCTGTCCGACCGTACGGACGACGGCTAGACGAGCGGCCCCGCACGTCCAAAAAAGTGGGGCCAGGCGTCCCACCACAGGCACCTGACCCCGTTCGCCCTGTCCATGCGGACAGGGGCGAAGATGGGAACGATATCACTCCACGAGTCCACGGCGCAACGCCGTGCGGACGGCCTGGGCGCGGCTGTGGACCTGGAGCTTGGCGTAGAGATTTTTGACGTGGGTCCGAACGGTATGCGGGCTCACCCCGAGGCGGGCTGCGATTTCCGCCTCGGTATCGTCCTCGACGAGCTGTCGGAGAACGTCCAGCTCGCGGGGCGTGAGGCGGAGGGAATCGGCCTCCTCGCGGCCCGAGGCGTCATTCTGAGCCTGGTCGCGCACGTAGCTGAGGAGCTTGCGCGCCACCAGCGGCGAGGTCGGCGCGCCGCCGGCCGCGACCTCCTCGACCGCTTGCACGATGGCCGATGGGCCATCGTCTTTGAGCAGGTATCCGCTCGCCCCCGCCTGGACGGCGGCGAAGATCTTGTCTTCCTCTTCAAAGACCGTTAGCATCAACACCTCGACCTCGGGATGGCGCCGCCGGACCTCGGCGGTCGTCTCGATGCCGTCGCGCCCCGGCATCTCGATGTCCATCAGCACCACGCCAGGGAACGGCGCCCCCGACCGTGCGCGCACGTCGAGGTCAGCCAGGAAGTCGTCGCCGCTCTCGGCCGTCAGCATCAGGTCGACCGCCTCGAAGAACGCGAGCTGCTGCACCAGGCGGTCCCGCAGCATCGGGTGGTCCTCGACGAGGGCGATAGGGATCGGGGGCATCAGATCGGTAGGGGGCAGTGCAAGGTCGGTCTCCGAGGCGGCCTACGCCCTCCCCTCTGCCGGGGAGGGGCCTCGGTTCGGTTCCGGTTCGGCGTCGGGCGCGAGGGCGACGGTGACGGTCACGCGGGTGCCGTCGGACGTATCGAGGTCGAGCGCCGCGCCCATCTCCTCGGCCCGGGCGCGCATCGACCGCATCCCGAACCCCGAGAGACCGGTGGGGGCCGCCTCGGGGTTGCGGAACGCGCCGTCGTCGGTGACCCGGAGCGTGACGGCGCCCGGCTCGCACGCGACGAGGACGTCAATGCGCGACGCGCCGGCGTGCTTGCGGGCGTTGGTGACCGCCTCCTGCGCAATGCGGTACAGGTTGAGCGCCACCATCGGGGGCAGGTCGACCTCGTCACCTCCCTCCAGCGCCACCGACACCGCCGGGGTGCCGCTGTTTCTCGGGGCGAGCGAGGCCCCGAGGCGAGTGCAGAGCGCACGCACCGGCACGGCCTTGTCGTGCAGCATCCAGATCGTCTCGCGGAGCTGCCGCATGGTGGTCCGGGCGTCGTCCTCGACGGCGTCGAGGGGGTCCGAGGCGCCGTCGCCGCCGGCGTCGCGGGCGAGGCGCGCCAGCTCGACGCCCGCGATCAGGCTCGAGAGCTGCGCGCCGACGTTGTCGTGGAGGTCGCGGCTGATCCGCTCGCGCTCGTGCTGGAGGCGGGCCGCAGCGCGGCGCTCCTCCTCGAGGGCCTCCACCCGCCGGCGGAGGCGGCGCTGCGACACGGCGCGCACGGCCGCGGCGAACCCCAGCAGCAGCAGCACGCCGGCGGCGACCTGCACCGACCGGCGCTCCCACCACCTCGGAGCCACGGCGACGGGGATGGAGAGGACCTGCGGGCTCCACCCGCCGCTGGCGGTTCCCGCGCGCGCCTGGAGGACGTGCTCGCCAGGGGGCACCCGCGCCCACGAGGCCGTCCGCTGGTCGCCGAGCGGCACCCACTCGTCGTCGACGCCTTCGAGGCGGACCTCGTAGCGGAGACGGTCGGGGGCCTGGAAGGACAGCGCCGCGACCTCGACCCCGAACGACCGCTCGCTCGCCCCGAGGCGGATCGGCTCGCCCTGGGGAGGCACCGCCCGCGGCTGGCCGAGCACCTGAAGCTGGCGCAGCACCACCGGCGCGTTGACCAGCGTGGGCTCGACGATGAGCGGATCGAACCGCACGGCGCGGTCGGACAGGGCGAACGCAAACTGGCCGTCTCCGAGGTCGGCGCCGTCGTAGAGGCCGAACTGGGTGCCGGGCAGCCCGTCCGCCTCGGTGTAGACCCCCACCTCCTCCGCCTCGGGGTCGAAGCGCACGAGGCCGGTGCCCGTCGTCAGCCAGAGGCGCCCCGTCTCGTCCTCGAGGATCGACTTGATGCTCAGATCGGGGAGCCCGTCCTGGAGCGTGAAGCGCCGGACCTCGCCCGTCGCGACCTCCATCCGGTTGAGCCCGCCGTCGTAGGTGCCCAGCCAGAGCACCCCCGCCTCCTGCCTCGAGGCGTGGATGACGGTCACGTTGGGCGACGACAGCGAGGTCGCGACATCGGGATCCGGGTAGTGGTAGGCCCGCTCGCCGGTCTGAGGATCGAGATACACCAGCCCACCGCCGTACACGCTGACCCACAGCCTCCCGTCCGGACCGTCCTCGATGGCCCAGATCGATGGGCGCTCCGAGGTCGCCTGCTCGTCGGGGCCGATGGGGTAGCGGACGAACGCATCCGCCTCGGGGTCGTAGCGCGCGAGGCCCGCCTCGGAGGCCACCCAGATGCGCCCCTGCGAATCCTCATGGACGTGCCGCATCGCGTCGTTGGGGATCGCCGACGGATCGGAGGCATCGGCCCGGTAGAGGGTCGCCTCGCCGGAGGCGGCGATTTTGAGCAGTCCGCCCCGCCGGTCCTCGGGCCACCCGGCGAACCAGAACGTCCCGTCCGTGGCCTCGACGACGTCCATCGAGCAGTGCCCGACCTGCCCGTACGCCGCCCCGACGGCCGGATTGACCTCGGTCAGGGTGCGCGTCTTGCCCGACGGAAGCAGGAGCGACGGCTCGGAGCAGAGGGTCCCCATCCAGGCTCCTCCCTGGCGCGCTGGCGCCAGCACCGTCGCGGCGACGAGGGGCGGCAGCGCGTGGGAGCGGAACACCGCCCACCCCGACCTCACCGTCCGCAAGCCGCGGCTCGTTCCGAACCAGAGGACGCCCTCGCGGTCCTGGAACATCTCCGAGACGTAGCCCGGCAGGCTCGTCGACCGCGTCGGGTCGCCCTCGTAGCGGCGCGTCCGCCCCGAGGCGAGGTGCACGGCGACGAGCGTCTCCTCGGCGTACGCGGAGGACCAGAGCGTTCCACTTGCGTCGATCCACCGGCGGTACCCGCCGGTCGCCGCGCCGATCGCCGAGAGGTCGGCCGGTGTGCGCCGGAACCGTCCCGCCTCGGGGTCGAACAGGAACATCCGCCCCGAGGCGGTGAGCACCCCCATCGCGCGCCCCGCCACCAGCTCCGCCCCTTCGGGCAGGAGATGGCGGGTCCACCGCCCGCCGGCGTGCTGGAGGAGCGAGCCCCGGGCGCGGACCCACAGCGTCCCGTCCGGGCCGACCTCGGCGCCCCACGGGTCGACGTCGCGCACGACCAGCCGAAGCGCGGCCGCCTCGGGGTCGAAGGCGTAGAGCACCTGTCCGGGCGGCGTGTCGCCGAGCTGGTCCCACCCCCCGTGTGTCAGCCACACCTGCCCCTGGCCATCGACGCGGACGTGCGGGTCGACGTGCGTCGAGTCGGGGAGGCGGTACCGGGCGTCGAGGCGGCCGTCGGGGTCGATCCGGACGAGGCCGAACCGGTCGACGCCGGCCCAGACGCTCCCGTCGGGTGCGATGCTCAGGCTGGTCACCCGGTTGCCCGGCATCGACCGCGGGTCGTCCGGATCGGCGCGGTAGGCGACGAACTCGACGCCGTCGTAGCGATGCAGCCCCTGCTCCGAGGCCACCCAGAGATGCCCCGAGGGCGCCTGCGCGATGTCGTAGACGACCGTGGGGGTGCCGGAGAGCGTTCCCGGAGGGGGCACCTCGAATCGCACGCCCGCGTTGGGCTGGGCGCGGGCGACGCTGCTCAGGCACAGCAACGCGAGAACGAGACGGGGGCAGGAGAGGCGCAGAACGAGTCCAGGCATGGACCGCGCGAACCGAACCCGGGGCGTCCGGCCTCGGAGGTCGCGCGGCTCGTGGCGAAGAATACCGGAAGCTCCGCCCCCGAGGCGGACTCCGGCTGCCGTCGCGCGTTACTTCAGGCTCATGACGACGATCATCGACTACGGCATCGGCAACCTGCGGTCGCTCCACAAAGCGTTCCTGGCCGCAGGCGTCGACGCGGTCCGCACCGACGACCCCGACCGGATCCGCGCGGCCGAGCGCCTCGTGCTGCCCGGCGTGGGCGCCTTCGGGGCGTGCGCGGCCGAGCTGCGCCAGCGCGGGCTCGACGGCCTGGTCGTCGAGCGCGCCGAGGCGGGCGTCCCCCTCCTCGGGGTGTGCGTGGGGATGCAGCTTCTGTTTGCGTCGTCGGACGAGTTCGGCGCGCACGACGGGCTGGGCCTGCTGTCGGGCCGCGTCGTGCGCTTCGCCGACGACCGCCTCGGGACGGGCGGCGCGCGCCTGAAGGTGCCCCACATGGGCTGGAACCGCCTCCGCCCCGAGGCGGCGCACGCGGTCCTGGGCGACGACGCGCCATTCGTCTACTTCGTCCACTCGTACCACGCCGAGGCGGCCGACCCGGCCGAGGTGATCGCGACGGTCGACTACGGGGGGCCGGTGCCGGCGGTCGTCGGACGGGGCAACGTGGTCGGCGTGCAGTTCCACCCCGAGAAGAGCGCCGCCGCCGGGCTCGCCATGCTCCGTAGGTTCGCCGCCTGGATGCCCTCCCCTGTCGTTGCCTAAGCTGTGCCTGAAAACTCGCTCATGGCCTCCGAACGGTCCCGGACGTCGCCTCCTGCGTCGCGCTGCATCGCCGACGCTACGGCGTCGACTGCTTCGCGCTCCTTGACGGCACCGCCCGGTCCTCGCTCTCGGCCCCATTTCGACCTCCCAGGCACAGCCTAGCGCCATGCTGCTCATCCCCGCCATCGACCTCCGCGGTGGCCGCTGCGTGCGGCTCCGGCAGGGCCGCTACGAAGACGAGACGGTCTACTTCGAGGACCCCGTCCGCATGGCGAAGCTGTGGCGGGTGATGAACGCGAAGGTGCTCCACCTCGTCGACCTCGACGCCGCGCGGACCGCCTCGGGGGAGGCCACCTCCGACAACCGCACGGTGATCGAGGCGGCCGCCGAGGCGCTCGACATCCCCGTGCAGGTCGGCGGCGGCATCCGGACGCTCGACGACATCCAGGCGATGCTGGACCTGGGCGTCTACCGCGTGGTGCTGGGCACGGCGGCCGTCCGCGAGCCCGACCTCGTCTCCGAGGCGGTGCAGCGCTTCGGGGCGGGCCGCATCGTGGTCGGGATCGACGCGAAGGACGGCGAGGTGCGGACCGAGGGCTGGGAGGCCGGCTCGGGCGTGGGCGCGGTCGACCTGGCCGTCGACATGGAGGCGCGCGGCGTACGGCGCTTCGTCTACACCGACATCAGCCGCGACGGGACGCTCGAAGGGCCGAACGTGGTCGCCTACCGCGAGATGGCCGACGCCCTCGGCCGGGCGCACATCACCGCCTCGGGGGGCGTCGGCGGCTACCGCGACCTGCTGGCGCTGCAGGCGCTCGAGCCGTTCGGCGTCGACTCGGTGGTCGTCGGGCGGGCGCTCTACGAGAATCAGTTCCCCTGCCAGCAGTTCTGGTGCTGGCACCGCAAGAACGAGGTCGACCTCGACCGCTTCTCGACGGCCCGCCTCGCGCTGAGGGGGGCCTAGGGACATGGCTGGAAGGGGAACGAGGGACGTGGGAACGGGGCAACGGGCAGAGCCCACGCTCAAGGCCGTTCGGACCTTCGTCCAGCCCCGAGGCGGTGCGATCGGGTGTCGCCTCCGCCGCGTCAGCCCAGACAGGCCCCTTCCCCCTTCCCCCTTCCCGCTCACCCCGTGCTAACCAAGCGCATCGTCCCCTGCCTCGACGTGCACGACGGGCGCGTGGTGAAGGGCGTCCAGTTCGTCGACCTCGTCGACGCGGGCGACCCGGTCGAGCAGGCCCGGTTCTACGACGCCTCGGGGGCCGACGAGGTCGTCTTCCTCGACATCACGGCGACCCACGAGGGCCGGCGCTCGATGCACGACGTGATCCGCGAGACGGCCGACGAGGTGTTCATCCCGCTCACCGTCGGCGGCGGCGTGCGGACGGTCGAGGACGTCCGCGCGATGCTCCACGCCGGGGCCGACAAGGTGGGCGTCAACTCGGCGGCGCTCGCGCGACCGGCGCTCCTCACCGAGGCGGCCGACGCCTTCGGGGCGCAGTGCATCGTGCTGGCCGTCGACGCCAAGCGGACCGGCGCGACCGCCTCGGGGTGGGAGGTGTTCACGCACGGCGGGCGGCGGCCGACCGGCCTCGACGCGGTCGACTGGGCCGCCGAGGGCGCCGGCCGCGGCGCGGGCGAACTGCTGGTGACGAGCATGGACCGCGACGGCACCAAGGCGGGCTACGACCTCGACCTGCTCCGCGCCATCGACGCGCGCGTCTCGGTGCCGGTGATCGCGTCCGGCGGCGCCGGGACGCTGGAACACCTCCGCGCCGGCCTCGTCGAGGGCCGCGCCGACGCCGCCCTCGCCGCCTCGATGTTCCACTTCCGCGAGACGACCGTTGCCGAGGCGAAGGCGTTCCTCGCCGACGCTGGCGTCGCGGTCCGCCCGGTCGAGAAACCCGCATGAACGCCACCGGCCTCCGCCTCCTCCGCATCGCCCTGGGCATCGTCGTGGCGTTCCTGCTGTTCGCCGGCGGCTGGCTCGCCTGGGCCGCCTACGCCAACCCGGACGTTCGCCTGAAGCGCCCCCGGTGGGTCGAGGCCGGCTTCGACCACTCGTACTGGCTGCCGGTCACCGTCGTCACGCTGGGCGGCGCCGTTCTGGTGGGGAGCGTGCTCTGGAAAGCCTACCGGCGCATGAAGGCCGGCGAGGACCTCTACGAGAACCGGCTCGGGCGCGGCCTCCGCCGGCGCGGCGAGCGTCACCTCGAGGAGTAGCCGGCCCCGAGGCGGCCCGCCTCGAGGCGGTCGAACACCTGCGAGAGCACAGCGCGCGAGGCGGCGTACATGCCGGGCGCTTCGCTCTCGCGCGGCCCCGCCACGTTGAGGTCGAGCGGCCCCGAGGCGAGATGGCTCGCCACGAACGCGACCGCCTCGGGGACAGCGCCTTCGTGGAACGGGTCGACCACGAGAACGGGCCGGCCGAGGCGCTCCGCCTCGGCGCGCGTCCGTTCGGTACCACCGGCGAGCGGCTGCGGGGACAGGATGAGCGTCGCGTCGGCGTCGCGGACGTTGAGGCGCGTGCGGACCTCGGGCGCCGAGGCGGCCGTCTCGCGGAGCGGGTAGCGCGGCGGAATCGGTCCGTCCTCGGCCCACCGGCCGGCCGGGCACCACCCGGCGACGCGGAGGCCGAGGGCAAGGGCGGCGTCGAGGGCCGCCCGGTCGACGCCGGACTGCCCGCCCGACCGGATCGTGAGATCGAGATCCATCGCGTCAAGATCGCGGACCGACCCCGAGGCGGGACCCGGAGCGCGCCGCCTCGGGGCCCGGTGGCAATCGTCGAGGGGCGTGTCCGTTGGGCACGGAGGTTGGATCTTCCCAGGCCGTCCCCCCTTTGCCGGACCTCCCGGCCCTCTCATGCCCCGTTCTCTCGTGATTCGCCCCCTCGGGCTCTGCACCCTCGTCCTCGCCGTCCTCCTCGGTGGACGCGCCGACGCCCAGACGACCTCCCCCGAGGCGGTCGCCCGGGACCTCCAGGAGCGCTACGGCGCCACCGAGTCGCTCCAGGCCTCGGTCGTGCAGGCCGTCGGCGCCCAGCGGCTCGAAGGCACCCTGTCGGTGCGCGCCGACGCCTTCCGGCTCGACCTCGGCCGCCAGGTCCTCGTCACCGACGGCACGACGCTGTGGTCGTACTCGCGCGACGACCAGCAGGTGGTGGTGCAGGACTACGAGCCGGCGCGCGTCGGCTTCAACGTCGGGCAGCTCTTCACCGACTACCTCGACGTGTTCCGCGTGACCGGCGCCTCGCGGGCGACCGTCGACGGCGTCCGCCACGACGTGCTGACGCTGCGCCCGCGCGAGGCCGGCATGTCGGTGCGCGACGCGACGCTCTACGTCCGCTCCTCCGACGCCGTGCCGACGCGCGTGCGCGTCCACGACACGGGCGGCGGCACGCTCGCCTTCGACCTCACCGACGTGCGCCGCAACGTGCCGCTGCCCGCTTCGACGTTCCAGTTCACGGCGCCTTCGGGCACCGAGGTGGTCGACCTCCGCTAGACTGAGAGAAGCGGTTCGGGCTCACGCTTCCGGGCTCCGGGCGGCTGCGATCCCGCCATGCGGCGTCGCCCTCCATCGCGCCCGCCCCATTCGGGCGGGGCTAGCTCTCGCTACGGCTGCTTCGGCCTCCTGGCCTGGGCGCGATCTCGCTCGCTCTCGCCAGTCGAAAGCGAAACCCAAACCGCTTCTGAGGTCGTCTCAGACCCGACCTTGGGCGCGGGGCCGCAGCGGTGGCCTCGCGCCTGTTCCATGTCTCCTCGGCTCAAGTCCCTGCTCTCGGTCGGCGCGAGCCTGCTCCTGGCAGGCGGGCTGCTGGCGCTCGCACTCCGAGGCGCGGACCTCGGCGCGATCGGGACGGCCCTGGTCGAGGGCGAGTGGATCTGGCTGGTGCCGTTCGTCGCCGTCGCGTGGCTGTCGGTCGTCGTCCGCGCGTGGCGGTGGGGGCTGCTCCTCGACGCGCTGCCCGAGGGGCGCCGGCAGTCCGGGCTGAGGCTGCTCACCGCCTCGGTGCTGATCGGCTACCTCGTCAACTACGCCGCGCCCCGCCTCGGCGAGGTGGCCCGGACGGCGAACGTCTCGCGGCGAGGCGGCGTGCCATTCACCGCCGTGCTGGGCACGGTCGTGGCCGAGCGCGTGCTCGACGTGCTCGCCCTGGGGGCGACGCTTCTGGGCGTGGCCGTGCTCTACGGCGACCGCCTCGGGGCGATCTGGGCCGAGGCCAGCGCGGGTCTAGCGGCGCAGATCGAGCGCGCCCCGGTCGAGCTTCTCGGCGTCGTCGCGCTCGTGATCCTGGCCGGGGCCGCAGGGGCCGTGTGGATGGCGAGGCGCCTGGGCGTGGGCGAGCGGCTGGCGAGCCTCGCGGGCACCTTCCGCGACGGCGTGCTGACGGCCGTCCGCACCGGACGCCTCGGCGCGCTGCTCGGCTCGACGGTCGTCCTCTGGGCCTGCTACGCCCTCATGGCGGATTTCCCGCTCCGCCTCCTCGGGATCGCGCAGGCGAGCGGTCTGGGCCACCTCGACGCCTGGGCCGTGATGGCGATCGGCGGGATCGGGATGGCGCTGCCGGCGCCGGGCGGGACGGGCTCGTTCCACTACGCGACCGTGCAGGCGCTCACGCTGCTGTTCGCCGTCGGCGTCACGCCGGCGGCCACGTACGCGATCCTCGTCCACGCCGCGGGCATCGTCTTCTACGCGATCACCGGGGGGCTGGCGCTCGTGATGCAGGGGGCAAGCGTGCGGTCGCTCACGCGCGAGGCCCGCGCATGACGGGTCTTCGCCTCGGGGCCGCGGTCGGCCTCAGCCTGATGGGGATCGCGGCGGGCGGCGTTCTGCTGTCGCAAGAGGCCGGCCCGTACCGGCTCCCCGAGGCGGAGCCGCTGCTCCTGGTCGACGCCACGGCGACGGCTCTCGACTCGGTCCGCCTCGGGGGCCGGCGCGTCACGGCGACGCTCAACGGGGTCGTGGTGCAGCACGGCCCGGCCGGCGACGTCTGGCTCGACACGGGCGAGGATGCGGTTCGCCTCGCCTTCCCCGAGGCGGTCGGGCTGGAGGTCGAAGACCGGGTGCTGGCAGTCGGCCGCCTGCGAGGGCGCGGCGGGCGCCGGTGGGTCGAGGTCGACGCCTGGAGCGTGGTGACGGGGGCGGTCGAGAGCGCGGCGGTTCGGGAGAGGCTGTGACCGTTCACCCGGAGATGGCGACCGTTCGGGCAGGTCGCTCCCGGTTGCCCTAGGCCAGCGATGTAGTGTTCTTGCGCTCACCGCCTCCGGGCCTTCTCGTCTCCCCCGCCCCCGCCTCCGATGGAGATCTCGTTCGACCAGAACCCCCTCAACGACCTCGTCCCTGCGGAGGTCTACCACGTCCTCGAGCAGCACAACCTGCTGAACGAGAAGGGCGTCCGGGATTACCAGATCCGGCAGCAGTTCCGCACGATGCGCGAGAAGAACGTGCCGGCCTACGAGGCGATCGAGGAGCTGCGCGAGCAGCACCCCTACCTTCAGTTCGACACGATTCGCAAGATCGTGTACGGCCTTCGGCGGCGCTCCTAGCCGCCCCGAGGCGGCGCCCCCCTCCGCCCCGCCTCGGCCGAGTCTCCCCAGGGTTGGGTGAGAACCGGACGCTCCGCGTCCGTCAGAGGGAGCGGCGGGACGGCCCTGGGTCGTCCCGCCGTTTTTTTGTTCAGTCTCGGTGGCGGACGGCCGCGAACAGCGCGACGCCCGCCGCGACCGAGGCGTTGAGCGACTCCGCCGGGCCGCGCATCGGGATCGACGCGAGCACGTCGCAGGCGGCCGCCACGCCCGGCCGCAGGCCGCTCCCCTCGCTGCCGACCACGAGGGCGACCGGGCGGTCCCAGTCGTACTCCCAGACGGTCGTCCGCTCGCCCGGCCCGTCGCCGCCGTCGAGGCCGACGGCCCAGTAGCCGCGCTCTTTGAGGCCGTGGATCGCCTCGGGGAGGTTGCCCGTCCGCGCGATGGGGATCTGCAAGGCCGCCCCGGCGCTCGCCTTGAGGGCGACGGCCGAGAGCGGCGCCATGCCGCGGTCCGGCACGACGACGCCGTCCGCGCCGGCGGCGAGGGCGCTCCGCAGGATCGCGCCGAAGTTGTGGGGGTCCTCGATGCCGTCGAGCACGGCGAGGACCGGCTTGCGCGCCCGCACGTCGTCGAGCGTCGGTGCGACCTCGGCGAGGAGGGCGTCGAGATCGCGGTACGCGACCGGCGCCACGATGGCGACCACGCCCTGGTGCGTCGCGTGCGGCGCGAGCCGGTCCACCTTCGGCTGCGGCACCACCTGGACCGGCACGCCGGCGGCACGCGCGTCCCGGCGGATGGCGTCGATGGCGCTGCCGTGGGCGCCCTTCTGGAGCAGCACCTTCTCGACGCGACCGTCCCCGCGCGCCAGGGCTTCGCGGACCGGGTTGCGGCCCGCGAGGACGTCCGTTCGGGAATGAGACATGCGAAGTGAGAAGTGAGAAGTGAGAAGTGAGAAGTGAGAAAGCTGTCCCGCCTCGGGGACAGCGTCAACTCGGCCAGCCAGACTCAGCCCTTTTCCATTCTCTCTTTTCCCTTCTCGACTCCCGCAAGGGCGTCGAGCCGGTCGGCGATCCAGGGCACGGCCGCCTCGTGTTCGGGCTTCATGAGGACGCTCCGGAGCACGCGCACCGCCGGCACGTCCGCCTCGGCGTCGGGGAAGGCGGCCCCGAGGCGGTCGGCCCCGAGGCGGTAGAGGCTCAGAAAGAGCGGGTCGTCGGGGTCGGCCATGCCAGCATCGAAGACGCGCTGGCTGAGGGCGTCGATCTGGGACAGCGACTCCGCCACAGGAGCATAGACGACGATGTCGGTCTCGGGCGCCAGCACCGGCCGGTAGGCCCCGCTCGCCCCGAGGCGGGCGTGCAGCGCGCGCGCCGCACGGAGACCCGCGGCGAGGATCGGCCCGAGGCCGTCGTCCGCCTCGAGGGGCAGCGCCTTCAGCGTCATCCACAGCGCGCCGGCGGCGGCACCCGGCCGCGAGCACTCGAGGCTGATCTCCCCGAGGTGGAGGTCGGCCGAGGTGAAGTAGGTGTAGGGCGAGTCGTGGCGGTAGTGGCGCCCCACGGCCGGGTCGCGGAAGAGGACCGCCCCGCAGCCGTAGGGCTGGAGCCCGTGCTTGTGCGGGTCGACGACGACCGAGTCCGCCTCGGCGATCGCGCGGAAATGCTCGGCGGGGAAGCCCAGCAGGCGGTCCCCGACGACCTCGCCCGACCCATCGGGGAGGGCGAGAACTGAAAAAAAGCCGCCGTAGGCGGCATCCACGTGGACCCGCGCGCCGTGGCGACGGCACAGCGGGATCGCCTCGGCGATCTCGTCGACGGCGCCAAGCCCGGTCGAAGCCGCCGTCAGCACGACCGTCCCGACCGCGCCGCCTCGGAGCACGTCGTCGAGCGCGTCGAGGTCGATCCGCCCCGAGGCGGTCGCCGGCACCGACACCGCCTCGACGCCGAGCACGTGCGCCATCCGGGCATGCGTGTAGTGCCCGTCGGCGCTGACGGCGATGGCCTGGCCGCACGTCTCCTCGCGAGCGATGAACAGCGCCTCGAGGTTGCCGACCGTCCCTCCTCCTGTCAGATGCCCCAGCGCCGCCTCGGGGAAGCCGAACATCGCGGCGAGGTCGGCGACGACCTCCTTCTCCATCGCGCTCGTCGGCGGGCCGCCGTCGAGGGCGTGGTTGTTGGGGTTGATGCGCGCCGCGGCCGCGTAGGCGGCGAGGGCGACCGGGTGCGGCGGCTTGAGCATCTGCCCGGCGTAGCGCGGATGCGCGAACGGGTACATGCCCGGCGTCTCGCCCCGAGGCGGCGCGGTCATCCGACCGAGGTACTCCTCCATCGCGGCCCCGAGGCGGTCGGCGTCGACGGCCAGCGACGGGTGCGGCGCGGCCTCGCCGGACGACCGCTCCCAGGCCCCGATCCGGGCGTACGCCTCAGCGATCAGATCGAGGGGGTCCGGGACGCTCCGCATCTAGGCCGCGACGGCCTCCGCCGAGGCGGGGGCCTCGGAGGCCGGCGGCGTCCCGATCCGGCGCGTCGTCACCGCCAGCCCGATCAGGCCGCCGACGATGAACAGGACCGAGATGATCTGCGACTGCGGCAGCCCGAACGCCGCCTCGGGGTTGACGCGGATCTCCTCGATCAGGAACCGCTCGGCGCCGGCGAAGACGGCGTAGAGCGAGAACAGCCAGCCGCCCTTGAAGGGGTGCTTCCGCAGGAGCCAGAGGACGCCCGCGAGGACGCTCGCCATCGCAAACTCGTAGAGCATCGTCGGGTAGACGCCCGTGGGGTTGGCAAGCGTGCACTCGGCGCCACGCGCGGTCGCGTTGTAGACGATCGGGTCGACGGTCGTGTAGTCAGGGCCGACGATGTTGCGGGGGAACGTCTCGCTCCAGAGGAAGCCTGGGATCCAGGCCGGCTTGTCGTCGAGGCTCGAGCAGACGCCCCAGTCGCCGTCGCCGGCGAGGTAGCACCCGATCCGCCCGATGCCGTAGGCGAGAATCAGGCCCGGCGCGACGGAGTCGGCCAGGCGAGGCACGTGGATGCCCTTCTTGTAGGCGTAGTACGCGATCGCGAGGCCGGCGCAGATGATGCCGCCGTAGATCGTGAGCCCCGAGCCCGAGAACAGCATCCCCGCCGGGTTCTGGACGAACTCGTCCCAGTAGTCGATGATGTGGAACAGCTTCGAGCCGCCGACGCCGAACGCCGCCGCCAGCAGCATCATCGTCCAGACGTACACCGAGGGGCTCGTCTCCTGCAAGCGCTCGCGGCCCTTGGCGTCCTTCACCTTGGCCCGCACCGACCCGACGAGCCCGCGGGCGTAGAGCCGGTCCAGCTCGATCCGTGTCAGGTAGGTCGCCACGAGGATGGCCAGGGCGACCATCAGCCCGAACGAGTAGAGGTCCAGCGGGAGGTCGATCCCGAGGAGGTCGTCGAAGAGGTCGCTGATGCGGGGGTACATACGCCGAGCGCTGGGTGCCAGAAGCTAGAACGCAGCGGACGGCCGAAGGGTGCGCAGCGTGCAAAACCCTCGCCTCGGAGCAGGCGCCGCCTCGGGGAAACGGGCTGCCTCGGGGTCCAGAGCGAGTCTCCGGTGGGTACCGGGTACTCGGTACGAGGTACACGACGCGAGGCGTCCGGAAAGGGCCGTACCGGGTACCTCGTACCCACCCGAAGGGGGGCTCCAGAGCAACAGGCGGGAGGGCTGTCGGTCCCGGCTTAGAACGTGGGCCGTCGGACGTGGGGACGTGTCCGATGCGGCGCGCTTTGGTTGGGGCCTCCGTCCCACGCCCGACGAACCACGCACCAGCTGTTTGCTCTACTCGTCGCGCACGCGGACGTCGTCGGGCAGCTCGTCGGTGTCGTCGGGGCGGATCTCGACGCCGCGGCGGTGGAGGAGGTCGCCGCAGCGGTCGACGGCCGCCACGAGCCCGTCGGCGAGCGACCGGGTGAGGATGCCGTCGCGGATCAGGTCGACGACCTCGGCCCACTCGTGCGGCTCCACCTTGGCGTTGATGCCCACGTCGCCCACCACCTCGATGCGGTGCTCGAAGAGCGAGACGAAGAGCAGGATGCCGGTCCGGTCGCGCGTGTCGAACACCTCCTCCTCGATGAACGCGAGGGCCGCGCGGCGGTGGACGCGCTCGTCGAGGCGGGCCGGGCCGGCGAGCCACCGCCGCACCGCCGGGACGAGCGCGAGGGCGGCCCCGAGGCTCCCGCCGACCGCCATCACGAGCGCCATCGCCCAGGCCGAGTAGAGCCACGTCAGGCTCCACCCGTCGTAGGTCCACGCCACGCCCAGCGCCAGCGCTCCGGCCAGGAGCGCGCACGCCGAGGCGGACCGCCACACGGCGATGTCGTACGTCCCGCTCCGCCCGACGACGTAGGGCACGATCTCGCCGGCCGTGCGCGTCTCGGCTTCGGCGACGGCGGCGCGGATGGCCTCGCGCTCTGCCTCGGTGAAGAGGGAGGTCTCAGGCATGGGTTAGGGGGTCGAGGCGTCGGCGTCGCGGAGGCGGTCCAGGAGGGCGTTCACCGCCGCCGGCGGCACGGCCCCGAGGCGGTCGAGCAGGCGGGCGGCCGCCTCGGGGCGCCGGGCCGGGCGGAACGCGCCGGGCTCGGCGTAGAGGAAGGCGAGCGTCTCGGCCCAGAGCGCGGTGTCCACCTCGAGGGTGTCCCGCGCCGCGCGCGCTTCGGCGTCGGTCGCGGGTCGGAGGACTCGGTCCATCTCCGCCACCGAGGCGGCTTCGACGCGGACCGATTGGCCTCCGAGCGCCAGACTCGCGCCTCGGCTTTCGAGGAGCGAGCGCACCACGAGAGATGCGCGAAGGTCGTCCCAATCGACCTCGGCACGCCGTTGCGGGGACGGTGGGATGGGCAGCCGGTACGACACCTCCCCGCGCGTGAGGGATGAAAGCCGGGTCGCAACCCACCCCTGTGCCGCCTCGGGGTCGGCTGGCCCCACCACCACGCCCCGCGCCGTGGCGGATCGACGGG
>JBCCQJ010000022.1:0-25873 GCA_039024395.1 Bacteroidota bacterium | reverse complement strand
CGAGGCCGGTCGCCTCGGGGATGGGCAGCGCGTCGATGTCGGCCCGGAGGGCGACGGTCGGGCCGGGGCGCCCGCCCTCGACGTGGGCGACGACGCCCGTCTGGGCGACGCCGGTGATCGGGTCGAGGCCGATCTCGCGGAACCGGCCGCCGGGCGTGCCCTCGCTCCTCTCGTTCGGCCGCGTCGAGGCGGCCGGCGCCACGAACGTGCTGCCCGACGCGGTCCGCCTCGACGGCACCTTCCGGTCGATGGACGAGGCGTGGCGCTTCGAGGCCCACGACCTCATCCGGCGCACGTGCGAGAAGACCGCCGAGGCGTTTGGCGCCACGTGCGAGGTCGCGATCACGGTCGGCTACCCGGCGCTGCGCAACGACGAGGCCGAGGCGGCCTTCGCCCGCGAGACGGCCGTCGCGCTCGTGGGCGAGGACCGCGTGATCGACCTGCCGATGTGGTACGCCTCGGAGGACTTCGCCTTCTACGCCGAGGCGGTGCCGGGCTGCTTCACCGTGCTCGGCGTCGGCAACGAGGCGGCCGGCATCACGCACGGCCTCCACACGCCCCAGATGACGGTCGACGAGGATGCGCTGCGCACGGGCACGGCCTACCTCGCCGCCCTCGCCGCGCGCCGCCTCGGGGCCTGAGCCGAGCGCCCGTTGGGTGGCTCGGGGAAATGGGGAGAGTCAGCGCCGAGGTCTTCCGGCGCAGAAACAACCTCGCACCCACCAGGTGTCGGCTCCACATGGAGATTGGAGGCCGGGGCGGCCACACACAAACGGGCGCAGGCGGCCCTGGTGTACCGCCCGCGCCCGGGGGACGGACCGTGAACGAGGGTCCGCCACGGGGGCTGTCCGTCGGAGTTCGGAATGGCCCCGCACCTCCACAACCGACAAACCGGACCGGCTCACCGCCTCGGGGCCGGCGCGTAGACGTCCCGAGGCGGCCGCAGGTCAGCGGACGACCACCATCCGCCGCGTTCGCACCTCCGTCCGGCCGCCCACCTCCGCGTCGAGGCGCACCACGTAGACCCCGCTCGCCAGCGGCGGCGCCCACGTCGTGGCGTGCCACCCCGAGGCGGCGTCGGCCTCGGGCGACAGCTCGGCCACCTCGCGGCCGAGGAGGTCGAACACGCGGAGCTGCGCCGTCCCCGCCTCGGGGAGGCCCCAGCGGAGCGTGACCGGTCCGCGCGCCGGGTTCGGCATCGGATGGGCGAGGGTGACCTCGCGGAGCCCCTCGACGTTGTCCTCCGTCGAGACGCCGGTGACGCCGATGGCGGCCAGGTCGGTGTCGTTGGCCGCGAAGCCGTCGAAGGCCTCCGACGTGACCGACGACGAGACGGCGTATTCGCCGGTCTGCGACCCGTCCAGCGCGAGGTCGACCGTCACCGCGTCGCCGGCCGCCAGCGTGCCGACCTCGCACGTGACCGTCGTCGTGCCCTCGCCCGCGCACGCCCCCACCGAGGCGGACGCCGAGACGATCGCCGCCTCGGCCGTCACCGTCACGACCGCCTCCGAGGCGGCGTCGCCCTGCCCGTTGACTGCCACGGCGCGGAATGGGATCGTGGCGCTCGACGAGAACTCCGGCGCCACGAGCGCCGTGCCGAGGTCGGCCGTCTCGCGGATCTCGTGGACCACCTCGGGGGTCTCGATCGGCGGGTTGAAGTCGAACACGATCGAGGCGTCGTTGCGGATCTCGGTGCCCGCCTCGAGGCCGGCCCGCGGCGCGACGGCGAACGTCACGAAGCCCGTGCCCTCGGGGTCGGTCACGTTCGGCGGCAGGTCGATGCCCACAAACCGGAACGTCACCTCCTGGCCCTCGACGGTGACCGAGAACGTCGAATCGGATGACGTGGCGAGCACCTCGAGCGTGCTCGGGTCGAGGTTGCCGTCGAGCACGTCGGTGATGGTGACGATCTCGGCAGGCGCGGTCGCGAGCGGCAGGTTCTCGAAGTCGACGGTGTAGGTGATCGGGTCGGCGGCCTGGGCGAGCGGGACGAAGTAGCGGACACACCGGGGGATCTCCTGGCCGTCGACCGTGACGGTTCCGAACTCACACGTCAGCTCCGAGGCGGGGATGGTCTTGTCGTTGGGGTCGGCCGGGGCCGAGGGGCCGCCGCATCCGCCGCCACCGCCGCCGGGCGGGCCACCGGGTGGCTCCGGCGGGATCGTGCACGAGGCGGCTGCGCGGCGCTCGCCCCCTCCCCCGCCGTCACCCGCCGAGTCCTCCGGCGTCTTGCACCGCTGCTGGACCGCGTGGACCGCCTCGTGCGCCTTCGTCAGCGCCGACGATGTCCGATCGGAGAAATCCCCGATCGCCTGGCCGAGGGCGCCCGTGTGGGCGGGCGAGAACAGGCCGTCGGGGAGGGGAGGGGCGGCCGGTGGCGGCGGCCCACTCCCCCCGAACGCGCCCGCAACGCAGGCTCCGATTCCCCCAAGCTGGCGCCGGCGCGCCGTGTCCGAACCGTCGCCGTAGCCACCCAGCGCCTCGAACTCGTCCACGAGGAGCTGGCGGACCGTGCCGGGCGCTGCCGTGAGGTCCACGTCGTGGGCCGCGTGGATGTCGAGGAGGTGGCGGCCTGCGGCCTCGTCGAGCCTCGTCGCGAACGCCTCCGAGGCGGCATCGAGGCCCGACGGCGGCGCGACGACGTCGCCGAGGCGGTCGATCACGCGGTCGTAGAAGAGGCCCGACCCCTCGGTGTAGGTCGGCGCCACGAGGAGCGCCAGGCCGACCGACCGCTCGACGGCCCCCGGATCCGACGCCTCGACATCCGCGAGGTAGCCGTCCAGCGTGGCGTCGCCGGTCCCCCCCAGCGCCTCGACCACGAGCCCGACGGCCCGGTCGAACGAGAGGTGGTGCGCCACGAGGCCCGAGAACACGAGCGACCCGCGGAACGGGAGCCGGTCGTCGTCCGGCCCGGTCCGCGTCTGCTCGGGGAAGAGCACGTCGGCCGGGGCCACGCGCTGGCCGTAGGAGAGCCGCGCGTTGCGACCCGGCACCACGCGCCCCAGGACGAGCGCCCCCGCCTCGGGGTCGGCCGCGTCGTCGCTCTCGAAGAAGATTGGCGCCCCGGTGAACGCATTCGACGGCGCCAGGGCGAAGGCCACCTGGTCGGGCGCCTCGCGGTTGACCGCCCCGATCATGAAGCCGGGGTCGGTCGTGTTGGACGTGTTGGTGACCGTGAGCGCGCTCCAGTTGTACCGGTTGCCGACCGGCCGGACGCCCGCGCCGCGGTCCCCGCCGCTCACAAGCGAGATGTAGCTCAGGAACGGCCGCACGGTGACGGCGACCGTCGTGTCGGGCCGCGCGCCCCGCTCCAGCACGAGGTCGTAGAGGCCGTACGCCCGCGGGCTCGTCAGGTCCACCCGGACCTCGCGCAGGCCGTCCGCCCCGGTCACCGAGGCGGGGATCGTGCCGAACGCCTCGGGGTCGAGGCAAGCCGTGCATGCCAGCCGGGCCGCGGTCACGCCGCCGGCGCCGGGGCCGCTCAGGAACAGCCCGCGCGCGCCGCCCCCGAGGAGGGCGTCGGCGGACACCTGGAACGTGCCGGCTGCGTCGACGGCGACCGCCCGGACGATCACCTCGGTGTTGTCGACGTCGCGCTCGGCCACGAACGCGATGCCGGCCGGGGCGCCCTCGGCCACGACGGCGTCGAAGTCGCCCAGGATGTCGTTCGTCGTGTTGGTCGTGCGGAGGACCGTGAAGGCATCGCCCGGCTGGGGCGTGTAGCCGTCGGCCACGCGCACGACGAGGGTGCCGGCGAGGCGGACCGACCCGCTCGGCCCGCTCCCGCGCTCGGTCTCGACGAGGTCGCTCGCGCCGTCGGCCACGTCGACCACGAGGCGGGGGCGGCCGGCCACCTCGGAGAGGGCGACCCACCCGCTGAGGCGCAGCGTGTCGAGCGGCGCCGCCTCGGTGCCAGGGCTGACGGCCCCCTCGAGAAACAGCTCGCGCGACGGCAGGTTGATCGTGCCGCTGCCGGTCACGGCGACGCCGGCCGGCACCGAGGCGGACCCGGGCGCGTCGAGCTGGATCGCGGCGCCGTCGAGGGCGCGGACCTCCGAGCCGGGCTGGCTGCGGAGCGCAGACCCAAGCGTCGACCGGCCGGTCCCGCTGGAGAGGATCAGACCCTCGTTGAGGAGCCGGCCCGTCCGGTCGCCCGACGGCATGCTCCCGGCGTTCACGAACTCGAGGGTGCCCTCCGGCGCGTTGCGAAGGACGCCGCCCTGCTCCAGGATCAGGCTGGTTTCCACGCGGACCGTGCCCTCGTTGCGGAGCACGCCTGCCTGCACGCGGTGCGCGCCTCGGACCGTGAACAGGCCCGTGTTCACCATCTCACCGCCGGCACTCGTGATGAACACCGACTGCCCGCTGCCCGCCGCGGAGACGAGGCCGGTGCCGCCCACGTCCAGCGTCGCGTTGCCGGGCGCGGCGGCGAGGCGCGCGAAGACCGAGAGCCGCAGCGAGCCCACCGGCTCGCCCGACATCGTCCCGGAGATCTCATAGACGCCGCCCGCACTCCCGTTGCGGAGCAGCAGGTCGCGCCCCTCGGCGACGGCGAACGCGGGGTCGCGCCACGTGCCACCACTCTGGAGCTGCATGTCGGCCGTCGCCGCCTCGAACCGGCCGCCGTCGACGTCGACCCGCGTGGCGATGCGGCCTCGCGCCGACGTGCGGGCGTCGAGGACCGAGACGACCGTGCCCTCGTTGAGGAGACGCCCGTCGTCGCCGCCGGTCATGCTGCCGGTGTCGATGAGGCGAAGCGTGGCCGCCTCGGTGTTGACGACCTCGCCGTTCCCCTGGAGGATCAGGGTCGTGCGGATGTCGAGCGTCCCCTCGTTGCGGAGCGTCGCCGCATCGACGCGGAGGCCGTTGCCGAGGACCGTGAGGAGGCCGGTGTTGGTGAGCACGCCGCCCGTGCTCCGGACGAACGTCGACTGCCCGCTGCCGGGGAAGACCTCGACGCCCGCCCCGCCCACGGCGAGCGTCGCGCCCCCCGAGGCGGCCGTGAGCGAGGCCCCGTTGCTGAACTGGACCTGCCCGGCCGGCGTGCCCGTGAACGTCCCCGAGACCTCGTAGACACCGGTGCCGCCGTTCCCGCTCCGGAACCACAGGTAGCCGCCCTCGGGCACGTCGAACGCGCCACCCGTCCACCGGCCGTCGGCCTGGAAGTCGATGCGCCCGTCGGTGACGGCGAGCGTGCCGCCGGCGAGGTCGACCGCCCCGCGGACGCTCATCGAACGGGGCGCCTGGCCCTCGGCGTCGAACAGGAGCGTCCCGCGAACGATGAAACGCGAGCGGCGGTCGACGGCGCCCTGCCCCATCGCAGTGGAGTTGATGCCGGTCCGCACGCGGAGCGTCCCGCCGGGCGCCACGTCGACCGTTCCGCCCTCGGACAGGAGGCCCACGCCGTTGCGGTGCACAAGCGTGCCCTCGACGGTGAGCGTGCCGGTCACCTCGGGGAGGCCGTCGCACGAGCCGCAGTTCTCCGAGTTCTCGATCACGACGACCCCGTTCGCCCCGATGGTTCCCTCGCCGAGGGGGCGGAGGGTCTCGGCGAGGACGAGCGTCTGCGTCCCGCTCGCCCCGCCCACGACGAGACCGGCGAGGGCCTGCCGCTGGTCCAGCGTGACGGTGTAGGTGCCCGCCTCGGTGATGCACGCCGTATCCCCTGCCTCGGGGACGCCGGCGGTCCAGTTGGCGGCCTCCGACCAGTCGCCGTCGTCGGCGGCGGCCCACGAGGTGGTGCAGGTCTGGGCAGAGGCCGGGGCAGCGAGGGCGAGGCCGAGGGCAGCCAGGAGAAGCAAGCGCATGCGAGAGCCGGGAAAGGAGCCAACCAGAGAACCGGAAAACCCGCGCGAACCGGCTCACCGCCTCGGGGCCGGCACCGGACCCCGAGGCGGCGGGAGGAGCGACCGCCTATCCTGGCGCTCGTTTCTCGTCTCTCCCTCCATTCCTCCGCGCGCGGAGCGCGCCCTCCATTCCATCGAGCGGAATGCCGGAGGAGGTGGCGAGGAGGCATGAGGCGAGCACGCGACGCCCATCCGGCACTACCGGACCACCACCATCCGCCGCGTCCGCACCTCCGAACGGCCGCCCACCTCGGCGTCGAGGCGCACCACGTAGACCCCGCTCGCCAGCGGCACCGACCACGTCGTGGCGTGCCACCCCGAGGCGGCGTCGGCCTCGGGCGACAGCTCCGCCACCTCGCGGCCCAGGAGGTCGAACACGCGGAGCTGCGCCCGGCCCGCCTCGGGGAGGCCCCACCGGAGCGTGACCGGCCCGCGCGCCGGGTTCGGCATCGGGTGCGCCAGCGTGACCTCGCGGAGGCCGTCAGCGGCGTCCTCGACCGAGACGCCCGTCACGCCGATCTCGATGGCGTCGGTGTCGTTCGCGGCAAAGCCGTCGAAGGCGTCGGACGTGACCGACGACGAGACGGCGTATTCGCCGGTCGCCGATCCGTCGAGCACGAGGTCGACGATCACGACGTCGCCGGTCTCCAGCGTGCCGACGGCACACGTCACCGTCGTGGTGCCCGTCCCCGAGCACGCGCCGGCGTCCAGCGGGGTCCGCGGGTCCGGCGTGGCCGAGAGGATCGGGGCCTCGGCCGTCACCGTCAGCACCGCCCCCGAGGCGGGGTCGCCCTGCCCGTTGACGGCGACGGCCCGGACCGGCACGGCGTCGCTCGAGGTGAACTCGGGCGCCACGAGCGCCGTGCCCAGGTCGGCCGTCTCGCGGATCTCGTGGACCACCGCCGGCGTCTCGATCGGCGGGTTGAAGTCGAACACGATCGAGGCGTCATTCCGGATCTCCGTGCCCGCTGCCAGACCGCCTCGGGGGCGGACGGCGAACGTCACGAAGCCCTTGCCCTCGGGGTCCTCCACGTTCGGCGGCAGGTCGATGCCCACGAACCGGAACGTGACGGTCTGGCCCGAGACGGTGTAGGAGAACGTCGAGTCCGACGACGTGGCGAGGACCTCCACCGAGGCGGGGTCGAGGTTGGCGTCGAGCACGTCGGTGATGGTGACGATCTCGGCGGGCGCCGTCGCGAGCGGCAGGTTCTCGAAGTCGACGGTGTAGGTGATCGGGGCATCGGCCTGGGCGAGCGGGACGAAGTAGCGGACGCAGCGGGGGACCTCCTCGCCGTCGACGACGACGGTGCCGAACTCACACGTGAGACCGAAGGCGGGGACGGTCTTGTCGTTGGGGTCAGCGGGCGCCGAGGGCGGGCCGCAGGCGCCACCGCCACCGCCAGGCGGGCCGGCCGGCGGGCGGGGCGGGAGCGTGCACGAGGCCGAGGTCTGCGCACGCCGGTCACCGCCGCCCCCTTCGCCACCGCTGCCGGCGGCCGAACTCTCCGGCGTCTTGCACTCGGTCTGCGTCGCGTGGACGGCCTCATGAGTCTTGAGAAGGGGCGAGTTGGAAAGGGAATTCAGCACGTTTTTGAGTGCTCCGCGGTGCGCCGGCGAGAAGAGCCCCTCCGTGATAGGTGAGACATCGGGGTTGGCCCCAGTGACTCTCTGGACCTCCTTGACGACGCACGAGAGCTGACGCCCGACGTTGAGTCGCCGCGCGGCGCTGCCGCCGTCGCCGTAGCCGCCCAACGCCTCGAACTCGTCCACGACGAGCTGGCGGACCGCTCCGGGCGCCCCGGCGAGGTCCACGTCGTGCGCCGCGTGCATGGCGAGGAGGTGCGCGCCCGCGCCCCGGTCGAGCGCCGCCGCGAAGGCGTCGGCCGCCGCCTCGATGCCTGCGGGCGCCGGAACCGTGTCCCCGAGGCGGTTCACGACGCGGTCGAACAGGGACCGGACGCCCTCGGTGTAGTCGGGCGCCACCCGGAGCGCCCGCCGCGCGGCCCGCTCCACCGCGCCCGCCTCGGCGGCCTCCACCGAGGCGGCGTAGTCGTCCAGGGTGGCGTTCCCGGAAGACATCGCTGCGGCGGCCACCACGTCTGCGGCCCGGTCGACCGTCAGGTGGTGGGCCACGAGGCCGGAGAACACGAGGGCCTCGCCGAACGGGAGCCGGTCGTCGCCCGGCCCCGTGCGCGTCTGCTCAGGGAAGAGCACGTCGTCGGGCGCCACCCGCTGGCCGTACTCCAGGCGCGAGGCCCGGCCCGGCACGACGCGCCCCACGACGAGCGCCCCCGCCTCGGGGTCGGCCGCGTCCGCGCTCTCGAAGAAGACGGTTCCGCCTCGGAAGGTGTTGTCGGTGGCGAGCGCGAACGCGACCTTGTCGGGCGCCTCGCGGTTGACGGCGCCGAGCAGGAACCCGGCCTCGTCGGTGTTCGACGTGTTGGTGATCGAGAGCTCGCTCCAGTTGTACCGGAGCCCGGCCGGGCGCACGCCGACGCCCGTGTCGGAGGCGCTGGTGAGCGAGATGAAGCTCATGAACGGCCGCACCGCCACGGCGATGACCGAGTCCGGCGCGGCGGTCCGCTCCAGCACGAGATCGTAGAACCCGAAGGCCCGGGGGCTCGTCAGGTCGAGGACGGCCTCGCGGAGGATGTCGGTCCCACCGAGGGTCGCGGCGATGTCGCCGAACGCCTCGGGGTCGAAGCACGAGGTGCACTCGAGGCGCGCCCCGGTGACGTCTCCCGCGCCGGGGCCGGTGAGGACCAGCGAGCGGTCGCCGCCGCCGACAAGGTCGGTCCCCGACACGAGGAGCAGGCCGCCCATCCGCTCCACCGCGCGGATCGTCAGGGCCGAGCTGTCCGCAGTCTTCTCGGCCACGAACGCGATGTCGGCCGGTGCGCCCTCGGCCACCACGCGGTCGAACGCGCCCTGGATCGTGTTGGCGGGTCCCCGGACGACGGTGAAGGTGTCGCCGATCTGCGGCGTGTAGCCCTCCGCCACGCGGATGACCAACGTCCCTCCCAGCTCGGCACCGAAGAGCGATGCGGGGGGCGCCGCCAACAGGTCACTCGCGCCGTTCGCGTCCACGTCGATGACCAGCCGGGCGTCGCCGACGCCGCTCGCGAAGAGCGGGTAGAAGGTCCACGAGAGCGTGTCGATGGGCGCCTCAGGCGTCCCGGGGCTCACGGCCCCTTCCAGAAACACGTTGCGAAACTGGGTGAAGACCTCCCCGTCGCCGGTCAGCGACGCTCCGGCGGGGAGGGCGTCGGCCCCGGGCGCGAGGAGCGTGACCCGAGAGCCGTCGAGCACGCGGATCTCGGACCCCGCGCGGCCCCGGTACGCGGCGAGTGTGGTGCTCCGCCCGTTTCCGCTGACGAGGACGAGTCCCTCGTTGACGATCCGCCCCGTGCCGTCGATGTCGGAGATGGGCGCGCTGCTGATGAACTCGAGGGTGCCTCCGGGTGCGTTGCGGAGCACGCCTCCCTGCTGCACCCAGAGCGGACCTGTCATCTCGATCTGACCTTCGTTTCGGAGAACGCCTTCCGCCACCACGAGCGCGTTGCCGATCCCGCGAATCCGCCCTGCGTTGACGAATTCGCCGCCAGCGCTGGTGAAGGTCGTGGCTTGCCCGCTGCCCGCATCCACCTCGATGCCCTCGCCGCCTACGTCCAGCGTGGCGCCGCCGGGAGCCGCGGCGAGAACGACGCCACTGCTGAAGCTGACCCGACCGGCGACCGTGCCGGCGTAGGTCCCGGACATTGTGATGACATCTCTCGGGTTGACGAACCACAGGTAGCCACCCGCGCCCACGTCGAACGTGCCGCCAGTCCAGCGCCCGGCGCCCTCGATGTCGATCCGGCCATTGGGAAGGGAGATCGTACCGCCCGCAAGGTCCAGATCGCTGCGGAAGAAGACGGAGGCGGGAGTCTGACCCTCGGGGTCGAAACGGAGCGTCCCTCGGACGATGATCCGCGCGAGGTCGGCGCCCGAGGTACCAACGATCACGAACCCGCTCGATCGGACGCGGAGCGTGCCGCCGGGCGCGACGTCCACGGTCCCCCCCGTGCTCAGGAGGGCTCCCCCGCTACTCTGGACGAGCGTGCCCTCCACGGTCAGCGTGTCCGTTACGCCGAAGAGACCGCCGCAGAACGTGCCGCAGCCGTTGAGCTCGACCACGGCGTTGGCGCCAACCGTGCCCTCACCGAGGGTGGTCAGACTTCGGTTCACCCGCAGTGTCTGCGTCCCGCTGCTCGCGCCCACGACGAGCCCCCCGAGCGCCTGGTCGCGGTCGAACGTGACGGTGTACGTCCCCGAGGCGGTGACGCAGGCGGTGTCCGCCTCGGTGGGCACGCCGGCGGTCCAGTTGGCCGCCTCGGACCAGTCGCCGTTGACGGGAGCGGCCCACGAGGTGGTGCAGGTCTGGGCAGAGGCCGGGACTGCGAGGGCGAGGCCGAGGGCGGCCAGGAGAAGCAAGCGCATGGAGAGCCGGAGAGGGATGTACTGAGGGAACCGGGAAACCCTAGCCGACCGGCTCATGCCCGCCGCCCCGGGGGCGAGGGCTTACCGCACGACCGTGAGGCGTCGCGTCGCCACGCCCGCCTCGGTGACGACGCGGACGGTATAGGCGCCGGCCCCGAGGCGGGGCACCCCGAGGCGGTGCGGCCCGGCCGCCAACGGTCCGTCGTGAAGGACGGTTACCCGTCGGCCGAGGGCGTCCAGCACCTCCACCCGCACCGAGGTGGCCTCTGGGAGGGCCAGCGAGATCGTCGCCTCAGAGGCCGGGTTCGGAGCCACAGCGAGCCCGACCTCCGCCTCGGGGCCGGGCACGTCCGCTGTCGTCGCCAGGATCTCCTGGACCGCCGCGTAGGCGTCGATCTTGCCGTGGCCCCAGGTCGCGTTCGGCGTCGCGCCAGTGAACGTGTCCTCGCGGGCCGTCCGCTGGAGGAGGTCCTTGACCTCGGCCGCGTCGAGCGTGGGATCCGCCTCCAGCATCAGCGCGATGATGCCCGTCACGATGGGCGCCGCGCCGCTGACCGCCCCGAGCGTCCCGTACGGCGCGGGCCCGTCCACGACCACGTTGCTGCGGATCGTGTTGAAGAACGACCGCGCGCCATACGCCCCGATGTTCGAGTTGCCCGGCGCGCTGACGGTCACCCCGAGGCGGCCGTCGTACGTCGGGCCGACGCCGCTGCCGGGCCAGAGCGCGCCCGGCCCCACGTCGTTGCCCACGTACGTCCGCGTGGCGCCGTCGACGTCCGTCCACGCGTCGCGCAGGACGTAAGAGTTCGGGGCGATGTTGTTTCGCGCCGAGGCCCCGTACCATACCGAGTAGCCCGGCACGACGAAGCTCTCGAACCGGTTCTGGTCGGTGCCGGTGAAGATGCGCGCCGGGTTGAGCGAGGCCCGGAAGGTCCCGTCCGACACCGAGGCGCCGGTCAGGCGGATCGTGTAGTCGCCCACGGCGCCCGCGAAGTCGATCAGGATCTCGCGCTGCCCGTTCGAGGTGCCGAAGAACGTCGTCGCGCTGCCGTTGTGGTAGTACGTGAACCCGGCATTCCCACCGACCGTCCGCGTGTCGCGCGCCGCGTTTGTCGGGGCGGCCCAGGGGCCGTTCGATCCGGCCGGGGTGACCACCTCGACGTCGAGCCGGTCCGTGCCCTCGTACCACAGGTCGAGGCGGAGAAAACCGGCGTGGCCCTTCCGGATCTTCAGCTCCACGGTCTCGCCCTGGGCGATCGTCCCCGAGGCGTAGTTGGGGTGGCCGCCGTCGTCCGACGTGCCGGTCACGAACACGCGCCCCGGCAGGCCCGGCCCGAAGCGGGCGTCGATGGCGCGGGCGAAGTCGCTCGTCCCGTCGGTGGGGCCGCCGACGGAGCCGAAGTTGGCGAGGAACACGGCCGGCTTTCCGGCCGCCTCGGCGTCGGCGAGGACGAGGTCGAGGGCCGTCTCGATCTGGTCGATGCCGTTGAACGGTGCCTCCGCCGCCTCGGTGCCGTGGGCCGGCGCCCCCTCGCTCACCATCTTGACGACCACGACCTCCGCCTCGGGAGCCATGCCGGCATAGAGGCCGGCGCTCGCACTCCCGTCGCCCGCCGCGAGCCCGGCCGTCGTCGTGCCGTGGCCGACCGCGTCGCGGTGGGGGAGGCGCGTCCCGGCGGAGAGCGCGGCGTCGATCTCGGCGCGCGTGTAGACCGTCCCCACGCCCGTCGGGTTGTCGGCGTCGCCCGCGCCGCGGTTGTCCGACAGATCGTAGATGAACCGGATGCGCGTCGAGCCGTCGTCGTTGCGGACGTCTGGGTGCTCCACGTCGATCCCACGGTCGAGGATGGCGACGATGACGCCCTCGCCCCGAAGTCCCAGCTCAGAGTGGACACGGTCGACGCCGGTCTCGGCACGGACGCGGTCGTCCAGGGCACCGCGCGCCGCGAGCAGGGGGAGGGACAGCAGCAGGACCAAAGCAAGACGGATGCGCATGACGGGCATGGAGATGACACCATCAGAACCGGAAGACCCGAGCACACCGGCTCACCGCCTCGGGGACGTCTGCCGCCTCGGGGGCCGGTTGTCCTGGAGCCGACAGCAGGTTGGTGTAAGAGGGCGTTGAGGTTTTCAGAACGTGGGCGTGCGCGAGAGAGCCGGGCCTCCGGAAGGAGCGCGAAGCAGACGACGCCAGGGCGTCGGCGATGCAGCGCGACGCGGTGGAGGTACCGGCGCAGCCGCGCAAAGCCCGATCTGATGAATCCTCAACGCCCTCTAAGGGTGGCACGTCGCTCCACGAGTCTGTCAGCGTTCGTTCCTCCACTCCTCCGCGCGCGCAGCGCGCTCCTCCATTCCTCAGAGCGACCCGAAGGGCGCTCCAGGGGCCGCGCCGCCTCGGGGGCCGACGTGCCGCCGTCACCAAGGCGGGCTAGGTTGGCGCGTCTCCCTCCTCGCGCCCATGCCCGCCCCTCCCGTCGACCTCCTCCCCCCCTTCCCCGGCCTCTCCGACGACGGCCTCCAGTTCCTGCGCGACCTCCGCGAGAACAACGACCGCGAGTGGTTCAAGCCGCGCAAGGCCACCTACGAGGACGAGCTCCAGGAGCCGATGCGGATGCTGGTCGCCGACCTCAGCCGGCGCCTCCCCGAGGTGGGCCTGCCGCTCTCCGGCGACCCCAAGCGGTCCGTCTTCCGGATCTACCGCGACACCCGGTTCAGCAAGAACAAGGCGCCCTACAAAACCAACATCGCCGCCGCCCTCCACCGAGGCGGCGAGAAGGGCGCGCCAGGCGCGCTCTACATCCACGTCGAGCCGGGCGCGTCGCTCATCGGCGGCGGCTTCTGGCAGCCCGAGTCCACGGTTCTCCGCCAGTGGCGCGAGCGCATGGTCGCCGACCCCGAGGCGTTCCTCGCCGTCGCCGAGGAGGTCCGCAGTGCGGGCCTTCGCTTCCAGGCGACCGGCGACAACCGCCTCAAGCGGATGCCGCGCGGCTTCGAGGACCATGCCGAGACGCCCATCGCCGACTTCCTGAAGTGGAAGGGCGGGTTCGCCGCCTTCCGCGACGACGTGCCCGACGAGGCCGTGCAGGCGCCAGGGTTCACAGACCTCATCGTCGAGACCGCTCTGTCGCTTCGCCCGCTCCTGGCATACGGGTGGCGCATCTGAGAAGCGGTTTGGTGACGGGGCGCGATGCCGAGGCCGAACGAGCCGGACCGCCGCACGGAGCGCGAACCATCAGGTCGGCACAGCCAAGCAGGCGACGCCCGAGCGGGCCCCGTCCGAATGGGGCAGGCGCGATGGAGCGCGACACGGCGGAGGGCCGCCGCAGCCGGCCGCAGGTCGCGCCCCCCCGGTTCGCCAGACAGCTTCTGATCGACTGCCCGGATTCGTGCGTTCGGACGGGGCGAGCGGACGCGGCCGAGGTCCGGCCGGCTGCGGCGGCCTCAGGCCTCTGGCCCGTCCAGCACCTCGCGCGCTCTTGCCCGTGGGGAACCATCCCCCGGACAGCGTCTGGGTCGTTGAAATCGTATGCCTTGGACTCCCACCCCAAGACCGGTAAGGAGAATCCTGATCCGGCAGGATCTCGTCCCTGATACGTTTTCACAATACAGCCTCTCTGCCAACAAAACAGCGGTATACACCACATCACATCTCCCTGAACCCCGTCCTAACCTGTAAGACTCCAACTACAGACTTGTGTTTCTACTGCGCTGTCGTGATGTTGGCATCCCCTTGCGCACGATCGCTCCCCTGACTCACTGCGGCGTGTACGGGGTACGACTCGTCCACTCCCATGATGCCCACTCCTCGGACTGCGACGTACGAGGCACAGACGCGCCTCTTCTTTGAGATTGCCAACCTGACCGGTCTCTCGTTCCACGAGAAGGTCCTCCACGTGCTGTCACAGTCGGCCCGGCTCCTCGGCATGCAGCGGGCGTTCCTCAACCGCGTCACGGACGCAGCGGACGTCGTCGAGGTGGCCTCACTGGAAGAAGCCACCGGCCTGGCACCGTCCCTTCCTCTCGTCGCTCCGTACGGATCGCTGGTCCTGGAGGCGGATGGCATCGTCGCCATCGAGCACGTGAGCCAGAGCGCGTTCGCAGATCAGGACGGCGGCGCCCAGAGCACAGAGTCGTTCATCGGCGCACCGGTGTATGTCAGCGGCGACCTCTACGGAACGGTGTCGTTCTCGTGTTCCTCTCCTCGGGGAGGACCCTTCTCCGACGCCGACCTCAACCTGGTTCTTCTGCTCGCCTCGTGGGTGGGCGCGTACTGCGAGAGCGTCCGCGCGATGGAGACGGTGCGGAAGACCGCGCACCGGATCGAGAGCGTGCTCGACACCGTGCCCGACGCGGCTCTCGTCACCGGCGAAGACCGCAGAATCGGGTTTGCCAACGTCGCTGCCGAGACCATCTTCGGATACCCTCCCGAGGACCTGGTCGGCAAGACGCCCCGGGTCCTCTACGCCAACCCGGACGACTACGACAGCAAGATCGCGACCCGGTTCTCCCGGACGCAACCGGCCGACCGGACGCCGTTCATCGCAGCCTACCGGCGGGCCGACGGGTCGACGTTCCTCGGCGAGACGGTGGGCGGGCCGATCAACGACGAGGGGGGGTACATCGGGCTGATTCGCGACGTGACGGCCCGCGAGACCGAGCGCACCGCCCGCGCCCGCGCCGAGGCCCGCGCCGAGGCGGCCGAGGCCCGCACCGAGGCGATCCGGTCGAAGGAGCGGTTCCTGGCCAACATGAGCCACGAGATGCGGACGCCGCTCAACGCCGTCCTGGGGCTGGGCCACCTCCTCGCCGACACCCCGCTGTCGTCCAACCAGGCCGACCTGCTCTCGGGCATCACGACCTCGGCGGACGCGCTGCTCGGCCTCATCGACGACCTGCTCGACTTCGCCCGCCTCGGGGCCGGTCAGCTCCCGTTCGAGTCGATCCCGTTCTCGCCGGTCGAGATCATGGGGCAGGTCGAGACCATGCTCCGCCCGCGGGCCATGGAGAAGAGCCTGCTCCTGGCCACCTCGGTCGCCCCCGGCGTGCCCGACCGCGTCCTCGGCGACCCGAGCCGATTCCGGCAGATCCTGATGAACCTGGCCTCGAACGCGGTCAAGTTCACCAGCGTCGGCAGCGTCACGATGGCGCTGCAGGTCTCCGAGGCGGACGGGACGCTCCACGTCGACGTCTCGGACACCGGCATCGGGATCCCGCCGAGCCGCCTCGGGGCCATCTTCGACCCGTTCACGCAGGCCACCGACGACGCGGCCCGGCGGTACGGCGGCACCGGCCTCGGCCTGGCGATCGTCAAAGATCTCGTCGAGCGCCAAGAGGGCACCATCGAGGTGGACAGCGTCGAAGGCGCCGGCAGCACCTTCCGCGTCATGCTGCCGCTCGCGGTTCCGACGTCCGTCCAGCTCGCCGCCGACAACGCGCCGGAGCTCGAGCCGGCCGACCTGACCGGGCTCCGCGTGCTGGTCGCCGAGGACAACGAGATGAACCGCCTCGTCGCGCGCCGGACGCTCCAGTCGTGGGGGGTCGACGTGACGGAAGCCTGCGACGGTCACGAGGCCGTGCGCGCCGTCACCGAGGCGGGGGCGGACCGGTTCGACCTCGTCCTGATGGACCTCCAGATGCCCGACCTCGACGGCATCGCGGCGTCGCGGATCCTGCGGCACGAGATGGGCATCCCCTCGGAGCAACTGCCGATCGTGGCGCTGACCGCCTCGGTGCTGGCCTACCAGCGCTCCGACGTCATCGACGCCGGCCTCGACGACTTCCTCCTCAAGCCGTTCGAGCCGAGGCGGCTGCGCGAGCGGATCGGGGTGTGGACCGGACGCACGCCCGAGACGCTGGCGTCCTCCCGCGTGGCATCGCTGGACGCCGAGCGCTTCGCGCAAACGTGCCTCGGCGACGCGGGCCTCGCCCAGCAGGTGACCGACCTGTTCCTCACCGAGGGCTTGCGGCTCACCGAGACCATCGCGCAGACCGCCGTGTCCCGAGACTTCGACGAGCTGGAGCAGGCCGCGCACGCGCTCAAGGGCCAGGCCGGCTACGTCGGCGCCTTCGAGCTGGCGCGGACCGCGGAGCGCATCGTCGGGGCGGTTCGTGCCGGCACGACCGAAACGCTCCGGGCGCAGGTCCAGACGGTGCTCCGCCAGTACCGAACCGCAGCCAACGAGCTGAAACAGGTGCTCGCTGCGACGACGGGCTGAGCTGGACTTTGGCCCTCCACCTCGGGGCCCGTGCTTGCCCCGTGCCCTCGCAGGACACCGTCCTCCCCGACGCGGGTCAGCCGAGGGCGCCGACCGCCAGGAGCGTCGCAAACCACGCGCGGGGCGTGAGCGTGCCGCCGCGGACCGTCCATTGAGCGTCGTAGCCGTCGCCGGCCGCGACACCCACCGCGCTGGAGGCGTCGCGGAGTCGCCAGAGGGTGTCGTAGCCGCTCCCTTCGCAGAACCGGACCTCGTCGCGGAGGGTGTAGGCCGGCTCCAGGCTCTCGCCCCGGCACAGGACGATGGTGGCCCCGCGGTCTCGGACAGTCCAGGCCGTCTCGTAGGCATCGCCCTCGCAGATGCGCGCGGCATCGCGCAGGCGCAGGTGGGTCTCGTAGCCAGCACCGGCGCAGAGGCGGGTGCCGTCGCGCCACGTGAACAGGGCGTCGGTGCCCGCGCCGGCGTAGATGGTTGCGCCGTCCGCCTCGGGGCGAGCGGCGGCCAGCGAGGGGACGGCCGCCGCGAGCGGAGCGGCAGCGAGGCGGGCGAGGATCTGGCGACGGGTTGGCACGAGGCGTCTGGGGACTTGAGCTCCCAGTATCGACCCGCGGCGCGCCGGCTCGACGGTCCGATTGGCGACTTCCGCCCCGAGGCGGACGATCCCCGAGGCGGACGATCCCCCAGGTAGGCTATCCCCGAGGCGACGACCCTGCGCGCGGCGTCATCAGGACCAGGAACGGCTTGGGGTCGCCCGGTCGCCCCGGCACGAAGGCGACGGCGACGCGGTCGCCGCGGTCGCGCGTCCACAGAGCGACGCGGTAGCGGTCGGGATCGGCCGAGGTCCAGTCCGTCCGCTCGAACCCCGAGGCGGCGAGGTCCCCGGACGAGAACGCCTCGGTGTAGAACGCCTCGACGGCGTCCCAGGTGGCGCTCTCCTCGAGGTGGACGATCTCCGGGTCGAACGGCCCGTAGGCCTCACGCAGCGGGCGGTGGAGCGCCACCACGGCGAGGTCGAGGCGGGATTCGTAGGCGCCCGCCAGCGGCGCCTCGTAGGCGAACGGCGGGAGCGGAAGGGTGTCTGCGGTCACGGGGTCGGGGGTCGAACAGGCGCTCTCGGCGAGGAGCGCCACCAGAAGGAGCGGCCTCACCGGTTGGCGTCGATCACGCGGAGGGCTGCGGCGTCGTAGTCGGTCTCGGCGCCGCCGTTGTAGGGCCGGCGCACGCCGTCGGCGCCCTCGACCTGCGGGAAGGCGAGGTCGCGGAGGGTGGCCTTGAGATCGCGGTGGCCGGCCGCGTGGCGCTCGACGGTCGCGTTGATGACCTCGTTGCCGAGCCCGGTCAGGATGGCCGCGGGGGCGCCGGCGGCCGGGTGGGCACCGCCGGCCACGCCGAGCGTCGAGCCGAAGATGTTCTTGAGCGTCTCGGCCTGCGCGCGCGCGTTGCCGGTGATCTCGTCGACGGCCGCACCGACGGCGCCGACGGCGTAGCCGAGCGTCTGGGCGTTGGCGTAGTACAAGGCGCCGTCCTGGTCGCCCGGCACCTGCTCGGTCGCCCACTCGGCCGAGGTGCGCGTTCCGCCGTCGGTCCCGAGGTCGACGAGGAGGCGGCCGACCTCCTCGGTGCGGTCGTCGGCAACCATGGAGCGGAAGTAGCCCGTCAGGGCGCGGCCCTCGCGGTCGACGCCCTGCTCGAGCGCCTCGACGACGCCCCCGACGTCGCTCTCGAGAATCGACGTGAGGCCGTCGCGGAGCACCTCGGGGCTGTCGCCGCGCATCACGCTCATCCCGAGGTTGCCGCGCGTCTCGACCTCCCGGAGCTGCTCCACCGCCTCGCTGACGACGATGGCCTTGCGCCCGGCGTCCTGCGACGTCGCGAGCGCCTCGGCGAGGCGGCCGAACGTGTCGGCGTCGTGGCTGACCGTGATGTGGCCGCCGGCCATCGTCACGGCCGTGTGGGTGTGGGTCTCCACCGAGGCGTCGACCACGGCCCGAAGCTCCTCGGGCGAGAGCGTGCGGAGGGCGCCGTCGAGCGACACGCCCCGGAGGCCGCCGAGCGTCTCGGCCACGGCGAACGCCGCCTCGGGGTCTTGCTCGACCAGGTCCGACGCCTCGCGCACGAACCCGATGCGCACCGCCGCCGGGGCGTGCTCGGCGATGGCCGCCCCGAGGAGCTGACCGTCGGCGCCTGTCGGGGGCGTGTCGAGCGCGTCGGCGAAGCGGGCGAGCTGGGCACCGTCGAGGCGCTCGGCGAGGACGCCGTAGAGCGCCACCCGCTCGTCGCGGTCGAAGCCGCCCAACCCAGGCAGGTTGACGTCGTGGAGCTGCTCGCCCCACTCGCGGAGCTGATCGTCGGTGAGGCGCTCGAAGACGCGCGTGGCCTCGGCCGGCGAGAGCCCCTCGACGGTCTGCTGGATCTGCTCGAGGTCGTTGTGGGTCACGGGGTTCGTAAACCGAGAATCCAGCCGCTCGGTGATCTCCTGCACCGCCGCGGTGACAGCACGCGGGTCCTGGCCCGGATACTGCGCCGCCATCTCGGCGCGGGCCACCAGCGCACGGTCCAGGACGTCGGTGGGGACGCCCTCCCCGAGGCGGTCCGCCGCGTAGGCCGCGTCGACGGCGGCGTCGGCAGGGTCGGGCGGGGCGGCTTCCACCTCGGGGGCGGGGGCCGGCTGGCCTTGGTCGAGAGAGCGGTCGGGGCTGGCAGGCGCGACCTCGGGGGCGGCAGTGTCGAGTTCCACAGAAGCGAGGGAAGGATCCAGGCCAAGAATAGTTCATGTACATGCTAGACACAAGCCACAAGACGGCTTCCCACGGTTTCAGGCCGCTCCGCACGGAGTGGCCTGCCCGCCCTCACCTTTGGAGTGGGCGTCGCTACGGGATGGAGTGTGACGGGGACCGCATGCCGTCAGGCTCCTCTCGGCCGAAGCCGTCGTACGACGCGTTGAGCCCGATGCTGAGCTCTGTCGATCGCCCACCGAATGTCGAGAGCCAGATGCGACTCGTGGTCTGCTCTCACACCCCTTTCCGTGACGACGAAGTGATCCGGGAAGGCGTCCAGAGACCACGCGGGCATCCGGAAGGCGGGGTCCGACTTCGCTGTAAGGAGGTGGTAGTACGCGATCGGCTGGCCGTTCTCGTCGACCATCGTCTCTCGTCCGTTGCAGCGCGTCCAGCGCACGCGCATCCCCTTGTGTGGCCTCGACTCTTTGACGTGGTCCTCGTCGTACCACCGGACCTCGCCCGTCTCAGACGCTCGGAGCACAACATCCGTAAATGACTCGGGCGTCCCAGGCGGCCGAGACTGACCTTTCCATGGCCACCACCCTCCTGTCTCGTCGAAACCGAGGTACTGCGGGTTCGACAGCGTCTGGCGCCACTGACCCGCGCGCTCGTACAGCCGGTTGATGGCATCTGTGTTTCTGTACAGCGTCAAGGGGCCGTGGACGAAACCTCGGCCCCGAAGACTGACGATGTCGTTCTTGCGAAGCACGTCCTCTGAAAGAAACGCGCCCAGGTCGCCCAGAACCATATCGCAGTCGACATGACCCCAAAAATCTGAATTATCTATTACGTCACGCTGAGATATCCCGAACGTAGGCTTTAGATCACACATCTTATATGGCTCGTAAAATCTTGTATTGATCCCCAGCCGACGACCCATGACTTCAACCGTCCTGACAAAAGGACGTTCTACCCAGTTCATATTCTGAGGTATTACATTTGGCTTTTTTGAGTCTGATATAAATACAAATCTAATATTTGGATTAGCATTTATCGTTCCAAGAAACAGCGGAAGGTATCGCGGAAGCGGGCCACTCCAGATCGTTATGAGAGATATAGAGGCCATGCGTCGGATGGGGGTGAGGAACTACGCTACTCGGGGGAAAACAGTAGCCCGTAGACGATGTATGAGACAAGTCAGCCAGGATCCCTTGGCGGCCCAGCAGGGCGCGGCGATGTCAAACAGAATCCCTGAAATTCGTAGAGAGTACCGTGGCGGCTGCATCTCGAGGCCCTCACAACGTCGAGCGGCCCTCACCTCCTGCCGCAGGGTACACCGCAGGGTACAGCCTGTCCTGGGGGAATCGGTGCACTCCGATACCGTCTCTGTCGTCACGCCGCCGCGAGCGCCAGCCCTGCGACGAGCGCGCAGAACACCCACTGCCCGAGTGCGAGGTACCGACGCTCAACGCCCTGGCCCGACACGACCAGCGTCAGGAGCCACGCCAGTCCGCACGCCGCGAAATAGGCCGCGAGCGCCCGGAGCACGACGGCCTCGGCGGGGACCCGGTCCGTGGCCCCGATGGTCATGAACAGAAGTCCGGTGCTGAGCAGCGACACCGACACCCAGTGCCAGCCGGCGAGGGCCTGCACGTAGGCGGTCCGGGTGGCCGCCTCGGGGGGCGGCGCGAGCGGGCGGAACTCGCGGGCGCCGACGACGGCGTGAACCGCGAAGGCCGCGAGTGTGAGGAGGCCGGCGAGAGTGGCGAGGAGGTTCATGGGACGTCTGGGGCCGTCGCTCTCCTCGACGCGGAGCACGTGCTGGGGTTGCGCCTCTGCATGGGTGGATCCCCGGCCGCTCTCGGACGATGCCTGCGCGTCTCAACCGGCTCATCGCACCAGGGTTGCGTTTTCGACGCCCAGGGACCGCCGGCGTCTGTTCCTCCCATTCCTCCGCGCGCGAAGCGCGCCCTCCATTCCGTCGGGCGGGAAAACGCGAGAGTGGAGGAAACGGAATGGGAGAGCGCCACGCGGCAACTCAAGCACACCCCCTACCCCTCCTGCCGACCGCTCTCGATCAGCTCGCGGGCGCTCTGGAGGGCCGCCTCGGAGACGGCGTCGCCGGCCAGGAGCGCCGCCACCGCCTCGGCGCGCTCGGCCTCGTCGAGGCGGTGGATGAACGTCCGCGTGCGGCCGTCCTCGACCGCCTTCTCGACCTCGAAGTGGACGTCGCCGAGGCTCGCGATCTGCGGCAGGTGCGTGATCGCGATGATCTGGTGGAACTGGGCCAGCCGGTGCATCGACTCGCCGGCGCGGCGCGCGATCGGCCCCGAGATGCCGGTGTCGATCTCGTCGAACACCAGGATCGGCAGCCGCTCGCTCTTGGCGAGGATCGCCTTGAGCGCCAGCATGATGCGCGACACCTCGCCCCCCGAGGCGACCTTCGCGAGCGGCTTCGGGTCCTCGCCGGGGTTGGCCGAGATGTGGAACTCGACGAGGTCGGCGCCGGCCGGGAACGCCGTGACGGGGCGCGAGCGGGTGCCCTCGGGCAGCGAGACCCACCCCGCGTCGTCGTCCTGGAAGTCGAAGCGGACCTCGAAGCGGGCGTGCGGCATCCCGAGCGTTGCCAGCTCGACGGCGATGGCCGCCTCGATGCGCTCGGCCACCTCGTGGCGCTTCTGGCTGAGGCGGTAGGCGGCCTTCGAGAGCGTCTCCTGCGCGTCGGCGATCTGCTCGTCGAGGCGGGCGATGGCGCCCTCGAAGTCCTTGGCGAGCGCGTACGTGGCCCCGATCTCGGCGCGGTAGGCGAGGACCGCCTCGACGGTGCCGCCGTACTTGCGCTCGAGGAGGTCGATCTCCTGCATCCGCTCGCGGATTTCGTCGAGCCGCTCGGGGTTGAACTCGATGCGCGCGTTGTAGTCCTGCAGGAACTGGGTGGCCTCCTTGAGCGCGATCTCGGCCGAGCGGACGTCCGAGAGCGTCTCGTCGAACGTGGCGTCGATGCGGGCGAGGTCCTGGAGCTGGTTGCGCACCAGCACGAGGCGGTCGTAGAGCGCGTCGTCCGCCTCGGAGATCTGGGCGTAGAGGTCGGCGGTGGCCTCGTAGAGCTGCTCGGCGTTTTCGAGGATGCGGCGCTCGGCTGCGAGGTCGTCGGCCTCGCCCTCCTGCAGCTTGCCGGCGTCGATCTCGTCGATCTGGAAGCCGTAGAGCTCCTTCTGGCGCTGCAGCTCCTTCTCGCGGCGGACGAGGTCGGCGCGCTCGGCCACGAGGCGGGCGGCCTTCGTGTACGCCTTGCGGTAGGTGCCGACGAGGCCGCCGAGGTTGCCAAAGTTGTCGAGCAGCTCGACGTGCGTCTCGGTGCGCAAGAGCGACTGGTGCTCGTGCTGGCCGTGGAGGTCGATCGTGTTGGAGGCCACCTCGCGGAGCACGTCGAGCGTGGCCGGCGTGTCGTTGATGAACGCGCGGCTGCCCTTGGCCGTCACCTCGCGGCGGACGACCAGGATGCCGTTCTCGCTCGGGTCGATGGCGTGGGCCTCGAGGATGGCCGGCAGGCGGCCCTCGTCGGCGTTGTCGAAGAGGCCCTCGATGACGGCCTTCTTGGCGCCCGTCCGCAGCGCCTCGGTGCTGGCCCGGTCGCCGAGGAGGAGCTTGAGCGCCCCGAGGAGGATCGACTTGCCGGCGCCGGTCTCGCCCGTGATGATGTTGAGGCCGCTGTCGAACTCGACCTCGAGCGCCTCGATGAGGGCGTAGTCGCGGATCGTGAGCGAGCGGAGCACGGGCGTGGGGCAGGGAGACCGGAGGCTACGGCACCGGAGCCGCCTTGTCACTCCGAGCCTGCGTGAAGGGTTGCGCAGGCGCCCGCCTCGGGGCCGAGCCTGGGCGCCCGGGGCGGCCCCGAGAGGGTCACACAAAACGCCCGCCTCGGGGTCACCGAGGCGGGCGCGGAGCCGACGACGCGGGCGCGGTCAGTCGATCAGCGTCCAGCCCTGGCTGAGGCGCGACTGCGCGTGCTTGTACTTCATCTGGTGCGTGCCGCCCTGCGGGTCCATCACCGTCACCAGCTCGTTGCGCCCGGCCGTCTTCTTGACCACCACCGGGGCCGCCTTGGCGGTCGGGTCGCGGTCGGCCGACGAGGCGCCGTCGCCGCCCATCTGCGCGGCGTAGTTGGGCGCCCGCTCCTGGGTCGCCTGCGCGCGGCTGGCGTCGAGGCGGGGCTTCGACACCTGCTGGACGCGCCGCGCGGCCTGCCGCTGGCTGTCGCCCTGGACCAGCGGCCCGGCCTTGAACACGAGCCCGATCACCTCCTCGTCGATGGTCTGCACGAGCTCCTTGAAGAGCCGGTAGGCCTCCATCTTGTACTCGATCAGCGGGTCCTTCTGGCCGTAGGCCCGCAGCCCGACGCCCTGCTTGACCTCGTCGAGGTCGCGGAGGTGCTCGGTCCACTTCTCGTCGATGATCGAGAGCACGGCCGCGCGCTCGAGGGCGTCGTTGATCTCCTGGCCCTCGGACGCCATCACCGCGTCGAGGGTGACCGTCGCGCGGAGCGCCTTGCGGCCGTCGGTGAAGTCGACGTAGAGCTTCTTGGGCTCCTTGCCCTCCTCGGCGTTCGCGAGCACCTGCTGCGCCGAGACGAAGAACGGGCGCGCGAGCGCGGCGCGCTTGCGGCGGTAGTGGGCCGTCGCCTCGTCGAGGATCTTCTCGACGAGCCCGTCGTCGCCGAGGCGGTGGGCGGTCTCGGGGTCGATCTCGAAGTCGAAGGCGAGGTGGCGCAGCAGCGCCTCGCGGATCTCCTCGAGGTCGCCGTCGTCGAAGTGGGCGCCGACGATGCGCTCGACGAACTCGCTCAGCATGTCGAGGATGTCGCCGCGGAGGCGGTCGCCCTCGAGGGCGTGCATGCGGCGGTCGTAGATGACCTCGCGCTGGGCGTTGAGCACGTCGTCGTACTCGAGCTGGCGCTTGCGACTGGCGAAGTGGTTCTGCTCGACCTTCTGCTGGCTCCGCTCGACGCCCTTCGTGAGCCACTTGTGCGTCAGCACCTCGTCCTCCTCCATCCCGAGGCGGTCCATGATCTTGGCCGTCCGGTCGTGGCCGAAGAGCCGCATCAGATCGTCCTCGAGCGACACGTAGAACTGGCTGAAGCCGGGGTCGCCCTGGCGGCCGGCGCGGCCGCGAAGCTGGAGGTCGATGCGGCGGCTGTCGTGCCGCTCGGTGCCGATGATGGCGAGCCCGCCCAGCTCCAAGACGCCCTCGCCGAGCTTGATGTCGGTGCCGCGGCCGGCCATGTTGGTGGCGATGGTGACCGCGCCCGGCCGGCCCGCCTCGGCGACGATCTGGGCCTCGGCCTGCGCGCGGCTGGCCTTGGCGTTGAGCACGTTGTGCTTGATGCCCGCCTTCTGGAGCATCCGGCTCATCTGCTCGGAGGTCTCCACCGAGGCGGTGCCGACGAGGATCGGCTGGCCGGTGGCGTGGATCTCCTCGATGCGGCTGACGAGCGCCTTGTACTTGGCCCGCTTCGTCTTGTAGATCAGGTCGTCGTCGTCGGCCCGCGCGATCGGGCGGTTGGTGGGCACGACGACAACGGGCAGCTTGTAGATCTTGTCGAACTCCTCGGCCTCGGTCTCGGCCGTGCCCGTCATGCCGGCCAGCTTGGCGTACATCCGGAAGTAGTTCTGGATGGTGACCGTGGCGTAGGTCTGCGTCGCCGCCTGGACCTTCACCTTCTCTTTGGCCTCGATGGCCTGATGGAGCCCGTCGGAGTAGCGGCGGCCCGGGAGCACGCGGCCGGTGTGCTCGTCGACGATCATCACCTTGTCGTCCTGCACGATGTACTGGTTGTCGCGCTCGTAGAGCGTGTAGCCGCGCAGGAGCTGGTTGACGGCGTGGATGCGCTCCGACTTCTCGGCGTACTCGGTGTAGACCTGCCGCTTGGCCTCCTCGGTCTCGTTGCGGAGGACGCGGACGTCGTTCTGGAGCTTGTTCTCGCGCTTCTCGGCGTCGAGCGAGTCGTCGTTCTGCAGGCTCTCGACGAGGTCGGCCTTCTTCTCCTCGTACTCGCGCTCGATGCGCGCCACCTCGTCGCCCACGTCGGGGATAACGAAGAAGTCGGCGTCCGTGCCGGCGGCGCGCCCGATGGACTCGCGGCCCTTGTCGGTCATCTCGAGCTGATGCTGCGCCTCGTCGAGCGAGAAGTTGAGCGGCTCGTCGACCTCGGGCATCCGCTTCGCCGAGTCGGCGAGGTAGACCGACTCGACGCGCCGGATGAGCATCTCGACGCCCGGCTCGCCCTTGAGCTGGATCAGCTTCTTGTTGCGCGGGTAGCCGCGCTGAGACCGGAGGAGCGCCAGGCCCGCCTCGTCGCGGAGCGCGCCCGCCTCGCGCTTGTCGCCGGCCGCCTCGGCGGCGTCGGCCGCCTTGAGCTTCTGCTCCGCCTCGGCGACGTAGCCCGCGACGAGCTTCTGCTGGTCGCGCACGAGCCGCTCGACGAACGGGTTGAACTCGTTGTACTCGTCGGTGTCGGCCTGCGGGACCGGCCCCGAGATGATGAGCGGCGTCCGCGCCTCGTCGATGAGCACCGAGTCGACCTCGTCGACGATCGCGTAGTGGTGGCCGCGCT
>JBCCQJ010000021.1:0-26677 GCA_039024395.1 Bacteroidota bacterium | reverse complement strand
GCGTGCTCTTGCCCCGGTTCGGGCGCCCCGGGTTGCACACGTGGGGGGCGGTCGGGGGCGGGTGCGTGCCCCACGACGGCGCCGCGTGCGCTTCCCGGGAATCTTTGACTTTCCTGGGTTGGGGGGTCGGAAGTGGGGGTTGGGGGACTGTCCCCAATCCCCATCCCCCAATCCCCAGCCGCTAGGCGACTGCCGCGATGTGGTCCTTGACCGTCTCGCCGATGGCGGCGGGGCTCTCGACGGTCACGATGCCCGCGTCGCGCATGGCCTCGAGCTTGGCCTCGGCCGTGCCCTGGCCGCCCGAGACGATGGCGCCCGCGTGGCCCATCCGGCGGCCCGGAGGCGCCGTGCGGCCGGCGATGAAGCCGAAGACCGGCTTCGAGACGTTCTCTTTGACGTAGGCCGCGGCCTCCTCCTCGGCCGAGCCGCCGATCTCGCCGATCATCACGATCGCCTCGGTGGCCGGATCTTCCTCGAAGAGGCGGATCGCGTCGAGGTGGGTCGTCCCGATGATGGGGTCGCCGCCGATGCCGATGGCGGTCGTCTGGCCGAGGCCGGCGCGCGTGAGCTGGTCGACCGCCTCGTAGGTGAGCGTGCCCGAGCGGGACACGACGCCGACGGCGCCCGGCGAGAAGATCATCGTCGGCATGATGCCCACCTTCACCGAGTCGCCCGGCGTGAGCAGGCCCGGGCAGTTGGGGCCCACGAGGCGGACGCCCTTCTTGTCGACGTACGGCTTGACCGGGATCATGTCCTGGACCGGGATCCCCTCGGTGATGCAGATGACGGTCTCGACGCCCGCGTCGGCCGCCTCGAGGATGGCGTCGGCCGCGAACGGCGGCGGCACGAAGATCACCGACACGTTGGCGCGCTCGGCGTCGACCGCCTCGGCGACCGAGTTGTAGACCGGCCGGTCGAGGTGCGTCTGGCCGCCCTTGCCGGGCGTGACGCCGGCGACGACGTTGGTGCCGTAGGCGATCATCTGCTCGGCGTGGAAGGAGCCCTCCTTGCCGGTGATGCCCTGGACGACGAGGCGGGTGTCTTTGTCGATGAGGATGCTCATGAAGCGAGTTCAGCGTTCAGAGTTCGGAGAGGGGCGTTGAGAAAGGCGGAGTCGGGCGGGCCGGAGAACTCTGAACCCCGAACCCTGAACTCCTGGCTAGGCCTGCGGCGGCGCACCGGGAGCCGCCGGCGGAGGCGTCGGCGGTGGGGGCGCCTCGGTGGCGGCCGGGGCGGACGGCTGCTGCTGCACCGGCGGCTGCGTCGGCCGCTGGATCTGCGGGCGCTGCGGCTGGTCGGCGACGGTCAGCTCGTTCTTGATGTCGTTCGTGGCGTCCTTGAACTCGCGGATGCCCTTGCCCAGTCCGCGGGCGATCTCGGGGATCCGCTTGGCTCCGAAGAGGAGCAGGACGGCCAGGAAAATGAGAAGGATCTCTGTGGGGCCGAGGTTCATGACCGGAGGCGCAGGTGGAGGAGTGCAGTCTATCGGCGGGTTTGGGGCGAGCTACACCCCGCCCGGGCCGCCGGAGACCACGCGACCAAAGTACGGAGCCCCCGCCTCGGGGTGCCCGCCGCCCGCCGTCTTCGCGGAGACCGCAGACCCCGAGGCGGATGCGCCGGCACGCGCCCCGTAGCTTCGGAAAAGCTCTCCGCCCATGCCCGACCTTCTCGACTACGACACCATCCGCGCCTGGCCCAAGGCCGAACTGCACTGCCACCTCGACGGCTCGCTCCGCCTCGGGACGATGCTCGACCTGGCCCGCGAGCAGGGCAAGACCGACCTCCTCCCGGCCGATACCGAGGAGGGCATGGCCGAGGAGCTGCGCAAGATCGACGGCTCGCCGACGCTCGAGGAGTACCTCGCGTGGTTCGGCTACTCGATCCCGCTCATGCAGACCCGCGAGGCGCTCCACCGCATCGCCTACGAGTTGGCCGAGGACATGGCGCGCGACAACGTGCGGTACCTGGAGGTCCGCTACGGGCCGGTCCTGCACACCGACGAGGGCCTCACGATGTGGCAGGTCAACGACGCCGTGCTGGCCGGGCTCGCCGATGCCGAGCGCGACCACGGCATCAAGTCGGGCGTGATCGTGTGCGGGCTCCGCGACCGCCGCGAGAGCGCGTCGCTGGCCCAGGCCGAGCTGGCGGCCAGCTACCGCAACCGCGGCGTCGTCGGGTTCGACCTCGCCGGCGGCGAGCGCGGCAACCCGGCCGAGATGCACGGCGCGGCGTTCTACCTCGCCCGCAAGGAGCTGCTCAACATCACCGTCCACGCCGGCGAGAACTTCGGGCCGGCCTCGATCCGCCAGGCGCTCTTCAAGTGCGGCGCCCACCGCATCGGCCACGGCGTCACGCTCGGCCAAGACCCCGACCTGCTCCGCTACATCGTCGACCGCCAGATCCCGCTCGAGGTCTGCCCCACGTCGAACGTGCAGACGCAGGCCGTGGCCAGCTACGAGGCGCACCCCGTCGCCGAGTACTGCCGCGCCGGCGTGCCGATCACGATCAACACCGACAACACGCTCTTCAGCCACACCACCACGACCGACGAGCTGTGGCTGGCCCACACGCGCTGCGGGATCCCGGCCGAGGCGCTGCGCGAGATCGTCCTCAACGGGTTCCGCCACGCCTTCCTCCCCCACCGCGAGAAGCGCGTCCTGCTGGCCGAGGCCGAGCCCCTCGTGACCCTCCCCGAGGCGGCATGACGCGGCGGCTGCTCCTCCCCACCCTGCTCCTGGCCGCCTGCGCCTCCCCCGAGGCGGACCCGACACCCTCCCCCGCCTCGGAGCCGGCCGCCTCGGGGATGGCCGACGGTGCAGTCCCCGAGGCGGACACGGCCTTCGACGCCCGCGCCTGGCTCGCCGACGTCGAGGCGGCCCTCGCCGACACCTCCCAGCAGGACGGCATCTGGACCACCGTCCGCGGCGACGTCTGGGACCGCGCCGAGGCGCGCCTCGGCCTCGACCGCGCCTGCGACACCTACTACGACGGCGAGGCGCTGGCGTTCGACCCCATCCAGGACCCCGACACGCCGCGGCGCGGCCTCCTCGAGGCGGTCCGCCTCGGGGACGACGAGGCGGTCGTGGTCGCGCAGTGCGGCTTCGGGGCGTACCAGGGCAGCTACGTCCTCGTCCACGTCGAGGGCGCCGAGGCGGTGCTCTACGAGGCGCCGGTCGACCCGGGCGTCTCCGACCTCCGCGCGGCCGTCCTGTCCACGCCGTCGGTCGACCCCGAGGCGCGGACCGTCACCACGTTCGGCCGGGCGCGCGGGCTGGGCGACTGCGGGATCTACGCCATCTACCGCCTCGGGGCCGGCGCGGCGCTCGACGCCGTCGAGGTCCGCGAGCGCGAGTGCCAGGACGAGATCCCCGACGAGATCGACCCCTCCACCTGGCCCGTCGTCTACTCGGCCTCGGATTAACCCGGATGCGGGACTCTACGGTCTTGTCCGCGTAGCCATTCCCGGAGACGCCTCGGCGAGGCGTCTCTACGAGGCGCCGTCGCATCGGGCCACGCCTGACCCACCGACCTACTGACTCACTGCCCCACTGATTTACCGATCATGGCCCGCGTCACCGTCCACCCCGCCGCTGCGCTCGCCGGCTCCCCGGCCCTCCCGGCTGACAAGTCGGTGGCCCACCGCGCCGCCCTGTTCTCGGCCCTGGCCGACGGCGAGAGCGAGATCGTCGGGTTCTCCGACGCCGCCGACCCGCACTCGACGCTGGCCTGCCTCCGCGCGCTCGGCGTCGAGGTCGAGGAGCGCCCGGACCGCCTCGGGGACGAGGGCATCCCCAGCCTGTTCGTCCGCGGCCACGGCCTCGACGGGCTGGGAGCGCCCGACGGTGCGCTCGACTGCGGCAACTCGGGCACGACGATGCGCCTGCTGGCGGGCGTCCTCGCCGGCCGACCGTTCGACAGCACGCTTGTGGGCGACGCCTCGCTCTCGGCCCGCCCGATGGGCCGCATCGCCGGCCCGCTGGCGTCGATGGGCGCGCGCGTCGAGATGACCGACGGGAAGCCTCCGCTCACGCTCCGAGGCGGGGCCCTGAGCGGCATCACGTACCGCCTGCCCGTCGCCTCGGCGCAGGTCAAGAGCGCCGTCCTGCTGGCCGGCCTCTCCGCCTCGGGGACGACGACGGTCGTCGAGCCGGTGCCGACGCGCGACCACACCGAGCGGATGCTCGAGCTGCCCGTGATGGAGGTCGGCGGCGAGCGGCACATCTCAGTCGAGGGCGGCATGACCGTGCGGCCCCGGCAGTGGGTGGTGCCGCGCGACGTGTCGGCGGCGGCCTTCTTCCTCGTCGCCGGCAGCATCGCCGAGGCGGCGGTGATCCAGCTCTCGGGCGTCGGCCTCAACCCGACGCGCAGCGGCGTCCTCGACGTGCTCCGCGCGATGGGCGCCTCGATCCAGGTCTCGAACGAGCGCGAGCGCGGCGGCGAGCCCCTGGCGGATCTCCACGTCGCCTCGCCAGGGGGCCTGACGGGCGTCGAGATCGGCGGGGCCATCGTGCCCAACCTGATCGACGAGATCCCGGTCCTGGCCGTGGCCGCGGCCTACGCCGAGGGCCGGACGGTCATCCGCGACGCCGAGGAGCTGCGCGTGAAGGAGACCGACCGCATCGCGGCGACGGCCGCGTTCCTGCGCGCGATGGGCGCCGACGTCGAGGAGCGGCCCGACGGACTCGTGATCGAGGGCGGCAGGCCGCTCCACGGCGCGACCGTGCAGGCCCAGCACGACCACCGGATCGCGATGGCGGCGGCGGTGGCCGCCCTCGGCGCCTCGACCTCGACGACCGTCGTCGGCGCCGAGGCGGCGGCGGTGTCCTTCCCCGCGTTCTGGGAGGCACTCGAGAGCGTCGCCGCCGGCTCCGTCGCGGCGGGCTAGCGGTTGCTCGCGACGATCCGGGTCCACACCAGGACCGCGCCGCACGTCTCCTGCGACTTCGTCTGCGTGTATTCCAGCGGCACCTCGGCCGGGCCTCGGTAGACCTCCACCGCAGCAATGTCGTCGAAGGGGACCGCGTCGACGTTGCCTGCGAGGTACGTCATCTCGGTTCCGTCGATGTACATCTGCATGAGACATCCTCGGCGGCGGGTGGACACGAGCGACGTCACCCCGCCCCGGCGTTGGACGCGTACACCCGGCACACCGCGAAAGACGTCGGCGAACTGCGAGGCGCCCCGCCGGTCGAGTTCTTCGCGGGTCCGGAAGACGCCCGACCGGGTCTCGCGGCGCTCGAAAAATCCCCGCCGTCGAAGCACAGCGTCGTTCACACTCTCCGCCTCGACAACCACGTCGCCCAGCATTTCGAGATCGGGGCGAAGCGGAAGCAAGGCCAGGTTGGACACGCTCTGCTCGATCGCGATGGTGGTATCGAGCGCGATGTAGCCGGAGTAGGCCGCCTCGATGCGGACCTGGCCGGGCTCGACCCCGAGGAGGTCGGCCCGCCCAAATGCATCCGTCGAGCCGGAGACCCCCGAGACGACGAGTTGAGCCCCAGCGAGAGGCGCCGCCGTTCCGGCATCGCGTACGATGAGCGTCAGAGAGGTCTGCGCATTCGCGCTGGCAGCAGCCAGTGCCAGGAGAACGAGGTATCGCACGGGAGAGGCAAGGGACATACGCGGTGGAGACAAGAAACAGCGCGAGCGGCCTGGCGCAAAGGCCAAACCGCTCGCGCGTGCCGTTTCAGGTCAGAGGTCCGTCCTCAGACGCTAGAAGTTGGGGTTCGCGTTCCGCTCGGTCTGCGTCAGCGGGAGGTATCGGAAGGCTCCGTCCACGGTAGTCTCGACCGGGTCACCGCTCGCCTGCGGATACGTGATCCGCGTAAACGGGATGCCGAACCGGCGCTGGTCCACGAGGCGGAGGCCTTGGGTAAACAGCTCGCGACGGCGGAGGTCGATCAGGGCACCCTGGTCGAACGACTCGCCGTCTCCCAGAGCGGCCTCCTCAGGGTTCTCGAGCGCCGAGCGGCTCACGAGGACCGGGTTCACAAACGCCTTGGCGGCATCCTCGTCTCCATCCCCGAGGAGGGCATTCTCGGCTTGGATCAGCGCCATCTCTTGCCAGGTCAGGAAGGGGAGGTCCGCGTCGTTCTCCGTGTAGAGCCCCTGACGGTAGTACGTGTTGCCATCCGCCCCACTGGCGTTGGGGGCCGTCTCCACAAGGTCTCGGTTGTCAATCGCGTCCAGGTCGGCGAAGAGGGGGTTGATCGAGATCTGCGTTCGGCCACGCCCTCCCTGCGAGAACCAGTTGTTCTGGGAGGCTGCGTTGTAACACGCGACGTTCAGGTTGATTCCGCTGACCTCGCAATCGGGCGCATCTCCCTCGGTGAGGCCTTCAGCGGCAAAGGCCGCCGCTTGAGCACGGTCACCCTGGAGCAAAGCGATCCGCGCGCGGAGGGAGTTGGCGACCTGGGCTTCGAAAGCAGAGGGCGCCCCGTCGACCGCGAGGGCGAGCTTGTCTTGCGCCTGCTGGTATAAGTCGGCTGCCGGAATCACCGGTCCTGGCGTATCCCGCTCCGTGCTGATCGGTGCGCCGCCGTTCTGGCCATCTTCGCTGAAGTACGTCGCGAGGAAGTACCGGGCCACGGCCCCATGGTAATTCGCTGCGAACCGCGCCCGCTGCTCGGCCGCCGCTCCGGCATCGTCGTCCGAGAACTCGATTGTGTTCTCGATGCGCCGCAGCAGGTCGTCTGAGAGGAAGCGGTACTCGTTGACGGCCGTCGAGACCCCGTCAACCGTGTTGTTGTCAAACTCGATCTCCGCAGCGTCGACCTGACCGTAGGTCGGGAAGGTCGAGTTGCGGACGCGCGTATTGAAAATCGCGTTGTCAGAGAGAAGCTCCGAGATCGTCGCCACGTTGTCGTAGGCGTCGTTGAAGCCCTCTTTGAGGCCTGTGATCAGAAAGTCGATCTCGCGCTGCTGGTCAAGCGAGTCGCTGTCGACGCGGTCGATGGGCTGGTCGACATCCTCGACGAACGAGTCACACGCGGAGAGGGTGCCGATCGCAAAGACGGCGAGCCCAAGAATGAGAGAGTGTCGCATGGGTATGGAGGCAGGGTCGGGGGCGGGGGCCAGTGGCCTCCGCCCGCGCCGACCGTTCTAGATGCCGAGGGTGAGGGTGAGGAAGAACTGACGCGGGTTCTGGAGCGTCAGGAAGTCCTGTCCACGCGAAAGGCTGCGGGCACCGTTGAAGTTGACCTCTGGATCGATGCCATCGTAGAGCGACGTCTGGAAGAGGTTGCGCCCTGAAAGGGCGAGGCTGGCGGTCCGAACCCGGTCGAAGCCTGGCGCCCGGCTCAGGATGCGGCCCAGGTTGTACCGAACGGTGATCTCGCGAAGCTTGAGGTAGTCAGCGTCCCGGATCCAGTTATCGTCCAGGGTTCCCTGTGTGCGGGCATAGGCGTTGGCGACAGCCTCGTACTCTGCCGTGCCCGGTGTGACCGTCGGCGGGACGTCGTTGCCCTCGTCATCGGTCGTTCCGAAGAGCTGATCCGCGAGGTCACTCCGCTGCTGGTAGTTGCCGAACTGCGCACGGAAGGCATCCGTGTTGTTGAACACCTTGAGGCCCGTAGCCCAATCGGCGAGGGCGTAGATCGTGAAGTCCTGGAACAGCGTAAGGTTGGCCGTAAACGATCCGTTGAAGTCGGGGTACGGGTTGCCGCGGTAACACCGGTTGTCGTCGACGTTGCAATCCGGGTCGAGCGGGTTGCCTTGTTCGTCGGTCAAGACCCCCGTATCGACCCCTGTGTACTCTCCAGTAGCAGGATCAAACGTGGCTCCGTTGACGGGCGTCACGTAGAACGCCGCACGGGGAAGGCCTGGCCGGAGCACGTTGACGTCGAACCCATCGAACAGCGGCGGCAGCGGCTCGCCAAACTGATCGGTGCCGACCGACTGCACCTCGTTGGTCTGGTGGCTCAGGATCACACCGAGGTCAAGCGCCGCCGTTGGCGACGCGAGGGGTGTCATGTTGAGCGCGAGTTCGAAGCCCTGAACGTCGATCTCGCCCACGTTGAAGGGGAGCGTCGAGGCGATGAGGCCGGTCGAGGGCGCGAGCTGGCGACCGAAGATGGACTCCTCCGCCGTTTGGTTGTAGTAGGTGAACTCGACTGCCAGGCGGTCGAACAGCTCCATGTCGACGCCGGTCTCAAACTCCCGGACCTTCTCCGGCTCGATGTCGATGTTGCCGATCTGTTGAATGGTCGCCCCCGATCCGTCGCCGCCAGGCTCGGCGGTGTAGAGGAGGGGGATTCCATCGAACGAGCCCGGAAGCTGCCCGCTCTCGCCGTAGGCCGCACGCAGCTTCAGAATCGAAAACAGCGAGGGGACGGCATCGAACCGATCCAGCCGGACCGCACCTCGTGCGAGCGGATAGAACACGCTCGGCGCGTTGTCGCCGATCGTCGAGGCGTAGTCGTTCCGGAAGCCAAGCGTCACGAAGTAGGTGTCCTGGATGTCGAGCGACTGCTCGGCGATGAGGCCCACCTGCCGGAGGTTGTTGAAGAACTCGCCGGAGGCCTGGTAGTCGACGCCCGTGCCGGCGTCGCTGAGCAGGGACGTCCCGAAGTTTTGGATGCCGAACGTGAACGTTCGGAGCCGACGGTCGAAGCCCTGCAGGCCGACGGCGGTCGTCGCGTTGATAGCCGCCGCCGGGGCGTAGCTGTAGCGCGCGTCGAGGAGGAACGAGATCTGGTCGTTCTCGCGCGTGTACACGTTCCGCTCGCCGTTCGTGCGCCCGGAGTACACGAACTGCGAGGGAAACGTCTGGTCCTGCCGCGTATCCGAGGCGTCGACGCCGAGCTGCCCACGCAGCGACAGGTTGTCGATGGGCGAGTAGCGTGCCTCGAACGAGCCGAGGAACTGGTTCGTCCGGTACTCGCTTCCGATCGCGCGGACAGCCGCGGAATCGGTGAACAGGTACGGCGTCGAAAGCAGCAGCGTGTTCCCGAGGTACCCCAGGATGTTATTGTCGTTCTGGGGCTGCCCGACCGAGTTGAACGTGTACGCCGAGTTGACGCCGAGCTGGAGATTCGGAAGCGGGAACGCCTCGAAGTTTCCACGCAGCGAGCGACGGTCCTGAAAGTTGCCGAAGACGATGCCGTCCTCGTCGCGGTAGTCGAACTGCGTGAAATACCGGACGGCCGATGACCCGCCGGAAACACCCAGGGTGTGCTGCGCGATGCCCCCATCCTCGAAGATCGCGTTGGCGTTTTCGGCGGTTGCTCCAGCCGTCAGCTCGTCGTACTCGAACTGCTGTTGGTTGACGCCCGTCGTCGCGGAGTACGTGACCTGGAACGGGACCGGTGCGTCGACGCCGCCCCCGATGGTGCCCTTCTTGGTCGTGATGAGTACGACGCCGTTCGAGGCGTCGGTGCCGTAGAGCGCCGCTGCAGCCGGCCCCTTCAGGACGTCGATCGTCGCGATGTCGTCGGGCGAGAGGCTCGAGAGCGCGCCGATGCCCTGACCGCCGGCACCGAAGCCGCTGAACTCGGCGTTGTCGACTCGGATGCCGTCGACGTAGATGAGCGGCTGGCCGCTGCCGTTGAGGCCGCCGCCGCCGCGGACGTTGAACCGGATGCCACCGCCGACATTCCCCGAGGAGGGCTGCACGCTCACGCCAGCGACCTTCCCGTTCAGAAGCTGGTTGACGTCAGAGTACTGCTGAACGTCAGTCAGCGCCGCCGCGTCGATGCGGCTCACGGACACCTCGGAGCGCGAGCGCGAGCGCGCCGACAAGGCGCCGGTCACGACCACTTCCTCCAAGCCCGCGAGGTCCGGTTCGAGGGTGAAGTCCTGGGTGATGGTTTCGCCGGCGGCAACGCTCACCTCAACCTCCAACGGCTCGTAGCCAGTGTAGGTCGCCCGAAGGGTGTAGGAGCCCGGGGCGATGACGAGCGTGTAGTCGCCGTTGACGTCAGAGGCGGCGCCTCGGGCCGTGCCGACCGCCTGAATGGCCGCGCCGATCAGGGGCTCTCCAGTGTCGGCTGCGACGACGTTTCCAGAAATCGTCGCCGTCTGCGCGAAGGCGGGCGCGGCGAGCAGGAGGGCTACGACAGCCCCTGCCCAACGCGCACCCGCAAGGGTGCGTGTGCTAGACATGTATCCACGGTGTGTGTGTAGGGCGCCCAGCGTCCGTCCCAACTGGGCGAGAGAGGGTCCCGTGTGTGGCGGGACATCCCGTGTGTGGCGGGATGATTAAGAATACTCGGGTCTCAACCAGATGTTCGTCCAAACGACCAAGCCGTCGGCTCGGCAGGCCGAACGGTCGCCCGGGCAGGGCGACTGGACGGACGAAAAAGCCCCCTCCCTGCCGATACGGTCAGCGTTTCCTCAGGGCACCCAGAGGCATTGATCGAGGTCGACGCGCCCGTCGGCCGTGAACGGGACCGCCTCGGCGCGGAGGCGCTCCTCCATCACGGTCGGCGTCTCGAAGTGCATCCGCCCGGTCAGCGCCCCCTCGCGGTTGACGACCCGGTGGCAGGGCACCGACATCGGCCCGCCGTCGGCCCGCGCGACGGCCTTGAGCGCCCACCCGACGGCCCGGGCCGAGCGCCCGATCCCGAGGTGGCGCGCGATGTGGCCGTACGTCGTCGCCCGCCCGGGCGGGATCTCGCGCACGACCGCCCAGACGCGCTCGAAGAAGTCGGAGGGCTCGTCGCTCATCGGTCAGACCGCCTCGGGGTCGGCGCTTCGCTGGGGCACGCTAGAGCGCCCTTCGGGTCGCTCTGAAAGAATGGGAGGAATGGAGGGCGCGCTCCGCGCGCGGAGGAATGGAGGGAACGGCCGCTGGCGACGCTCCCTGCGTCAGGTGCCATCCTCGAACCAAGCTGCTGGCAGCTCCAGGATCTTCAGGACTGGATTATGGAGATGGGTGCCAGAACGCTATGGCTCTGCCCGCTGAGGGGAGGAGAACGCAAATCACCGAGGCGGTCGGCACCGAGGCGGGGTTGTCTGACCCGACCGACCAGACGGCGGTCCGCGGTCCGTAGTCCGCGGTCTCGCCGCCAGGCGACGCCCCGAGGCGGCCCGCCCCGAGGCGGAGGCCCGCTACTGGTCGCCCAGGATGATCGGCAGGCCGCTGTCGCCGCCGCCCACGATCACCACCTTCGCGTTGTCCGACTCGGCCAGCTCGCGCGTCGCCTGGATGCCCTCGAACTCGAGGTAGCGGTCGGAGAGGCTCTCGGTGATGAGGCGCTGGAACGTGGCCTGGCCCTCGGCCTCGATGCGCTTGCGCTCGGCCTCGAGCTGCTCGCGCTCGATCGAGAACTGGACCTGCTGCGCCCGCTGCTCCTCCTGGAGCTTCGACTCGATCGCCTGCCGCACCTGCGCCGGCAGCTCGACGTCGCGGATCAGGATGTCGCTCAGCGTGATGTACTGGTCGCCGATCTGGCGCGAGACCCGCTCCTCGATCTGGTCCTGCAGCTCCTCGCGGCGCGTCGAGTACAGCTCCTCGGGCTCGAACTGGCCCACGACCTCGCGGGCCACGCTCCGCACGACCGGCTGCACGAGCCGCTCGTAGTAGCCCTGTCCGTACGTCGCGTGGAGGAGCGGGAGCCGCTGCGGGTCGGGGCTGTAGCGGACCGACACGTCCATCGCGATCGTCGCGCCGTTGGACGAGAGCACCGAGAGCTGCTCGTTCGAGTTCTGCACGCGGACCTCGTACTCGATCATCTGCTGCCAGGGCCAGACGATCTGGAGGCCCTCGTTGTAGACGGCGTCCATCTTCGTGCCCGAGAAGGTGCTGAAGAGGACGCCGCGCTGGCCGGCGTCGATGACGCTCGTCATGCAGCCAGCCAGGCTGAGGAGGAAGAACAGGCCCACCCCGATCAGGATGGTGGGAAGGGACAGGTTGGGACGTCGGGCAGTCTGTGTGGCCATGGGTCTGGGTGGAGTCTTGGGGGAGACTACGCCCGACCGGCGAACCGGGATGCACCGAAGTAAACTCCGGCGTCCCCCCGCCCGCCCCGAGCCGTTGGCCCTCGTCTCCACCGTCCCCGACGCCCCCCTCAGCGCCGCCGAGCGCGCGCACCGCGAAGACGCCTTCCGCGAGGCCCTCGCCGCCCGCCTCGGGGCCGCCGCCGCGGCGCGCATCGAGGCCGATGTCGCGCTGGCTCCGTTCACGACGTTTCGAATTGGCGGCCCGGCCGACCTCCTCTTCGAGGCCACCTCGGCGGATGAATTGGCCGAGGCCGTCACGGCCGCCCGCGAGGCCGACATCCCGTTCTTCGTGCTCGGGATGGGCGCCAACATCCTGGTCGGCGACGGCGGCTACCGCGGCGTGGTCGTCCGCAACCGAGCCACGCACGTCGAGATCGACGCCGAGGCGGGGCGCGTGACGGCCGAGAGCGGCGCCATCGTCTGGCCCCACCTCATCGAGGCGGCCGTCGCGGCGGGCCTGAGTGGGCTCGAGCACTACGCCGGCATCCCGTCGACGGTCGGCGGGGCGCTGTGGCAGAACCTCCACTTCCTCTCGCCCCCGCCGGCGCGCGAGCGGACCATGTTCATCGAGGAGGTGACCGAATCGGCCGAGCTGCTGACCGCCTCGGGGGCGCGCGTGACGGTCGGCCGCGACTGGTTCGACTTCGGCTACGACTACTCGACGCTGCACGTCACCGACGACCTCGTGCTGCGGGCCGCGTTCCGCCTCGAGGCGGCCGACGGGGCGCGGCTGCGCGAGATCATCGAAGCCAACCTCGCGTGGCGCGGCGCGCGCCACCCGCCGCTCGACACGCAGCCCTCGGCCGGGTCGGTGTTCAAGAAGATCGACGGGGTCGGCGCCGGGCGCCTCGCCGACTGGTGCGGCCTCAAAGGCGCGCGCATCGGCGGCGCGATGGTGACCGAGCGCCACGCGAACATCCTCATCAACACCGGCACGGCGACCGCCCGAGACGTGCGCCACCTGATCGCCTACATCCAGGAGACGGTCGAGCGCGAGCAGGGCTACCGCCTCAGCACCGAGATCGGGATGATCGGCGACTTCGGCGACCTCGGCCGCCTCCCCGAGGTGGGCTGGGAGGACGCCGACGGGTTCACGGGCGGCGTGCCGCCGGAGGGGCACCCCGAGGCGCACCGCGACGCGGAGCGGCGATAGGGAGGCACTTTTTTCCGCCTCGGGGAGACATCGCCCCCCTCGGGGACGGGGGAAAAGCCGAAACGGACCTCTGCGGCTACAGGATCTGCCTAACGGGGTGATTTTTCGGGAGTGGAACGCTGTGTGCGTACCTGACGGGCCCCCGATTCACCCATGACCCCACCACCTCCCCTCGCTGCGTCTGCCGCGGTCTCCACCCGGTTCGCGTCCCGCCTCAGCTTGCTGGCGGCGGTGATCGCGCATGGCGAGGGGGGATTCGCGGATCGGGTCGAGCGCGCGCTCTCGCTCTCGGCCCGGCTTCTCGGGTTCGAGATCGGGCTCATGAGCCGCGTCGACGGCGACCGCTACACCGTCGAGGCCTGCCATGCCCCCGAGGCGGACATCGAGGCGGGCGACGTCTTCGACCTCGGCGACACGTTCTGCAGCCTGACGATTGAGGCCGACGACCTCCTCGTGGTCGACGACATCGAGGACTCGGCGTACCGGTCGCACCCCTGCCGGTACGTCTTCGGTTTCGCGAGCCACCTCGGCATTCCGATCCGCGTCCGCGGGGAGGTCTGGGGCACGCTCAGCTTCTCGTCGTCGGCGCCTCGCGCGAAGCCCCTCAAAGAGGCCGATCTCGACCTCGTTCGGCTGTTGGGAATCTGGATCAGCGGCGTCCTGGAGGGGAAAGACCGGGAGCGCCAGATCCGCGAGCTGGACGCCCGCGCGCAGACCATCCTCGACGAGGCGCCGATCGTGCTGTTCGGCCTCGACGCGGACGGCGTGTTCACGATCGCCGAGGGCGCCGGCCTCCGCCCCCTCGGCGTGGATTCGACCGACCTCGTCGGCCAGAACGCATTTGAGCTGTACGGACACGTCGAGACGTCCTGTGCGGCCTTCCGAGCCGTTCTTGACGGGGAGACACGGACGTGGGAGGCGGACGTCGACGGCGTCGTCTACACGAACCAGGCCGAGCCGACCTACGACCCCGACGGCCGCGTGTCCGGGCTGATCGGCGTCGCCATCGACGTGACGGAGCAGACGCGGTCCGAACAGCAGCGGAAGCGGGAGGCGGACCGGCTGCATCGGTTTCTGAACGTCTCTTCGGAGCCGGGGACCTTCGACGAGCACGTCGCGCGCGTCCTCGGCGCAGCAGCCGATCTCTTGGGCCTCGACACCGGTCGCCTGGTGAAGGTGGACGGCAGCCGAGCCCTGTGCGTTGCATCGTCCGCCCCGCAGGTCGAGGCCTTCGCCCCCGGCGCAGAGCGCCCGCTGGCGTCGACGCACGACGCCCGTCCCGCCGCAAGCGGCGAGGTGGAGACCGTTCCCGACCATGCACGCACGCCCACCACACGCCCCGAGGCGGTGGAGGACACCGCGTACATCGGCGCCCCGGTCGACGTCGAGGGCACGAGCTACGGCGTCGTGAGCTTTTCGTCCGCGACGCCAACAGCGCGGTCGTTTACCGACAGCGACCGCCAGTTCGTCCGCCTCGTGGCCGGGTGGATGGGCCAGCGCGTCGGCCGCCACCTCCGCGCGCAGCAACTCGCCGACAGCGAGGTCCGGTTCCGGGCGCTGAGCGAGGCCACCTTCGAGGGCGTCGCCTACAGCGAGGATGGGGTCATTACGGACGCCAATGAGCAGTTCGCGTGGCTGTTCGGGTACGCCACCGTCGACTCGGTGGTCGGCGAGCCCGTGCTCTCGTTCTGCGCCCCCGAGTACGCCGACACGGTCCGCGAGATGAACGGCCAGAGCCACCCCGACGCCTACGAGATCGTGTGCGTCCGGCGCGACGGCTCGCGGTTCTGGGCGGAGATCCAGGGCCGCCCCGCCTCGGTGGAGGGCCGCCCGGTCCGCATCACCGCGATCCGGGACGTCACGGCGCGCAAGCAGGCCGAGGAGCACCGCCGGTTCCAGGCCGACGTCCTCAGCCACGTCTCCGACGCCGTCGTCGCGCTCGACATCGAGGGCCGGATCACGTACTGGAACGCCGGCGCCGAGCGGCTCCACGGGCACGCCACCGCCGCGGTCCTCGGGCGGCCCCTCGACGAGGTGGTGCACTACCTCGTCCCGGAGGCCGGCGGGTCGGGGGCGCTCGAGATCGCCTCCCCCGAGGAGGCCCTCCAGAGCGAGGTCGCGGCCAACGGCGAGCTGATCTACATCAACCCGGAGGGCGAGCGCCGCTTCGTCTCGGTGTCGTCGAGCATCATCCGGGGCGACAGCGGCGCCGAGCAGGGGCTCTTGGCCGTCGTGCGCGACGTGACGGCGCAGCGCCAGCTCTCGGCGCGGCTCCGCCACCAGGCCACGCACGACACCCTGACGGGGCTGCCCAACCGCGCGCTCTTCCGCTCGCGCATCGAGTCGTCGCTGGCCACGAGCACGCCGTTCGCGGTCCTCTTCATCGACCTCGACCACTTCAAGGTCGTCAACGACTCGCTCGGGCACGACGCCGGAGACCACCTGCTGACGTCGGTGTCGCTGCGCCTGCGCGACGCGCTGGGCGCCATCGAGGGGGCGCTCGTGGCCCGCCTCGGGGGCGACGAGTTCGGGGTGTTCGTCCCGACGACCGGGATCGACGTCGAGGCGCTCGGCCAGAGCGTGCTGGAGGCGCTCGGCACGCCGGTCTCCCTCGGCTCGCGCTCGATCACGCCGTCGGCGAGCGTGGGCATCGTGGCGGCGGGCGAGACGTACGGCTCGCCGGAGGACCTGCTGCGCGATGCCGACACGGCCATGTACGCCGCCAAGCACGGCGGCCGGCAGCGGCTGGCGATGTTCACGCCGGCCATGCATGAGACGGCGACGCTCCGCTTCGGCCTCGAGCACGACCTGAAGCACGCCCCCGAGCGCGGCCAGCTCCGGTTCGCGCTCCAGCCGATTGTCCGCCTCGCAGACGGAGGGGTGGCCGGGTTCGAGGTCCTCACGCGCTGGGAGCACCCCGAGTACGGACTCCTGCCCCCCGAGCGGTTCCTCCCCATCGCCGAGGAGATCGGCGCCATCGTGGAGCTGGACCTCTGGGTGACCGAGGAGGCCTGCCGAACGCTCGGCCCTTGGCTGACCGAGCACGGGCTCTGCCTCAGCGTCAACGTCTCGGTCCAGACCTTCCTCGCCTCCGATCTCGTGCGCCGCCTCGCCGAGGCGACCGCGGCGGCCGGGATGCCTCCCGGCGCGCTCGTGATCGAGCTGACCGAGCGCGCCTTCGTCGACACCGAGGCGGCCGTCGCGGCGGCCCAGGCGGTGCAAGCGGCCGGGTTCCGCCTCGCCGTGGACGACTTCGGAACGGGGTACTCGTCGCTGGGCCTGCTCCACAGGCTCCCGGTCGACATCCTCAAGATCGCCCGCTCGTTCGTCGAGGGCCTCGGCGCCGACCGGACCGCGGACGCGATCGTGCGCTCGGTCGTTCAGCTTGCGCGGTCCCTGGACCTCGACGTGATCGCCGAGGGCGTGCAGACGCCCGACCAGCTCTCCGCCCTCCGGGAGATCGCGATGCCGCTGGCGCAGGGCCACCTGCTGTCCGAACCCATCGCCCCCGAGGCGGTGCCGGACCTCGTGGCGCGCCCCCCGTGGACCGCGCACTGGGAGGACGGCGCGGCGAGCGCGTAGCGCGCGGACCCGCCTCGGGGCCCGGCTTGAGAGACCGCAGCCGCCCGACGATAGAGGAACGGCAGGGTCGAGGTAGAACCACCTCGGGGCTGTAAACTGCGAACGCACGTGTGCGTCGCGTCTGTGCCGGTTGATCTCCCGACGATGACCTCTTCGACCCTCGCTCCGCCGCCGTCCCCCTTCGCGGAGGCCGGCGACCCGCCCATCGAGGTGCTTCCGGGCGTCTACCCTCCCGAGGCGCTGCCGATCCGGTGGACGACCGCCCCGCCTCGGCCCACGACCGCCGCCCGCCTCCGCGCCGAAGGCTCCGCCCTCCCCACCGCTGGCGGGCTCGATCCGTACGTGCCGACGGCAGAGGCGCCGTGGGACCGCGCGCGCGCCCTCCACCTGCTCCGCCGGACCGGCTACGGCGCCACGCCGGCCGCCATCGAGGCGGTCCTGGCACTCGCACCCGGCGCGGCCGTCGGGGGCCGCGTCGGGGGCGCGGCGGGCCACGACCCCCGGCCGGTTCCGCCCTGGCACGATGACGGCCCACCTGGACCGCCGCCGCCCGACTCGGCCCCGCAGGAAGTGCGCGACGCCTACGACGCCGAGCTGCAGGCGTACGTCGACGGCAACCTCCTGCGCATCTACGAGATGGAGTGGCGCACCGTCACCGAGGCCCTCGGCGGCACCGAGGCGGACCCGCTCGCTGTCGCTGTGCGGGGCTTCCGGGAGCGCCTCGCGCTGATGTGGCACGACCACTTCGTGGCGTCGGCCGAGATCTACTTCCTCGCCCCGTGGCTCAGCCGCTACTGGCAGCTCCTCCAGGTCCGTGCCCTCGGCGACTTCAAGCAGTTCGTGGTCGACATCGGCCTCGACCCGGCGATGCTGGTCTACCTCAACGGGGTCCAGAACCGCGCTGGCGCGCCGAACGAGAACTACGCGCGCGAGCTGATGGAGCTGTTCACGATGGGGCCGGAGGGTCCGGGCGGCGCGCCCAACTACTCGCAGCAGGACGTCACCGAGGTGGCCCGCGCGCTGACGGGGTACGGGGTCGACTTCTACGGGACCCTGGAGACGCTCTTCGTCCCTAGCTGGCACGACGGCGGCACCAAGACGATCCTCGGCCGGACCGGCGCCTGGGGCTACGCCGACGTGATCGACATCCTGTTCGAGGAGCGGCCGGCGGAGATCGCGACCTTCGTCTGCCGCAAGCTCTACCGCGACCTCGTCTACGACGTGCCCAACGAGGCGGTGGTGGCCGCGATGGCGGCGCGCTTCCAGGCCGAGGGGTTCCAGCTCGCGCCGGTCGTGCGCGCGCTGCTCTCGAGCGCCCACTTCTTCGCCGCCGGCACGATGGGCGCACGGATCAAGAGCCCGCTGGAGCACATCCTCTCGTTCCACGCCGAGACCGGCATCGAGGCGGTGGTGGGGCTTCAGGACACGATCCGGGCGGTCACCTACGTGACCGACCAGCGGCTCTTCTTCCCGCCCGACGTGTCCGGCTGGCCCGGCCACCACGCCTGGCTGACGTCGAGCACGCTGCCCACGCGGTGGCTCTACACCGAGGCGGTGCTGGGCACGCAGGCGGCCGCTGCCGAGTCGCTGCGTGCCGTCGCCTTCGCCCTCCCCGATCCGTACGCCGTCCGCGCCCTCGTGGCCGGCCTCGCGGCTCTCTGGATGGGCACCCCGTTCGACGCGACCGACACCGAGGCGATGGACCGCCTCGTGGGCATCCTGCTCGGCGGCATCCCCGAGTACGAGTGGAACCCCGAGGCGCCGAGCGCCGGCACCCGCCTGCTCGGCCTCGCGCTGTCCGTCGCCCGCCTCCCCGAGGCCCAGCTCGCTTAGTGCGTGTGGACACTCACCCAGATCAGCGCGCACGGCCCAGATTCCGTCCTCGCCGCGTCGCACTCGTCGTCCGGGGCTACGGCCCCGCTCTCCTCCTGCTCCTTGCGAAGCCCAAATCGTGACCTCGTTCGCGCCTGACCTCGCAAATGTCCACACGCCCTAGTCATGTGTGACCACGACGCCCGCCGGGCGATCTCCCTCGACCACGGCGCCGCCCACGACCACGACCACGAGGCCTGGACGCGCCGGCAGTTCCTGACACGCCTCGGGCTGAGCACGGCCGGCGCCGCGCTCGTGGGCCACTTCGGCGCCGCGCCCGTGCACGCCCTCGGGCGGACGTCGCTGATCGACGCCGTCGCGGCGGCCGACACCGACCGCGTGCTGGTGCTGGTGCAGCTCGCCGGCGGCAACGACGGGCTCAACACGGTCGTCCCGATCACGAACGACCTGTACCAGAACGCCCGGCCGACGCTCCGCCTCGGGGCGGCCGACACGTTCGCGCTCGACGGCGACACGGGCCTCCACAACGCCCTCGGCGGCCTCCAGGGGCGCTGGGGCGACGGCCAGCTCGCGGTCGTCCGCGCGGCGGGCTACCCCGAGGCGAGCCTCTCGCACTTCCGCTCGACCGACCACTGGCTGACGGCCACCGACGGCACGGGCGACCTGACCACGACGGGCTGGGCCGGCCGCATGTTCGGGCTCGAGTTCCCCGACCCCGAGGCGGAGCCGCCGCCCGCCCCGCCGGCGCTCCAGATCGGGACGGCCGCGCCGCTCCTGTTCCAGGGCTCCGCCGGCGGCTACGGCACGGCCCTCTTCGACGTCAACCTGTTCCTCGAGATCGCCTCCGGCGGCGACCCGTACCCGACCGACGGGCTGCCCGACACGCCGGCCGGCGTCGAGCTGGCGTTCGTCCGCAGCATCGCCAACGAGTCGTTCCGCTACCGCGACGCGATCTCGGCCGCCGCCGACGCGGCCTCGAACAGCGTCGAGTACCCGGGCAGTCGGTTTGCGGCCGAGCTGGCCGCGGTCGCGCAGATGATCAAGGGCCGCCTCGGGGCGAAGATCTACCTCGTCTCGCTGGGCTCGTTCGACACGCACGCCGGGCAGCTCGGGCAGCACGCGGGCCTGCTCGGCCAGCTCGGCGACGGGCTCGCGGCGTTCTACGACGACCTCGCCGCGACGGGCGACGCTGACCGCGTGCTCGCGATGACGTTCTCGGAGTTCGGCCGGCGGGTCGAGCAAAACGGGTCGCAGGGCACCGACCACGGCACGTCGGCCCCGCTGTTCCTCCTCGGGCCGGGCGCCGCGGGCGGCCTCCACGGCGCGGCTCCGGACCTCAGCGACCTCGACCCGGCCGGCAACCTCCGCCACACGACCGACTTCCGCCAGATCTACGCGACCGTCCTCCGGTCGTGGTTCGGGCTCTCCGAGGCCGAGACGGCCGGCGTCCTCGGGGGCGCCTACAACACCCTCGGGCTGATCTCGGCGCCCGTCGCCACGGCGCCCGCCCCCGAGGCGGCGCTGGCCTTGGAGGCCCCGTACCCGAACCCCGCGCGCGGGCTGGCCCGGGTGGCGTTCCGCCTCGGGGCCGCCGGCGCGGCGCGGCTGGCGGTGTACGACGTGCGCGGCCGGGCCGTGGCCGTCCTCGCCGAGGGCGCCTACCCACCGGGACGCCACGAGGCGATGTGGGACGCGGGATCGCTCCCGGCGGGCGTGTACGTGCTCCGGCTGGAGACGCCAGCCGGCACGCGCGTGCGGCAGGCAACCGTCGTCCGGTAGCGGCCGGTCCCTCGCGCGACCTGAAGGGCGCTCTACCCCCCCGAGGCGGTCCGCTTCAGCTCGGCGAGCGCCATGAGCGCCTCGATGGGCGTCATCCGGTCCGGCTCCAGCGCCCCGAGGCGGTCGAGCACCTCGGTCGCGATCGGGTCGGGCGCGGCGAGCGCGACCGGCGCGTCCGCCTCGGGGAGGGCGCCGACCGACGGCGTCGCGACGGCGGGCATCCCGTCGCCGCCGGCGGCGACGCCGACCTCGGAGGCGACGTCGTGGGCCTCGAGGTGCCGCAGCACCGACTTCGCGCGGGCGACCACCGAGGCGGGGAGGCCCGCCATCCGCGCCACCTCGATGCCGTAGCTGTGGTCGACGCCGCCCGGCACGAGGGTGCGCAGGAACACGATCTTCCCGTCGTGCTCCTGCACGCGGACGCCGTAGCTGCGCACGCGCTCCAGCCGCTCGGCGAGGGCGTTCAGCTCGTGGTAGTGGGTGGCGAAGAGCGTGCGGGCCGCCACCTCGGGGGTCTCGTGGAGGTGCTCGACGATGGCCCAGGCGAGGCTCAGGCCGTCGAACGTGGACGTCCCCCGCCCCACCTCATCCAGGAGGACGAGCGACCGCGCGGTGGCGTTGTTGAGGATGTTGGCCGTCTCGTTCATCTCGACCAGAAACGTCGACTCGCCCGCGGCCAGGTTGTCGCTCGCGCCGACGCGCGTGAACAGGGCGTCGACGACGCCGACGCGGGCCTTCGCGGCCGGCACGAAGCACCCGACCTGCGCCAGCAGCACGACCAGCGCCGTCTGGCGCAGCACCACGCTCTTGCCGGCCATGTTGGGGCCGGTGATGAGCAGGATCTGCCCCGCCTCGGAGTGCCCCGCCTCGGGGTCTGCGCCGTCGCCCACGGGCGTCCCGAGGCGGACCGAGTTGGGGATGAACGCCTCGCCGGCCGGCAGCGCCTGCTCGACGACCGGGTGCCGCCCGTCGACGATGTCGAGCACGGCCGAGTCGTCGACCTCGGGGCGGACGTACCCGTTGCGCTCGGCCACCTCGGCGAACGAGGCGACGACGTCGAGCGCGGCGAGGGCGCGGGCGTTGGCCTGGACCGGCTCGACCGCCTCGGCGACGGCGTCGCGCAGCTCGGTGAAGAGGCGATTCTCGATCTCGACGATCTTCTCCTGCGCCGTCAGGATCGTCTCCTCGTACTCCTTCAGCTCGGGCGTGATGTAGCGCTCGGCGTTGACGAGGGTCTGCTTGCGGATCCACTCGTCCGGCGCCTTCTCCTGGTGCGCGTTCGTGACCTCGAGGTAGTAGCCGAAGACCTTGTTGTAGCCCACCTTGAGGCTGGGGATGCCGGTCCGCGTCGCCTCGCGGGCCTGCAGCTCGGTCAGGTACTCCTTCCCGCTCCCGGCGATGTCGCGGAGCTTGTCCAGCTCCTCCGAGAACCCGGGCCGGATGGCGCCGCCGTTCTGGAGCGTCGCCGGCGGCTCGTCGACGAGCGCCGCGGTGACCGCCTCGACGGTCTCGTCGCACGGCGTGAGGTGGTCGCGGAGGCGGCCCAGGACGCCCACCTCGGCGCCGCGGAGGTCGGCGATGGGCGGCACGCGGCGGAGGGTGGCGGCGAGCGTGACGAGGTCGCGCGGCGTCGCGCGGCCGGTGCAGACCTTGCCGCAGAGCCGCTCGAGGTCGCCCACGTGGCGCAGCTCCTCGCGCACGGCCCGGCGCAGGCGCGGCGAGGTGAAGAGCGCGTCGACCGCCTCGAGGCGGGCCGTGATGCGGCCGACGTCGCGCAGCGGGCGCACGAGCCACTGCCGCAAGAGCCGCCCGCCCATCGGCGTGAGGGTGGCGTCGAGGACGCCGACCAGCGAGCCGTCGCGGCGGCCGTCCTGCATCGAGGCGACCAGCTCGAGGTTGCGCTTGGTCGCCGGATCGAGCGCGATGTGGTCCTCGGCGCGGTAGCGCTGCAGCTTGCGCACGTGCGGGATGCGCCCCTTCTGCGTCTCGCCGAGGTAGTAGAGCGCCGCGCCGGCCGCCGTCACGCCGACCGTCAGGTCGTCGACGCCGAAGCCCTTGAGGCTGTGCGTCTGGAAGTGGCGCAGCAGCGTCTCGGTGGCGAAGTCGAGCCCGAACACCCAGTCCTCCTGCCGGGTGACGGCGAACGGCAGCGCCCCGCCCTGGACCGCCCGCATGGCGTCGGCGAGGCGGTCGGTGTGTCGCTTGTCGACGACCACCTCGGCCGGCGCCACGGTCTGCAGGAGCCCCCCGAGGCGGCGCGCGTCCGCCTCGGTGACGAAGAACTCGCCCGTGGACGCGTCGGCGAAGGCGAGCCCCACGCGGCCGCGGTCCGTGCCCTCGCCCCAGGCGACGGCGGCGAGGTAGGTCGAGCGCTTCGACTGCAGCAGCGGGTCGCGGAACGCCACGCCCGGCGTCACCACCTCGACGACGCCCCGCTTGACGATCTTGCGGGCGTACTTCGGGTCCTCGAGCTGCTCGCAGACGGCGACGCGGTGGCCGGCCTGGACGAGCTTCGGCAGGTGCTGGTCGAGCGCGTGGTGTGGGAAGCCGGCCAGCGGCGTGTCCTCGGCGGCCCCGTTGCCCCGCTTGGTGAGGGTGATGCCGAGCACGTCGGCGACCGTCACGGCGTCGTCCTCGAACGTCTCGTAGAAGTCGCCCATGCGGAAGAGCAGGATCGCGCCGGGGTGGCGGTCCTTGATCTTCCAGTACTGCCGCATGAGCGGCGTCTGGTTCTGGCGCGTCTGCTCCTTTTTGCTCAGGAAGAGGTCGTTCTGCTCGGCCACGGTGCTGGATCACTGCCCTCGGGCCGAGAAAATAGCCGCGCCCGGCGCCAGCCCTGTGGCACCGTCCTGTCGGACCACCCCGAGGCGGTCTACAGCAGGTCCGCCTCGGGGCCGGCTTCCTCGACGATGCCGCAGGCGACGCGCGGGCCGGCCGCGCCGCTCGGCTGGCTCGTCAGGTCGTCGGCGTCGGCGTGGACGATCACGGCGCGCCCGATCGCCGACGTCGGGCCGGAGAGCGTGAGCACCGAGTCGACGACGGTGCCGGCCACGATGCCCTCCTCGTTGGCAGTGATGTTGCCCAGGTCGCCCGCGTGGCGGTCCGAGGGCGCGTCGGCCGGCGCACCGTGCTCGCTCACGAGCGGGTTGAAGTGGCCGCCGGCCGCGCCCCCGGGCGTCCCGTCTTCGCCCGGCCCGCACGAGTCGCCCTCGTGGACGTGGAACCCGTGCGCGCCCGGTGTGAGGCCGGCCAGCGCGATCCGCATCGTCAGGGCGCCGTCGGTCTCGCGAAAGGCGACCGTGCCCGAGACGCCCGAGCCGTTCAACCCGTCGAGGATGGCCTGCGCGCCGCGGTCAGCCGCGGCCACCGCCTCGGGGCGGGCGTCGGCCTCGGAGGTGTCGGCCGCCGGAGCGTCGTCGGCGCAGGCGGCGAGCGTGAGGGGGACGGCGAGGAGCAGGAGCAAGCGCATGATGGGATCGGGGAGACGGGGTTTCCTACCGTCGTCTGCGCATCCTGTTCGCGCCCTCGCTCCGTCCCCGAGGCGGCGACCCCGCCTCCTCACGGGCCTCCCGCCTCGGGGAGTTCCGCTCGCGCCTTCCTCGTCAACCCGGCCACGACGAGGTCGTAGGAGTGGTCGAGGAGTTCGCGGATGAGGGCATCCGAGACATCGCTCTGCAGCTCGACGTAGTGCCAGTGCTTGCCGTTGAGGTACGGCCCGGTGTCGATGCCGGCGTACCGCTCCCGGAGGTCGACGCCCCGCTCGGGGTCGCACTTCATGCCGACCGCCAGCGGCATCTCATGCCGACCGCCAGCGGCATCCGCTCGAGGTTGGTCATGGCGAACATCTTGCCGGCCACCTTGAACACGAGCACGTCGGGGCCAAACGGCAGGTCCTCCGTCGCCCCCGGCTTGGCGAGGCAGTGGTCGCGGAGGGTGTCGAGGTGCATCGGGAAAGTGGAAAGTGGAAAGTGGAAAGTGGAAAGTGGAAAACTGCCACCTGTCCTGAGGCGGATCAAGTTGTGTGGCAACGAGTTGCCCGGAACTTTTCTACCGTCGCCCACAGCCCACAGCCCACAGCCCACAGCCCACAGCCCACAGCCCACAGCCCACAGCCCACAGCCCACAGCCCACAGCCTACGGGTCGTCGTCGCCTTCGAGCTTCACGCCGCCGATGCCGAGCGCGTTGGTGATCGCGGTCAGCGGCGTGGCAATGGCGAGGCCCTCCTGCCGAGGGAGCATGTCGGCGATCGACACGCGGCGGAGCCGCGGCGACTCGTCGGCCGCGACCTCGAGGCTGTCGAGGGGGAGCGCGTTGCGGGCGGCGCGGTACACGTTCCGGCCCTCGTAGACGGCCCGCGGACTCCGGTAGCGCCGCCCGAGGCGGGTCGCCTCGCCGCGAGCGCCCGGCACCACAAGGTCGAGCACCGTCATCTGCCGAAAGCGGACCGTGGGGACGCGGTAGCCGGGCAGGTTCACCGTCACCCGCCCCTCGCGGTCGAAGCGGCGCGGCAGCCACAGCGAGTCGCCCAGGGTCTCGCCGGCCCACGCCGACTCGTAGCTCCACCGGTAGCTCGCGTCGAAGTCGTCGACCGGACCCGCGAGCCGGCCCGGCACGAACCGGAGGTCCGCCTCGGCGATGACGAGCAGCGTGTCGACGACGCGGATGCGGCCGCTGACGAGCCCGTTGCGCCTCGGGATCACGGCGAGGTCGAGGTAGCGGAACCCGTCGGCGTCGACGGTCTCGCCGAGGCGGAAGGCGTAGTTGCGGAGCGCGTTCGGGGCGGTCGGCGAGGGGATGGCGCGGCCGTCGAGCCAGAGCACGTCCTCGAAGTAGAGGTCCGGCAACGGCCCCATCCGTGCCCAGTTGAACGGCCCGCCGGGCGGCGTCCGGTGCCGGGCGACGACCTCCTCCTGGAGCCCGCGGAGCCGCGACCACGACAGGTTCGAGAGCGTCTCCTCGAGGCGGATCGGGACCGGCCGCACGTCGGTCACGCCGTCGCGGAGGAGCAGGAACCGCCCGTAGCCCTCGGCGGCGTAGGCCCCGAGGCGGTCCGAGAGGAACTCGCGCCGCGCGAGCAGGCGCCGCCACAGGATCTCGCCGGGCGGCTCGCCCGAGACGGTCACCTCGCCCAGCACGAACGGCGCCGGGGACAGCCGCACCGTCTTCCGCACGACGCCGCCCTCGACGTCGTCCGCCTCGATGCCGAGCTGCGCGCTCGCGTACCCCACGAAGCGGACGACCACCGTCGCCGGCACGAACGGCAGGTCGAGCGCGAGCTGACCGTCGGCGCCGGCCGAGGCGCCTCCCTCCTCGCCCTGCACCTGCGCCGTCGCGCCGGGGAGTGGCGCACCGGTCTCGGCGTCCAGGACCGTCAGCTCGAGGCGAGCGTCGACCGCCTCGACGCGGCCGGGCACGTCGACCCCGGGCCGCACCGGCTGCCCCGAGGCGGACACGGCGAAGACGAGAAGGGCGAGGGCGAAAGGGGCGCGCACGAGCAGAGCGAGGGGACGGCGAGCGAACGCCGCGTGCCGGGGCTTCGTGCCTCAGCCCTCGGCGCGGGCGGTGACGGTGAGCGTGGGGAGCGCCGCGCACGTCGCCACGAGGCGGTCGCCGTCGCGGATCGGGGCGACGCCCTCGGGCGTGCCGGTGTAGATCAGGTCGCCCGGCTCGAGCGTGAACACGGACGAGAGGAACGAGACGATGCGGGCGACGGAGAACACCATGCGGTCGGTCGTGCCGCGCTGGCGCTCCTCGCCGTTGACGGCGAGCGCGATCTCGAGCGCCTGCGGGTCGCCCACCGCCTCGGCGTCGGCCAGCGGTCCGAGCGGCGCGAACGTGTCGAAGCCTTTGGCGATGCTCCAGGGAGCCTTTCTGGCCTTGGCCTGGGCCTGGAGGTCGCGGGCGGTCAGGTCGAGCCCGAGCGCGTAGGCCGCGACGTGGCCAAGCGCGTCTGCCTCGGCGACATGCCGGCCGGCGGTTCCGACGACCACGACCAGCTCCAGCTCGTGGTGGACGTCGGCCGACTGGCGCGGCAGCACGACCTCGCCGCCGTCGGGCGCGAGGGCCGTCGTGGGCTTGAGGAAGACGACCGGCTCGGCGTCGGAGGCGTACCCCATCTCGGCGACGTGCGCGGCGTAGTTGCGGCCGATGCAGAGGATTTTGCCAGGCCGGAGGCTGCGGCCGTCGGGAAGGGCGAGGGTCATGGGAGCAGGGATTGGGGGTCGGGAGGTGGGGATTGGGGAAAGGTGCCTCCGCCTCGGGGCCGGCGCCACTCCGAGACGGGGACGACCGCAGGATAGGCGGAGCGGGGGGGCGAGGAACTGGGAAATGGTAACGGGCAGACGCAACCTGACGGGTCGGCTGTCGGCTGTCGGCTGTCGGCTGTCGGC
>JBCCQJ010000020.1:0-28146 GCA_039024395.1 Bacteroidota bacterium | reverse complement strand
TGGTCATCGGAGAGCCGCCGGAGCGGGGTATGTGCAGCTTGGTCGCTACACGGATACCCGCCGAGGCGGCTTTCCTTCCGTCGGGGCTCTACGGCCCCATGCTGTCGAGCAGAGCGCGCTTAACCTGATGCGTATGGGGCGCGGCACGCCGCGCCCCTACGCGTGCTCCGATTCGACCGTGCGCAACCCCCGAGGCGGCGTCGTCTCCCTCCACTGCCTGTCCACTGACGCACTGCCCACTGACGCACTGACCACCGACGCACTGCCCACCGACCCGCCGACCCCGAGGCGGCGGCACCGCGCCTACCGCCGTCGCTTCGCGCGGGCCGTCGGCGTCGCCTCCAGCGGGTTCTCCGGCCAGTGGTGCTTCGGGTAGCGGCCGCGGAGGTCCTTGCGCACGTCGAAGTAGGCGTCGCGCCAGAACGAGGCGAGGTCGGTCGTCACCTGCACCGGCCGCTGCGCCGGGCTCAGCAGGTGCATCACCAGCGGGAGCCGCCCGCCGAGCACGCGCGGCGTCGCATCGAGCCCGAACACCTCCTGCAGGCGCACCGCCAGCACCGGCGCCTCCGCCTCGGTGTAGTCGATCGGGCGGACCGACCCGCTCGGCACCGTCACGTGGCTCGGCGCAAGGCGGTCGAGGTCGGCGCGGGCGCCGGGCGGCGCGAGGGCCATCAGAACCATACCCAGATCGAGCCGGCGGAGGTCGCCGAGCGCCTTCATGCCCGCGAGGTACGGCCCGAGCCATGCGTCGAGGCTGCCCAGGAGCGCCGCGTCGCTCACGTCCGGCCACCGATCCCCGAGGTGGTGGTGCAGGAACGCCAGCCGCTCGCGGAGGCGCCGCGTGTCCTTCGTCCACGGCAGCGCGCCCAGCCCGGTCTGCCGCACGCCCTCGACCAGCCCGGCCTGCACGAGGTGCGGCGCGGGACTCCGGATCGGCGCCTCGCGCAGCACAACCGCCCCGAGGCGGACGACCTCGCGCGCCCGTACACGCCCCGCCTCGGGGTCCCAGGCGACCTCCGCCTCGGTGACGATCTGGCTGGCGAAGAGGTCGTCGACGTCGTCGGCCGCGAGCGGCGCGGCGAGGAAGACGCGGGCGCCGCCCGGCCGGTCGTCGAGGTCGCCGACGGCCAGAAACGGCTCGTCGGCGAGGGGCTGGTCGGCCCCGAGGCGAGCGGCGCGTCCCTCGCGGAGCCGGTAGCGGGCGCCCTCGGCGGTGTCGGCCACGCGCTGCGCGACGCGGTCGGGGTAGGCGAGGGCGAGCAGGTGGCCGGCGTGGTCAAGGTCGTCGGGCCGGTCCTGGGCGGTCCAGGCGCGGCGCCATCGGGTCGCCTCGCGGCGGGCCCGGGCGAGGGCGCCCCGGTCGAGGCGGACGCCGCGGAACGACAGCGTCTCGCTCTTGCGCACCGCCTCGATGCGGAGCCGGAGGTCGGCGTCGGGCACGCGCTGCTCGAAGCGGAACACGTCGCGCTCGGAGAGCAGGCCCACGAGGTCGGCGGCGAGCGCGGCCCGGCCGGCGTCGCGGGCGCGGAGCGCCATGTGTGCCAGGCGCGGGTGCATCGGGAGGGCGGCCATCGCGCGGCCGTGGCCGGTGAGCGCGCCGGCGGCGCCGAGGGCGCCCAACTCGGCCAGCAGCTCGCGGGCGGTCGCGTAGGCCGCCTCGGGGGGCGGGTCGAGCCAGCGGAGGTCGGCTGGCGCGGCGCCCCACGCGGCGAGGTCGAGCGCGAGCGGGGTGAGGTCGGCCTGCGCGATCTCGGGCGGGGCGAAGGGACGGAGCGCCGCCTGCTCGACCTCGCTCCACAGCCGGTAGCAGACGCCCGGCTCGGTGCGCCCGGCGCGCCCGCGCCGCTGGTCCGCCTCGGCGGCGCTCACCCTCACGGTCTCGAGGCGGCTCATCCCGCTGCCCGGGTCGAAGCGCGGCCGCCGCGTGAGGCCGGCGTCCACGACCACGCGCACACCCTCGATGGTGAGGCTCGTCTCGGCGATGCTCGTCGCCAGCACCACCTTGCGCGTCCCCGAGGCGGCCGGCGCGATGGCGGCGTCCTGCTCGCGCCCGCTGAGGTCGCCGTAGAGCGGCGCCACGCGGACGTCTGCCGGGAGCCCCTCCCCGAGGCGGTCGGCGGTTCGGCGGATCTCGCCGGCCCCGGGCAGGAAGGCCAGCACGCTCCCCGCCTCGGCGTTGAGCGCCCGGCCAACGGCGGCCGCGACGGCGTCCTCGATGCGCGGCGGGCGACCTCCGGCCGTCGCCTGGGGACGCCCGAGGTGGTGCGTCTCGACGGGGAACGTGCGCCCCTCGCTCGTGACCACGGGCGTGCCCTCCCCGAGGAGGTCGGCGAAGCGGGCGCCGTCGAGCGTCGCGCTCATCGCCACGAGGCGGAGGTCGGGGCGGAGCAGCTCGCGCGCCTGGAGGCAGAGCGCGAGGCCGAGGTCGCCCGGCAGGCTCCGCTCGTGGACCTCGTCGAAGACGACCACGCCGACCGCCTCGGGGCCGTCATCGAGCGACGGGTCCGAGAGGAGGCGCCGCGTGAGGATGCCCTCCGTCACGACCTCGATGCGGGTTCGCCGGCTCACCGTCGCCTCGCCGCGGATCCGGTAGCCGACCGTGTCGCCGACGCGTTCGCCGAGCTGCGCGGCCAGTCGCTGCGCCGCCGCCCGCGCCGCGATCCGCCGCGGCTCCAGCATCACGATCGTCTGGCCCTCCAGCCACCCAGCCTCGAGGAGGGCGAGGGGCACCCGCGTCGTCTTGCCGGCCCCCGGCGGCGCCTGGAGCACCGCCGACCTTGCCTCGCCGAGGGCGTTTACGAGGCGGCCCAGGACGGCGTCGACGGGGAGGGCGGGACCGGGGAGGCGCGGCATGGACCAAGGTACCGGGCGCCCCCGAGGCGGCGGGAGGCCGGGGATCGCCTTGGGACCTATCCGAAACGCCCTCGCAGCGTCGCCCGGCTGCGCGTGCGCTGCGCGGCGTCGCGCTGTATCGCCAATGCTAGCGCATTGGCTGCTTCGCGCTCCTTGCTCAGCACCCGCTCGCTCCGGCTCCTTCTTCCACGCCGACGTTCCGGATAGATCCTTGGGGGACAAACGGCCGCGTGCCGAGTAGGACGCCCGCACCTCCCGGACCCGATGACCCTGCAACGCCGCCTCCGCGTCCTCTGGGAGCGGTACGTCGCCCCGACGCGGCGCGAACGCGACCCGGAGTTCCGCCGTGTCCTGGACGCGGCCACCGTGCGGGGTCTGCGCGTGGCCGGCCTGTTCGGGGTCGCAGCCCTCCTCGGGGCCGCCGTGGCGGCGATCGTGACAGGGATGCTAGCGGGCGACGGGATGGTGTCGTCGGCCGGCCAGATCGCGCGCATCCTCTCGGACAAGCTCCTCATCTTCGCGGCGACGGCGGTCTTCCTGATCGTCGCGCGCTTCCAGCCGGGGCTGCGGGCCGGGCGGTGGCTCCTGGCGGCCTACGTGTTCGCGGCCGCGATCCTCCTGACCGTCGACGACGTCACACGCCGCGACATCGAGTTCCTGGCGGCGTGGCTGTCGCTCCTGCTGTTCCTGACGGTCGGGACGGTGCCCTACCAGCCCGTCCAGACGCTCGTCTTCGGGGGGCTCCTCACGATCGCCCACACGCTCGTCTCGGCCAGCTACGGGTGGACGAGCGGCCTCGACGACGGCGAGACGGTCCGCCGCCTGTCGTACCTCGTCCTGGCGACGTTCCTGGCGACGGTCATGAACGGGGCGCTCTACGCCGGGCGCCACGCGCAACACCGCGTGACGGTCCGGGTCGCGCGCCTGCGAGACCGCCTGCGGCGGCGCGGGCAGCTCCTCGAAGCGCGGCGTACCGAGCTGGAGGCCCAGCAGGCCGAGCTGGAGGCGTCGCTGGAGCGGCTCTCGAACGCCCAGGCGCAGCTCGTCCAGCAGGAGAAGATGGCCTCCCTCGGCCAGCTCACGGCGGGCGTGGCCCACGAGCTGAAGAACCCGCTCAACTTCGTCAACAACTTCGCGCAGCTCTCGCAGGAGCTGCTCGACGACTTCGAGGCGGAGATCCGGGAGGACGCCTCGCGCCCGGTCTCCGAGGCGCTCGACGCCTCGGGCGACCTGCTCGACGACCTGCGCGCGAACGCGGCCAAGATCCGAGATCACGGCCGCCGCGCCGACGGCATCATCCGCAGCATGCTGGCGCACAGCCGCGCCCAGCCTGGTCCCCGCCGCCCCGCTCCACTGAACGCGCTCCTCGACGAGTACGTCGGCCTCGCCTACCACGGGATGCGGGCCGAGCACACGGGCTTCCACGTCGAGATCGACAAGCGCTTCGACCACGAGGTGGGGGAGGTGGCGATGGTGCCCGAGGAGATGGGCCGCGTGTTCCTGAACCTGCTCGACAACGCCCTGCAGGCGGTCCGGATGCGGACCGCCTCGGAGGGGGGCGACTACGCGCCGCGCCTGACCGTCTCGACGCGCCGCCTCGGGGCCGACCGCGTCGAGGTGCGCGTGGCCGACAACGGGCCGGGCGTCCCCGAGGCGGACCGCGAGCGCATCTTCGAGCCGTTCTTCACCACCAAGCCGACCGGCGAGGGCACCGGCCTCGGCCTCTCGCTGACGTACGAGATCGTGGTGCACGGCCACGGCGGCACGCTGGACCTGGAGACGACCGAGGGCGAGGGGACGGCCTTCATCGTCACCCTCCCCGAGGCGGGGCCGGAGGCCACCGAGGCGGAGGCCGACTCCGAGGCGGCGGGGGCGACGCCAGCCCAGACAGACCGCCTCGGGGCCTGAGGCCGGCGTGTGCGTGCGGCTGTGCGGACAGAGTTGGGGGACGCAGTCCCACCACGGCCTGCGTCCCCCAGGGAGCCCTCCGGGTGGAGGGCAGGTCAGGAGGCTACGGCAGGCGGCCCGAAGAGTCCTCTCGGCGGGTGGGGTAAGCCGCTAATTCACAGCGCGTGCCCAGCCGAGGCAATTCCTCGTGCGCGCGGGATCGCCCGAACGCGCGGGCGAACAAGCATCTCCGGCGGGGGCAATTCCTCGTGCGCGCGGGATCGCCCTGAACGTCGCAGCCACCGTCTCGCCGAATGGGCGGGATAGGCCCCACAGATGTTCGAGCCTTCGGCCTCCCCGACTACCTTGTCGGCCGCGTTTGCGCCATGTCTCGTCCCCGCCCCTGCCTGCTCTACCACTTCGTCCACCTGGAGACGCTCCCCGCGATCCTGGCCGCAGGGGAGCTGCTGAGCACGAACCGACTGGCGGAAGGGCAGAAGCGACCTGCGCGGGACATCGCGAGCAGCAGCCTGCAGCGGAGACGTGGCCGGACCCACGTTCCCCTCGGCGGCACCCTGCACGACTACGTCCCGTTCTACTTCGCACCCCGGTCTCCGATGCTCTACCGGATCGGGAAGGAGTGGACCGCCTCGGGGGAGGCCACGCCGCAGGACCTCGTGTACCTCGTCTCGTCGGTCGAGCAGGTCGAGGCTCACGGCCTGACGTATGCGTTCTCGCTCTACCACGCCGTCACCCGGCCGAACGAGTTCTTGACCGATCCCGGTGAACTCGACCGCATCGACTAGCCGTTGATGCAGAGTCGGATGTGGACCGACACCCGCGACGACAACGACCGCCAGCGGCGCCGGCAGGCCGAGTTCCTGGTCCGGGACCGGCTCCCGCTTTCGGCCCTCGAAGGCTTCGCGACCGCCGACGCCGACCGTGCTACGCAGGTGGACGCTCTCGTACGCGAACACGATCTCGACCTGAGAGGTAAGCCCAGGCCGGACTGGTACTTCACGCCCTGACCCTATCTTCCGAACGCCCCTCTCGCCTCCGTTTTCGATGATCGAGCGTACCACCGGTGATCTGCTCCAGGCCCCCGCCGAGGCGCTCGTCAACACGGTCAACTGCGTGGGCGTGATGGGGAAGGGGATCGCGCTCCAGTTCCGCAAGACGTTCCCGGAGAGCTACTCGCACTACAAGCGGGCGTGCGACGCGGGTGCCGTCCAACTCGGCCGGGTCCTCGTGTTCGACCGCGGCGGACTGGCGGATGATGCCCAGGGGCCGCGCTACATCGTCCAGTTCCCGACGAAGGGCCACTGGAAGAACAAGTCCCGCCTCGGGGACATCGAGGCGGGGCTCGTCGACCTCGTCGACACGGTCCGTCACCTCGGCATCCGGTCCATCGCGATTCCCCCGCTTGGGAGCGGAAACGGCGGCCTCCACTGGCCGGACGTCCGCGAGCGCATCGAGGCGGCCTTCGCCGACCTCCCCGACGTGCGCGTCCTCCTCTACGAGCCGGGCGGCGCGCCCCGCGCGCAGGACCTTCGCGTCGAGACCACGCGGCCGAACCTCACGGCGAACAAGGCGGCGACGGTCGCCCTCGTGGACGCCTACGGCGCGCTGGAGTACCCGCTGTCGGCCATCGAGGTGCAGAAGCTGACGTACTTCGGGTCCGAGGTCGGGCTCATGCGAGGCTTCGCGTTCGAGGCTCGCCAGTTCGGGCCGTACGCGGAGACGCTGCACCACCACCTCCGCGACATGGACGGCCACTTCGTCACCGGCGTGGGCGACCGCGACCAGGTGCGGACGGAGCTGTCGCTCCTCCCCGGCGCGCTCGACGAGGCCCGCGAGGTGATGGCCGGCCAGCCGCCGGAGCAGCAACTCGACGCCCGCCTCGGGGCCGTGCGGGAGCTGATCGAGGGGTTCGAGACGCCGTACGGGATGGAGCTATTGGCGACCGTCCACTGGGTGATGACCCGGAAGCCAGGAGCCGCCGACGACCTCGCGGCGACGGTCACTGGGGTTCATCAGTGGAACGACCGCAAGCGGCGGCGGATGTCGGAGACGGACATCGAGGAGGCGTGGCGCCATCTCCGCGCGCTCGGGTGGACGCCTGCGCCCGTGCCAGCGGTGCCGCTGGAGGCGTAGTCAGCCTTTGGTGTTGCGAACTGACCGGCGCGCCTTGTCGTTCTGACGGTGAGCCTGGTTCCGCGCTATTCGTTTCGCGTACCCCTGCTCGTGCCTCTTGAGCAGGCTGTCGAGCGTCATCGCATGTCGACGTAGCTGGCGGCGGATAGCCGGGCTATTCATCTCCTTCGCTGCGCGGTAGGCGTAGCGGGGAAAGTTGGTCGATCCCACGTGCGAATAGCCTCGGTAGAGGCGGCGCGAACTGAACTGAGCGTCCTCGCCCGTCTTCCGAGCCTCCTGCACGCGCTCTTTCTCGCGCATGACGGCTCGACCCATCCGCCGGTAGTACTTCGTGAGACTGTTCGGGCGCAGCCGGACGACCTTGCCGTCGAACACGAAACCGAGATACTGGACCTCGGCTGCCTCGCCCGTGTCGGTGCCATCCGCCCGCATCTTGGTGATCGAAAGGGTGTCCTGGACAGGCTTGGCGACGAACCGCTCGGTCTTCTCTTTGCCCAGCTTGATCTTGCGCTCCGCGATCATCTCGTTGACCGTCTTCTCAACCTCGACTGCCTTGTCGAGCGGACAGATCACGAGGAGGTCGTCGCTGTAGCGTCGGTAGACGCCTCCGACCTTCGAGACGTACGCCTCGAAGGCGAGGTCGAACGGGAGCATGTACAGGTTCGCCAGAACGGCGCTGATCGGTGATCCCTGCGGGATGCCTTTCCCCGCCTCGTTGACGGCGATCAGCGACCGGCCCCGGTCCTTCTCGCGCCGGACACGGTCGCGGAATTGCTGGGGCGAACAGATTCGAGGGACGCGAGGGCGCCGTCCCTTCCGACCGCGGCGCCGACGATCCTTTTTCCGCTGGATGTAGTGCTTCTGGAACAGCTTCTTCAGCCGCCGCTCCTTGACGAACGCGAACCGGGTGACGGTCCTGAAGACGGCGTAGTGATCGTCGGGTAGCCGGTCTACATCGAGAAGTGCCGCCCACTCGCGCTTCAGGAGGTCGTGATCGAGTGTGTCGAAGAAGCTCTTGACGTCGAAGGCCAGGACGGCGCAGGGCGCGTTCTGTCGGATGTCGTCGAACGCCTCGGCAGCAAAGTGGATGTTGGTCTTGCTGAGCGAGCGGTAGGCGATCACGCACGGCTCACATACCTCACCGTCCAGCCGGTCATCGTACGCCTTCGTCAGGATGTCCGCGTAGTAGGCGAAGACGTGAGAGTCGACGTGGGACGCAAAGCAGATCGGCCGCTTCTTCAGCTTGACCTCCTTCGTTCCAGAGTCATTCGCCTTGTAGCGGTCGACCCGAACGACGCGCTTGATGAAGGGGAAGAAGGCGTGCCGAGCGACCGCCTCGGGGTCGGTGACGAGTTGTGCCGCTCGTGCCTCCGAGATCGGCTCGTCGAAGTGAGAGTAGGCGCGGGGTCGGTACCACCCCTCCCGCTTGCGGTAGGGCTTGTTGAAGGATCGCATTGAAAGCGAAACGCCTCGGCGTGAGCCGAGGCGTCGCGGTTAAGCCGTAGCAACGAGACCGCCGAGCGTCTCCGGCCAGCATTCTGGCCGCGTACTAGGCGCACTCACCGGTGAAGGTGATTACGTGTTTGTGATCTGCAAAACGCATAGCTCGCCAGCCCGAAGGCGGACTGCAACAACGTAGCCGTAGCACCGATGTCCCCTTTCGAGAACACCACCGCGACCGTGACCCGGTTCGTCCAGACAGTGAGTCTGATGATCCAGATGGTCACGCTCGCACTCGCACTGGCGGGGTCCCTAGGGAACCCGCTGTGCGACGAGCTTCCCCTCGGACGCTAGGCTCCGAGGGCGCGCCAAGCATACGGGCTCATAGCGCGGTTAGCAAACGATAGGTTCAAGCGCTCGCAAGAATGATCGTGAGTAGCTGTTGGGCTGTTGCCTGCCGCGCACTGATCCCATCCGCGAGCCGGTCGCAATACGCCATCATTGAGTCCACACGCTCTGCAATGCGCCGCTGTTCAGCTTCGGGGGGGAGCGGAACGGGGTACTGTTCCATCCCAGACTTTGTGAGATGAACCATCGTAGAGCCGCGAGTATCGTTCTTCGCGTCCTCAGTCAGATCCTGAAGGAAGTGATAGAGGTAGTCTCGGTCGACGTCACCGTGGTGCGGCTCGACACGCCAGATGTGATAGTGGAAGATGGCTCTCGGTCCCCCCCAGATGTATGGCCCGAACGACGTGGACCAAGCGTACAGGAGGTCGCCCGGATCGCAGTACTTCTCATCCGGTAGATCGAGGTCAGAGTAGTACCAGGACGTGCCCCCGTTGAGGTTCTGGATGCGGATGACTGGGGTACCGGACTGGAGCAGTTCGGAGCGGCTGTAAGCACGGCCGTTCCAGAGTTCAACCAGATGCCCGAGTCTCGCCCACACCCATCCCTCCGGCACCTCGAACGGCCGCTCCGCCTCTGAGACGGGCTGGAGCGCCTTCGGCTTGCGGATCTCGCCCGCCTCGTGGCGCCGCCGCTTCTCCGTCTCGATGCGCCCGAGCAACACCGAGGCGGGCTCGTCGGCCGGGTCCTGCCGCGTCAGCTTGCCCCGGACCGCGAGGTCGAGCACCATTCGGCGGACGAGTGGGACCGCCTCGGGGTCGGCGAGGAGTGCGTCGAGGTGGGCCTCCGCGAACGACCACGGCGGGGCGCCGCCGATGGGTGCGTCCTCCGTGACGTGCCGGACGGTGGAGGCCGCCCACGTCTGGTGGAGCGCGTCGCGGCGGACGAGGCCGTCCCCGAGGCGGTCGCAGAGGGCCATCAATTCGTCGATGCGGGCGACGATCCGACGCTGCTCCGCGAGCGGCGGGAGGCAGACGGCCGCTTCTTCGAAATACGAGCGCGGTACCCGTTGTTGTCCGGCTGTGCCCGTCATTTGAGCCAGTCCTCCCTCGATGAAGCGCTCGGACTGGAGAAACAAGAGAATGTATAGGCTTTCTAGCTCTGTCGAGCCTGGACGTAAGACATGCAGCTCCGTTGTTCCCGCACCATAGCCGCTGGAGAGATTCTTGAAAATGACAGATTTTCGATTCTGAAAACAGGGCGTAATCTTCGCAAGACCAATGTCGCCTTCAGCGAAATGTGTGTATCCCTTCTTGACCTGACTCCACGAACGTTCTTCTGACGTGTGGCCTGATCCGACTCCGTCCTCGATCAGGGTCATCGGTACGAACGAGACCGTCATGTCGTCGTCCAACTTATTTCTTGGGTTGATTGCCCCTATCACGCCAACGCGCGTCCATATCCATCCGGTTGGTGCGTCGAACGGCCGTTCCGCCTCGGTAACAGGCTTGAGCGCCTTCGGTTTACGGATCTCGCCCGCCTTGTAGCGCCGCCGCTTCTCCGCCTCGATGCGCTCGAGCAACACCGAGGCGGGCTCATCGGTCGGGTCCTGAGCCACCAACTTCCCGCGAACGGCGAGGTCGAGCACAAACCGCCGCAGCCGCTCTACCGCCTCGGGGATGTCGACGAGCGCGTCGAACTGCTCCAGGAGGATCCGGTCTCCCGTCATGCGAGCGCCTCCGCCAGCGCCGCGCGGAGGGCGTCGCGTGTGGCCTGCACCTCGGCCTGCGCCGCCTCCAACTCCGCCAGCAGCTCCACCGGGTCGTGCCGCTCGGCCTCCTCCTCGTGCGGGTTCTCCAGGTCCAGGTTGAAGCCCCGCTCTACGAGATCGTCCACCGACGCCTTCCAGGCCCACTCCGTCTCTTTGCGATCCGTCCACCAGTCAGCGAGGTACCCGAACTCCTCGAAGCGGACCGGCTTCGTCTTCGTGTACTGCCGGTAGCCCTCCGGCAGCGGGTGCTCCACGAACCACGTCGCCTTCGTCGGTCGCCCCTTCTCGAAGAACAGCAGGTTCGTGTTGATCGACGTGTACGGCGCGAACACCCCGTTCGGCAGGCGAACGACCGTGTGGAGGTCGCACTCCGCCAGCAGCGTCTCCTTCAGCCGCGTTTTGACGCCCTCGCCGAAAAGGAACCCGTCGGGCAGGACCACCGCCGCGCGGCCGCCCTCCTTCAACCGCCGCAGGATGAGCGCCATGAAGAGGTCCGCCGTCTCGCGCGTGCGGAACTCGACCGGGAAGTTGTTCTCGATCCCGTCCTCCTCGACGCCGCCGAAGGGCGGGTTCGTCAGCACCACGTCCACGCGGTCCTTCGGCCCGTAGTCGCGGAGGGGCCGCGCCAGGCTGTTGCCGTGCTCGACCTGCGGCACCTCGATGTCGTGGAGGATGAGGTTGGTCGTCGCGAGGAGGTGCGGGAGCGGCTTCTTCTCCACGCCCCGGATCGTGGACTGGAGCACGTCGCGCTCCAGCACCGAGTTGATGCCCTTGCGCCGGAGGTGCTCGATGGCATCCACGAGGAAGCCGCCCGTTCCGCACGCCGGGTCGAAGACCACGTCCCCGAGGCGGGGGTCCACGCGCTCGGCCATGAAGCGGGTCACGGCGCGCGGCGTGTAGTACTCGCCCGCGTTGCCGGCGCTCTGGAGGCCCTTCAAGATCGTCTCGTAGACGTCGTTGAAGGCGTGGCGGTCGTGCGTCGTCGTGAAGTCGATCTCGCCCAGCTTGTTGGCGACCTGCCGCAGCAGCGTCCCCGACTTCATGTAGTTGTACGTGTCCTCGAAGACGCCCCGGATGAGCTGGCCGGCCGGGAGCGAGAGATCGAGCCGGAGGTCGGTCCCGTCGTCGGTCTTGACGGACTCGCCGCGGAGGACGGGAAGCAGGCGCGCGTCCACGAAGCCCGCGAGCGCGTCGCCGGTGATGCCCTCGTCGTCGGCCGCCCAGGCGCGCCACTTCAGGCGGTCGGGGAGGGGCGAGCGGTAGGCGTCGTCCAGCAGCTCATACTCCTGCTCCTTGTCGTCGAGGAGCTTGAGGAAGAGCATCCACGCGAGCTGCGAGATGCGCTGGGCGTCGCCGTCGACGCCCGCGTCCTTCCGCATGATGTCCTGGATGGACTTGACGGTGGACGCGATCGAGCTGGCGGTGCGTCCGCGCCCTGAAGCGGACGGCTTCGCGGCGGAGCGCCCCGAGGCGGGCGGCGTGGGCTCGGGCGGGGTCGCGTCGTCCTTGTCGACGACGCGCATCGAGGAGAAGAGGTCGGCCATGCCGGAGACTACGCAGCCCGGTACAGCGCGCGCGTCAAGTCTTGGACCGCTCGATGATACCCGTCCTTCCCGCCGAAGCGGCGGACGATCTCCAGGGGCGTTCCGAACCGGTTGAGCGGCTGCACGCGGAGCACGTCCATCGCCTCCAGGTCTTCGATTCCCTCGTCGGCGTACTTGTCGAGGAGCGCCGCCAGCACTTCTCGGGCGGGCGCCTCGTAGCGGTCGAACACGTCGGACCGGCGGGCCGTCCGGGCGCGCTCGGAGCGCGTCACCGGCGGCCGGTCGAAGGCGACGTGTGCCACGAGGTCGAACGGGTCCATCGAGGCAGCGTCCGCGCCCCGCTCGCGGGCGATCTCCTCGCGGAGCGCGTCGAGCGGAAGCCCCTGCTCCTCCATCTCTTCCACGACGGCGGCCTTCCGGTCCGCCTCGCGCCACCGTGTCAGGAAGTCGTCCAGCGAGGCGAACCGCTCGTGGACCTTCGAGCGGGTGAAGTCGCGGAGGCTCTCGGTGATGAGTCGTCCGTCGGCGCCGTAGACCATGTACCGCTCGTTCACCTTGCGGACCTCCACGCCGTCGGCGTAGAGCTTGCGCGGCCCGGGGTCCTGGCCGGTGACGACCCAGTCGCGGTCCGGCCCCGAGGCGGTCGGGTCGTCGGGGTCTGCCTCGTCCGGCTCCATCGTGTCGGTGCTCGGGACGGGCTCGCCCGGCACCACCTCGAAGACGCGCACTGGGTCCCCGTCGAACTCCGGGTCGGAGAACTTGTTGGTGTTGCGCCGGGTGTCGAGGATCGTGAACCCGACCTTGCCGTAGTCCTCGCGGAGCCGCGTCCCGCGCCCGATGATTTGCTTGAACTCGGTCATCGACCCGATCGAGCGGTCGAGCACGATGAGCTTGCACGTTTGGGCGTCCACGCCCGTCGTGAGCATCTGGCTCGTCGTCGCGATGACAGGGTACCAGCTCTCGGGGTCGATGAAGGGGTCGAGCTGTCGGACGCCGTCGTCACTGTCGCCCGTAATGCGGACGACGTAGCGGGCGTCCTCGCGCACGCGGTCGGCGCAGGCGTTGACCAGCTCCCGCCGCATCGCCTCGGCGTGCTCGATGTCCACGCAGAACACGATGGTCTTGGCGTACGGGTCGTTCGTCTCCAGGAACTCCGCAATCCGCTGCGCGACCGCCTTCCGCCGCTCCGGCAGCACGAGCGTCTTGTCGAAGTCCTTCTGGCCGTACTCGCGGTCCTCGATCTCGCGCCCGTAACGGTCGGTCGTGCCCGCCTCGGGGCGCCAGCCCTCCAGGTCCCGGTCCAGACTCAGCCGGATGACGTGGTAAGGCGCGAGAAAGCCGTCCTCGATGCCCTGCTTGAGCGAGTAGGTGTAGAGCGCGTCGCCGAAGTAGTGCGAGGTCGACACGTCGGCCGTCTCCTTCAGCGTGGCCGTGAGCCCCAGCTTGGCGGCGGGCGCGAAGTAGTTCAGGATCTCGCGCCACGCCGAGTCTGCCGAGGCGCTCCCCCGGTGGCACTCGTCCACCACGATGAGGTCGAAGAAGTCGGGCGAGAACTCGCGGTAGATGTTCTGGCGCTCGTCGGTGCCGCTGACGGCCTGGTAGAGCGCGAGGTAGATCTCGTAGGCCTTGTCTGCGGTCCGGTTCTGGACCTTGACCATCGCCCCGCCGAACGGGCGGAAGTCGTTCTGCATCGCCTGGTCGACGAGGATGTTGCGGTCCGCGAGGAAGAGCACCCGCTGGGCCTGCTTCGCCTTCCAGAGCCGCCAGATGATCTGGAAGGCCGCGTACGTCTTGCCCGTCCCCGTCGCCATCACCAAGAGCATCCGCTCCTGCCCCGTCGCGAACGCCTCGACGACCCGGTTGATCGCGATGCGCTGGTAGTAGCGGGGCTCCTTTCCGCCCGCCTCGGTGTAGTAGTCCTGGAGCACGACCTCGGCGGCTCGCTCGTCCAACCCTTTCCACCTTCGGTACCGTTGCCAGAGTTCGTCGGGTGAGGGAAACGCCTCCAAGGTGAGTTCGCGCTCGATGGTCTCGCCCTGTCCAGTCCGATCGTGTTCGATAAAACCACGCCCGTTGGAGCTGTAGGCGAACGGCACGTCGAGCGCCTCGGCATACGCCAACGCCTGCGGCATCCCGGCACCGACCGAGTGGCTCAGGTCCTTGGCCTCGATGACCGCCAGCGGAACGTTCGGCTTGATCGAGAGGACGTAGTCGGCCCGCCGCTGCTTGCCGCGCTTGTGCAGCTTGCCCTTGTGGATGATGCGTCCGTCCGTGAATGTCACCTCCTCACGGATCTGGCGCTGCACGTCCCATCCGGCGCCCACGAGGGCCGGCGTGATGAGCTTGGTGCAGACGTCGCGCTCGGTGAGGGTTGAAGCCATAGGTGCGTGTCGCCCCTCTTGTGGGCGAGCCGTTCCCCAACGCCTCGGCAGCGGCAGGGTGTCCCATGATAGGAGGGACAAAACCGCTCGTGCCGTTCGGGTACGGCGTCCCAACTCCGAGGCGGCGGCGTGTTGGCCTCCCCGGCTGGAGGCAACCCCTTCTCCCTGGCCTTGCCCGATCAAACAGAAGCGGCCCGTAAGCACTCGGATGTCAAGGCTTACGGGCCGCTACGGGGTGCCCAGGACTGGACTCGAACCAGCACGGATTTTACTCCACACGCCCCTCAAGCGTGCGTGTCTACCAATTTCACCACCTGGGCAAGGTGCGTCCGGAGACGCCACAAAGAACGGGCTGGCGCGGGGGCCGAGCGGCCGGTGACTCCGGTAGGGCTCGAACCTACGACCCGCTGGTTAAAAGCCAGCTGCTCTGCCAACTGAGCTACGGAGTCGGCGCCCGAAGGCCACCGCGTGGGCACCAGCGGGCAGGGCGGCCAAGGTAGGACCCGCCTCGGGGCCAGAGCAATGGGGCCGTGTGGAGCCCGCGCAAAGACGCGCAGGGCGCCCGTGTGAGCTTTCCGATACGGACGCGCGGGGCGTCCAATCCGTGCGACCTTATCCGCTGGCAGTCGAGCCCGCCTCGGGGCCGGCGCAGCGCTTGGCATCGGCCCCGGCGTCCCCTTCGAATCTCCGAACTCCCCCTCCCATGAAGATCGCAGTCGTCGGCACCGGATACGTCGGCCTCGTCTCCGGCACCTGCTTCGCCGAGATGGGCAACGACGTCACCTGCGTCGACATCGACGCCGGCAAGGTCGAGTCCCTCCGAGGCGGCACCCTCACGATCTACGAGCCCGGCCTCGACGTCTACTTCGAGCGCGGCCGCCGCGAGAGCCGCCTCCACTTCACCACCGACCTCGCCGAGGCGGTCGAGGAGGCCGAGGTGGTGTTCCTCGCCCTCCCGACGCCGCCGGGCGAGGACGGCTCGGCGGATCTCTCGTACGTCCTCGGCGTGGCCGCGCAGCTCGGCGAGATCCTCAGCGCCAACGACTGGGGCTACAAGGTGCTCGTCGACAAGAGCACCGTGCCCGTCGGCACGGCGGAGCGCGTCACCGAGGCGGTCGCCGCCTCGGGGGTGACGCCGGGCGTCGACTTCGACGTCGTCTCCAACCCTGAGTTCTTGCGCGAGGGCGTCGCCGTCGACGACTTCATGAAGCCCGAGCGCGTCGTCGTCGGGACCGACTCGGAGCGCGCGGCCGAGATCATGACCCGCCTCTACGAGCCGTTCGTGCGCTCGGGCAACCCGATCATCGTCATGGACGAGGCCTCGGCCGAGATGACGAAGTACGCGGCCAACGCCATGCTGGCGACCAAGATCACGTTCATGAACGAGATCGCCAACCTCTGCGACCGCGTCGGCGCCGACGTCGACAAGGTGCGCCGCGGCATCGGGACCGACAGCCGCATCGGGCCGAAGTTCCTCTACGCCGGCATCGGCTTCGGGGGCTCGTGCTTCCCGAAGGACGTGCAGGCGCTCCACCGGACGGCCCGCCAGAACGACTACGACTTCCAGATCCTCGACGCCGTCCTGCGGGTCAACGACGCGCAGCGGCGCGTGCTCGTGCCGCAGATCGTGGACGCGCTCGGCGACGCCGACGGCCGCCTCGAGGGCACGACGATCGCCATGTGGGGCCTCGCCTTCAAGCCGCACACCGACGACGTCCGCGAGGCGCCGGCGCACGTGCTCATCCGCGAGCTGACGGCCCTCGGGGCCGACGTGATCGCGTTCGACCCCGAGGCGGTCGAGACGACGAAGGCAGCCTTCGAGCGCGCGCCGCTCGACGGACCGGGTTCGCTTGCCTACGCTGAGAGCACCTACGCTGCCGCCGAGGGCGCCGACGCGCTCGTGGTGGCGACCGAGTGGCCCGAGTTCCGCCGCCCCGACCTCGGCCGCGTCCGCGACACGCTCCGCCAGCCGCTCGTGTTCGACGGCCGCAACGTGTTCGACCACGACCGGATGGCCGAGGCCGGCTTCGAGTACCGCTCGATCGGCCGCCCCTACGTTGCGCCCGCGGTCGAGACCGCTGCTTAGTGAGTCGGGCGTGGGGCGTGGGGAGAGTCTCCACGGCCTACGTCCCACGCCCCATTTTCCCATGCCCCGTACGCTGATTACCGGGGGCGCCGGCTTCCTCGGCTCCCACCTCTGCGACCGCTTCATCGCCGAGGGCCACGAGGTCGTCTGCATGGACAACCTCATCACCGGCAACCCGGACAACGTCGCCCACCTGATCGGGCACGAGCGGTTCGAGTTCGTGCGCCACGACGTCTCGACGTTCGTCTACGTCGCGGGGCCGGTCGACAACGTGCTCCACTTCGCGAGCCCGGCGTCGCCGATCGACTACCTCAAGCTGCCCATCCAGACGCTCAAGGTCGGCAGCCTGGGCACGCACAACACGCTCGGCCTGGCCAAGGCCAAGGGCGCGCGCTACCTCATCGCGTCGACGAGCGAGGTCTACGGCGACCCGCAGATCCACCCGCAGCCCGAGACCTACTGGGGGCACGTCAACCCGGTCGGCAGCCGCGGCGTCTACGACGAGGCCAAGCGCTTCGCCGAGGCCATGACGATGGCCTACCACCGCTACCACGGCGTCGACACGCGCATCCTGCGCATCTTCAACACCTACGGCCCGCGGATGCGGCTCGACGACGGCCGCGCGCTGCCGGCGTTCATGGGCCAGGCCCTCCGCGGCGAGCCGATCACGGTCTTCGGCGACGGCTCGCAGACGCGCTCGTTCCAGTACGTCGACGACCTCGTCGAGGGCATCTGGCGGCTGCTCCACTCGGGCGAGACCGACCCGGTCAACATCGGCAACCCGGACGAGGTCTCGATCAAGGCGTTCGCCGAGGAGGTCGTCGCCCTCACCGGCTCGGCGTCGACGATTACCTACCACCCGCTGCCGTCGGACGACCCGCAGGTCCGCCAGCCCGACATCACGCGCGCCCGCGAGATCCTCGGCTGGTCGCCCCAGGTCGACCGCGCCGAGGGCCTCCGCCGGACGCTCGACTATTTCCGCGAGCGTGTCGCCCAGGTCGACGCCCTGCCGGCATGACCGACCTCCTCGCCCTCGCCCGCGACGCCGCCACCGAGGCGGGCGCGGCCATCCTGGAGCACTACGGCCGCCCGATCCCGGTCGACCGCAAGGCCGACGACTCGCCGCTGACGCAGGCCGACCTCGCCGCCCACCGCACGATCGTCGCCCGCCTCGGGGCGAGCGGCATCCCGGTCCTCTCCGAGGAGGGCGAGCCCGAGGCCGCCGACCGCGCCGGCTGGACGCGCTTCTGGTGCGTCGACCCGCTCGACGGCACCAAGGAGTTCGTCAAGGGCGCCGGAGACCCCGAGGCCGCCTCGGGGGAGTTCACGGTCAACATCGCGCTCATCGACGACGGCGCGCCGGTGCTCGGCGTGGTGCATGTGCCGGTCCAGAACGTGACGTATGCCGCGGCCGGGGGTGCCGCGCACAAGCAGGTTGGCGACGCCGAGGCGGTGCCGATCCAGACGCGGCCCGCACCGGCCGACGCGCTGACGGTCGTCGCGAGCCGCGACCACGCCGGCCCCGAGGTGGCGGCCATCATCGAGGCGGTCGAGGCCGAAGGCCGGGCCGTCGATGCCGCCTCGATGGGCTCGTCGCTCAAGTTCTGCCTCGTCGCCGAGGGCGCGGCCGACTTCTACCCGCGCACCGTGCCCACGTTCGAGTGGGACACGGCGGCGGCGCAAGCCGTCGTCGAGGCGGCCGGCGGGGGCGTCGCCACGCGCGACGCAGACCGGCTGACCTACAACAAGGCCGACCTCCGCAACCCGTCGGTCTTCTGCTGGGGCGACCCGGCCCTCGACTGGCGCCGCTGGCTGTCGTGAGGGGATTGGGCATCGGGGATTGGGGAGTGGGGACGTGCGGGGCTCCCTCTTTGCCCAGCCCCCAACCCCCAACCCCTGGTCCCCAGCGATGACCTGGCAGGCCTGGTACACGCTCGGCGTGCTCGTGGTGATGGTGTGGGCGCTCGTCCGCAACGTCGCGCGGACCGACCTCGTGCTGCTCGGCACGCTGGGGCTGCTGCTGCTGGCGGGCATCCTCGACCCGGTCGGTGCATTTGCCGGCTTCGCCAACCCGGCTGTCATCGCCATCGGCGCGTTGTTCGTGGTGGCCGCGGGCGTCGACCGGACGGGTGCGCTCGGCTTCCTCGACGGTCTGCTCCGCCCGCGTTCCGACCGGCCCGGCCCAGCGCTTCTGCGGCTGATGCTGCCGACGGCGCTCCTCTCGGGCATCCTCAACAACACGCCCATCGTGGCGATGCTCATCCCGCGTGTGCAGGCGTGGGCCGAGCGGCACGGCCCGGCCGCCTCGAAGGTGCTTATCCCGCTCTCGACGGCCGCCATCGTCGGCGGGTGGCTCACGCTGGTCGGCACGAGCACCAACGTCGTCGTGCACGGGCTGCTCCAGGCCGAGGGACTGCCCGGCTTCGGGTTCTTCACGCTGACCTACGTGGGTGTGCCGGCGATGCTCGTGGTGACGCTCTACTACGCCGTCGTCGGGCACCGCCTCTTGCCAACGACCGCCTCGGGGGCGCCCGGCCGGCGCCGCGACTACCTGTTCGAGTTGCGCGTCGCCGAGGCGGCGCCGTTCGCCGGCAAGACCGTCGAGGCGGCCGGCTTCCGCGCCCTCGGCGACGCCTTTCTCTCGCGCATCCGCCGCGGCGAGTCGCTCACCGACGCCGTCCCCGAGGCGGCGATCCTGCCGGGCGACGTGCTCACGTTCGTCGGTGGGCCGGCGGCGTTCGACGCGCTCCTCGCGCGGCCGGGCCTCGACCGCGTCGGCCCCGAGGTGGAGGAGGCGCCCGACCTCACGCTCACCGAGGCGGTCATCGCGCCGGGCTCGCGGCTGGAGGGGCGGACGCTCCGCGAGGTCGGCTTCCGCGAGCGGTACGGGGGCGTCGTGGTCGCGCTGCGGCGCAGCGGCGCCGAGGTCGAGGGCGGACTGGGGCGCGTCGTGCTCCGGGCCGGCGACCTGTTGCTGGTCGAGGGCCGGCCGACGCTCGACGCCCGCCTCGGGGCGCAGGGCGAGGACTTCGCGCTGGTGGCGCCGGTCGGGCACGTCCGACCCGTGTCGCGCCGGGCGCCGGTCGCGCTCGCGATCCTGGCCGCGACGATCGGGACGGCGGCCACGGGCGTGCTGCCGCTCGCGACCGCCGCGTTCGCGGGCGGCCTGGGCATGGCCGTGACCGGCTGCCTCCGCGGCGAGGCGCTGCGGCGGGCGGTCGACGTGCAGGTGCTGGTCGTGATCGGGGCGGCGCTCGGCATCGGGAAGGCCGTCGAGGCGACGGGCCTGGCTGCGCTCGCGGCGACTGGCATCGAGGCGGTCGCGCCGTTCGGGCCGGTCGTGTCGCTGGCCGTCGTCTACGTGGTGTCGAACCTCCTGGCGGAGCTGATCACGAACAAGGCCTCGGCCGTGCTCATGCTGCCGGTCGCGCTCGCGGTCGCCTCCGACCTCGGAACCGACTGGGTGCCGTTCGCGGTCGCGGTGACGATTGGCAGCGCCGCCAGCTTCCTGACGCCCATCGGCTACCAGACGAACCTGATGGTGATGGGGCCGGGCGGCTACCGCTACACCGACTACACCCGCGCCGGCCTGCCCGTGAGCCTCCTCGTCGGCGCCGTGACCGTCGCGGTCAGTGCCGTCGTGTGGCTCTGAGGCAGGTCGGATAAAGTCATTGTTCCTCCCCGAGGCGGCCGCTGGCCCGCCCCTAGCTTGAGGCCCTGGCTCGACGCACCCTGATCCCATGACGGCCCACCGTTCCTCTCACCTCCGGACCCTCGAGGCCGAGGCCATCTACGTCATGCGCGAGGTGGCGGCCCAGTTCGAGCGGCCGGTCCTGCTGTTCTCGGGCGGCAAGGACTCGATCCTGATGGTCCACCTGGCGCGGAAGGCGTTCCACCCCGCGCCGATCCCGTTCCCGCTGCTCCACGTCGACACGGGCCACAACTTCCCCGAGACGATCGAATTCCGGGACCGCCTCGTCGACCGCCTCGGGGTCCGCCTCGAGGTGGCGAGCGTCGAGGAGGCGATCCAGACGGGCCGCGTGGTCGAGGAGACCGGCCCCGAGGCGAGCCGCAACGGGCTCCAGATCGTGCCGCTCTTGGACGCCCTCCAGGCGCACCGCTTCGACGCGGCCTTCGGCGGCGGCCGCCGCGACGAGGAGAAGGCGCGCGCCAAGGAGCGCTTCTTCTCGCACCGCGACCGCTTCGGGCAGTGGGACCCCAAGAACCAGCGGCCGGAGCTGTGGAACCTCTACAACGGCCACAAGAACGTCGGCGAGACGTTCCGCGTGTTCCCGCTCTCGAACTGGACCGAGATGGACGTCTGGCAGTACATCGCCCTCGAAGGCGTCGAGATCCCGGACCTCTACTTCGCCCACGAGCGCGACGTGTTCGACCGCCGCGGCACGCTCCTCGCCACGACCGACTTCGTCACGCTCCAGCCGGGCGAGACGGTCGAGCGCAAGACGATCCGCTTCCGCACCATCGGCGACGCGACCTGCACCGGCGCCGTCGAGAGCACCGCCGCCTCGCTGCCGGAGATCATCCAGGAGGTCGCCGCCGCCCGCCAGACCGAGCGCGGCGGCCGCCACGACGACAAGCGCTCCGAGGCGGCCATGGAGGACCGCAAAAAGCAGGGCTACTTCTAGAGGGGGTTGGGGGATCAGGGGTTGGGGGTTGGGCAGACACCGATCCCTCCCCAATCCCCAATCCCAAACCCCCAATCCGCTATGCAGACCAACGGAACGCACGCCGACGCCACCCCCGAGGCGGCCTCTTCCCCCGAGGCGGGCGACGCCTACCTCGACATGGACCTCCTCCGGTTCACGACCGCCGGCAGCGTCGACGACGGCAAGAGCACGCTCATCGGGCGGCTCCTCTACGACTCGAAGTCCATTTTCGAGGACCAGATGGAGGCCGTCGAGGAGGCCTCGCGCGCGCGCGGGATGACCGACGACGACGACATCCCCAACCTGGCCCTCCTCACCGACGGGCTCCGGGCCGAGCGCGAGCAGGGGATCACAATCGACGTCGCCTACCGCTACTTCGCCACCCCGAGGCGCAAGTTCATCATCGCCGACACGCCGGGGCACGTCCAGTACACCCGCAACATGGTCACGGGGGCGTCCACGGCCGACCTGGCGATCATCCTGCTCGACGCCAAGCGCGGCGTGCAGACCCAGTCGAAGCGCCACGGCTTCATCGCCTCGCTGCTCGGCATCCCGCACGTGGTCGTGGCCGTCAACAAGATGGACCTCGTCGGCTACGACGAGGCGGTCTTCGCGCGCATCCGGCGCGAGTACCTCGACTTCGCGGCCAAGCTCGACGTCAAGGACATCGAGTTCATCCCCGTCTCGGCGCTCCGCGGCGACAACGTGGTCGAGCGGAGCGAGCACATGGGCTGGTACCAGGGCTCGACGCTGCTGCACCACCTCGAGAGCGTCAACGTGGCCGCCGACCGCAACCTGCGCGACTTCCGGTTCCCGGTCCAGACGGTCATCCGGCCCGACCAGACGTTCCGCGGCTTCGCCGGCACCATCGCCTCGGGGGCGGTGCGGCCCGGCGAGGAGGTGATGGCGCTGCCGGCCGGCACGCGCTCGCGCGTCCGGGCGATCACGACGCTGACCGGCGACCTCGACGAGGCCCGCGCCGGCGAGGCCGTCGTGGTGTCGCTCGAGGACGAGATCGACGTCAGCCGCGGCGACATGCTCGTCCGCCCCCAGAACCTCCCCGACGTCGAGACAGGCATCGACGCGATGGTGTGCTGGATGAGCGAGGAGCCCATGCAGCGCGACCGCCACTACCTGCTGCGCCACACCACGCGCGAGGTGAAGGCGTTCGTCGACGACCTCGTCTACCGCGTCGACGTGGACACGCTGCGCCGCGAGGACGTCGACACGCTGGGTCTCAACGACATCGGGCGGGTCCGCATCACGACCGCCGCGCCGCTCTTCTTCGACCCGTACCGCGTCAACCACGAGACGGGCGCCTTCATCCTCGTCGACCCGTACTCGAACGGGACCGTCGCGGCCGGCATGATCCGCGGCGCGGCGCAGAGCCCCGAGGAGGTGGCCGGGCGGGCGGCCCAGATGGAGCGCTCGGCCGACGCCGCCTCCGCCTCGATGTCGGGCCGCAAGGTGTCGCCGAACGTGGTCTGGCAGCCGCTCAACGTGCCGCGCGAGATGCGCGAGGCGCAGCAGGGCCACGGCGCGGCCGTCCTCTGGTTCACGGGCCTCTCGGGCTCGGGCAAGAGCACCGTCGCCCGCGAGCTCGAGCGCCGCCTGTTCGCCGCCGGCATCCAGACGATGCTGCTCGACGGCGACCAGGTGCGCCACGGCCTCAACGGCGACCTCGGCTTCAGCCCCGACGACCGCCGCGAGAACGTCCGCCGCACGGGCGAGGTCGCGCGCCTCTTCTTCGAGGCCGGCCATATCACGCTCTGCACGTTCGTCTCGCCCTACACGGCCGACCGCGACCGCGTCCGCGCGCTCCTCCCGGCCGACCGCTTCTTCGAGGTGTTCGTCGACGTCGACGTCGAGACGGCCCGGGCGCGCGACCCGAAGGGTATCTACGCCAAGCACGACCGCGGCGAGATCGACAACCTGACCGGCGTCTCGGCGCCCTACGAGGCCCCCGAGGCGGCCGAGATCACGCTCCGCACCGCGGACCTGAGCGTCGACGAGGCGGTCGAGCAGGTCCACGAAGCGCTCCGCCAGGCGGGCCTCGTGCCGGCGTAGCGGGACCCGCCAGCGGGCCGCCGCGCGGTGCGATCTTGCGGGCATGACGGTCCGCCCGACGAGCCTCCCCGGCGTCCTGCTGATCGAGCCCCGCGTGTTCGGCGACGCGCGGGGCTTCTTCCTGGAGCGCTTCCACGCCGGCCGCTACGCCGAGGCGGGCGTTCCCGCGGCGTTCGTGCAGGACAACCACAGCCGGAGCCGCCTCGGGGTGCTGCGTGGCCTGCACTTCCAGCGCGAGCACCCGCAGGGCAAGCTGGTCGAGGTCGCGCGCGGGCAGATCTGGGACGTCGTGGTCGACCTCCGGGCCGGCTCGCCGGCGTTCGGCCAGTGGGAGGCGTTCACGCTCGACGACGAGGCCTGCCATCAGCTCTGGGTGCCGCCAGGCTTCGCGCACGGCTTCTGCGTCCTCAGCGACACCGCCGACGTGCTCTACAAGTGCACCGACGTCTACCGCCCCGACGACGAGGGCGGCATCGCGTGGGACGACCCGGACCTCGGCATTGACTGGCCAGACCTGGACCGGACGCTCTCCGACAAGGACCGCGCGCTCCCCCGCCTCGGGGCGCTCGGGCCGGAGGGCCTCCCGCAGGTCGCGTTCTCGGAATGAGAATTCTCATCACCGGGGCGAGCGGGCAGGTGGGCACCGAGGCGGTGCGGCGGGCGCCGTCGCTCGGCGTCGAGGCCGTCGGGCTCGACCGCGCCCGCCTCGACGTGACCGACCCCGAGGCGGTCCACGCCGCCATCGAGCAGCACCGCCCCGAGGCGGTCGTGAACGCGGCGGCCTACACGGCGGTCGACCGCGCCGAGTCCGACCCCGAGGCGGCCTCCGCCGTCAACCGCGACGGCCCGGCGCACCTCGCCGACGCCTGCGCCCGCCTCGGGCTGCCGCTCGTCCACCTCTCGACCGACTACGTGTTCGACGGGACCAAGGGCGCGCCGTACGGGCCGGACGATCCGGTGGCGCCGGTCAACGTGTACGGCACAAGCAAGGCCGCCGGCGAGTCTGAGGTTCGGTCCCGCCTCGGGGCGCACGCGATCCTGCGGACGGCCTGGGTGTTCGGCGCCCACGGCTCGAACTTCGTCCAGACGATTCTGCGCCTGGCCGCCGGGCGGGACCGGCTGACGATTGTGGCCGATCAGTGGGGGCACCCGACGTGGGCGGGCGACGTGGCCCGCGCCGCGCTCGTCGCCGCCGAGAGACTGGCGACAGGCCGCCTCGGGGCCGGGACGTACCACGTTGCTGGCGCGCCGCTCACGACCTGGCACGGCCTCGCCGAAGCGGTCGTCGAGGCGGCACGTGCGCGGGGCCTCATCGAGGCGGTCGCCGTCGATCCGATCCCGACCTCGGCCTACCCGACGCCGGCACAGCGGCCCGCTCGGGTCGAGCTGGCGATGGAGGCTTCGTTCGACGCGTTGGGACTGACACCCTTCGAATGGGGCGCAGCTCTGTTCCCGATCGTCGAGGAGGGGACGGGTCGTTCGGACGGGGAGGTTTGGCGCACCGGGCCTGCGCCGTCCGCTTGAAAGGGGTTCCTTTACAGAATGGTCGTCGAAAGACGCTTGGTCCGAGGTTGGACCGGCCCTCACATTGGCTCTTGCGTCCCGAGCGGCTCCCCCTGTAGCGCCGCGATCCCCTCCTCGACGCTCGAATGCCTGTCCTTCCCCTGGTCCTCGGCTTCTCTGCAAGCCTGGTTGCGGCGCTTGTGCTCGTGCCGCTGGCGCGCGACGCGGCTCGCCGCGCCGGCTGGCTCGACGCTCCGGACGACGATCGCAAGTGGCACCCCGAGGCGGTGCCCTCGGCCGGGGGCGTCGCCATCGTTGCGTCCATCGCGGTCGGGCTCCTCGCGGTGGCCGGCACCTCGGATGTCTCACTCGGGTTCCTCTCGCCACTCGTGGTTCTGGGAGCGCTCGTGGTCGCGGCTGTCGGGCTGTGGGACGACCTGCGAGATGCGAGCCCCACGGCAAAGCTGCTCGCCCAGCTCGGTGTGGCCGCGTTGGCGCTCGCCGGTGGTGTCCGCCTCGAGGGGTTCGACGCCGTGCTTGGGGGCGGAGGGCTGGCCCTCACCGTGTCCGGCGTGCTGACCGTCGTGTGGCTGGTGGGCGTGATGAATGCCGTCAACCTGATCGACGGCATGGACGGCCTCGCCGGCGGAACCACGGCCATCGCCGTCACGGGCCTCGCAGCCGTCCACGCGCTCCACGGCGACACGATGGCGTTGCTGCTCGCCGTCGTCGTCGTCGGGGCGCTGCTGGGCTTCCTGCGCTACAACTTCGCGCCCGCCTCGGTGTTCATGGGCGACAGCGGGAGCCTCTTCCTGGGCTACCTCCTCGGGGTCTTCGCGCTGCGAAGCCCGGCCCATGCCGACCCCCTGCTCGCCCTCGTCATCCCGGCCGTCGTCGTCGGTGTTCCGGTGCTCGACCTGGTCGTCTCGGTGCTCCGGCGGAAGCTGACCGGGCGGCCCCTGTTCGCGGCAGACTGCGACCACATCCATCACCGCCTCCAGGATCGGATGCCCACGCACCGGGCGACGCTGGTCCTCTATGGTCTGTCGGCGGTCCTGGCGCTCGGTGCCCTCGCGATGGCCGCGCTGCCCACACTCGCGGCGGCCGCGATTCTTGGAGCCGGTAGCCTCGTGGTCTACGGTTTTCTCTGCTACGTCGCCTACCTTCCCACGCCAACCCAGGCGCAGGCCTTCCTGGAGCGCCGGCGGCGTCGGGCTCCGGTCCCGCGACCGGCGCCGCCTCGGAGCGGTCGGATCTCGGACGCGCACCTCCATCCGGCCTCCGGTCCAGAGCGATAGGCCGGGAAGGCCCGTCCGCGAGGCGGCTCCGGGATCGCGCGGCTCGCCTCGGCGTTGGCGACTCGACACCACCCTCTGTCCCTGTGCCTGCACTCCTCTTCGCCCTCGCCCCGACACCCGAAGGGTACGGTGTCGGCATCGAGTGGCTCGTCTACGTCAGCTTCGCCGCCCCCATCGTGCTCCTGGTCGCCCTGTGGTGGCTCGGGAGCCGCAACACCGTCTGATCCCGCCTCGGGACGAGAGGTCAACCCCGAGGCGGCCCGAACGCAGCGCGCCGCGCCAGGACTCCCTGGCGCGGCGCGCTCGGTCGCTAGGCGTCGAGCTGGCCGATGTAGTGCTGCGCCCAGCCGTGCCACGCCTGGCCTTCGGTGATGGCCTCGAAGGCTGCGCGAGCCTCGTCGGTGTTGCCGGCGCCCATGTGTGCGAGCCCGAGCTGGATGTAGAACCCCGAGCGGTCGGGCTGGCCCTCGCTCGCGTCGACCGCCATCTGGGCGTAGGGGATCGCGTCGGCGCCGCGGCTCATGGCGTTGAGGGCCTTGGCGTAGAAGAAGGCGACCTGCGTGTCGTCGTAGCCCCCGAGGCGGGCCTGCTCCAGGAGCGTGTAGGCGTCCATCGCGGTCTCCTCGGCGATCTCGTTGCCGGCGAGCATATCGACGGCCTGCTGGACCTTCTGCGCGTTCTCGTTCGCGGCCGCGGCGGCCTCGTTCTGCGCGTTCGCCTGGGCGCGGGCTTCGATCACGCCGCTCACCTGGTCGAGGCCGCGCTGCGCGGCGCTGGCGATCGTCTCGGCGTTCGAGGCGTCGGAGGCCTCGGCGAGGGCGACGGCCTGCTCGAACCCGGTGCGCGAGTCCTCGAGGCGGCCGAGCTGCGCGAGGGCCTGGGCACGGCCTAGGGCCGCCGCCGCGTACGTCTCGTTGAACACGAGGGCCTCGTCGAACTTGGCGAGGGCCATCTCAAAGTCCCGGGCGGTGAGCCCCTCGCGGCCCTCGTCGTAGAGGGCGCGGGCGCGCTCGGGGTCCTGCTGAATGACGTCGACCGAGTCGGACGCGGCGGGGTCGGGGGTGGCGTCCTGGGCGGCAGCCGGGAGGGCCAGCGCCAGGGCGAGGAGGCTGAGGGTGAGTCGATACATCCTGGGGAGGGGTGAGATCGGGTGGTGGGCGGAAGACGTTGAGAGAAACTACAGAGGCCGTGCCACGCCGGTGAACGGTGTTCTGCGTGCCCTTCGTGCGCCTGCGGCGTCCAACGAGGCGGACGATGGCGTCTGCACGCGTACGCGCGAGGCGCAGCCGACAGGGCCCGACGCGGGCTAGAAGTTCGGCGTGATGCCCGCGTCGGTGCAGAACCGCTCGATGATCGAGACGGCCTCCTCGGGGTCGTCGGTGAGCGTGAACAGGCTGGGGTCCTCGGGCGAGATGTAGCCGCCTTCGAGCAGGGTGCCCGAGATCCAGTCGATGAGGCCGCGCCAGTAGTCGGTGCCCATCAGCACGACGGGGAAGCGGGACGTTTTGCGCGTCTGGATGAGGGTCAGGCTCTCGAACAGCTCGTCCATCGTCCCGAACCCACCCGGCAGCACGATGTAGCCCTGGGCGTACTTGACGAACATCGTCTTGCGGGCGAAGAAGAAGTCGAACATCAGGTTCTTGTCGTCGTCGACGTACGGGTTCGACCCTTGCTCGTGGGGGAGCACGATGTTGAGCCCGACCGAGACGCCGTTGGCGGCCTGCGCGCCCTCGTTCGCTGCCTGCATGATGCCCGGCCCGCCCCCGGTGATGACGGCGAACCCGCGCTCGGCGAGGCGGCGCCCGACGGCCACGCCGAGGTCGTAGTACGGTGTGCCAGGCGTCGTCCGGGCCGACCCGAACACCGAGACGCTGGGACCGACCTCGGCGAGGCGCTCGAAGCCCTCGACGAACTCGCTCATGATCCGGAAGACCCGCCACGTGTCTTTGAGCCGCTCCTCCTGCCAGCGCATCATGTCGCGCGGCGTCATGGGCTTGGAGGCGGTGAACGGGGTCTCGACGGGCGTGTGCTCGGACATGGAACGGAAGGGTGAAACAGAAGCGGCCCCCCCCACGGGGGGGGGGGGGGCGCGGGAGCGATCGCCGAGGCGGGGCGGGCCGGGGCGAGGGAGTTTTTATAGCGCACGCCGC
>JBCCQJ010000019.1:0-28404 GCA_039024395.1 Bacteroidota bacterium | reverse complement strand
GCTACGCGGTGCTCTCGGGCGCGGTCACCTCGGGGCTGGGCTACGTCGCGTGGTACGCTGTGCTGCCGGCGCTGCGCGCGACGAGCGCGGCGACGGTCCAGCTCAGCGTGCCCGTGCTGGCGGCGCTGGGTGGCGTGGCCTTCGTGGCCGAGCCGATCACGCTCCGCCTCGGGGTCGCGTCGGCGGTGACGCTGGGCGGCATCGCGCTCGTCCTGCGGTCGCGGTAGGCCGCGAGCGTCGAGCGGATCCGTGTGCGCCTGCCGTGGGGCGGATTGCAATCCGCCCCTACCGAGCGTCTGCGTTTGCCGAGCGTCTGCGTTTGATCTGGATGACGACCCGCGACTCCGGTACGACCGAGACGGGGCGGCTCCGAGGCGGGGAGGGGCGATGCGGCAGCATGAGTTAGGTTCGGCGCTGGCTCATGCGTCTCGTCCTCCTCCTGGCCACCCTGGCCCTTCTGGCTCCTCGGAGCCACGCGCAACCGGTGTGGGACGTCCTCACGCGGGCCGAGGGGATGCCCTCCGACTACATCCTCGCGATCCACCAGGACCGCTGGGGGTTCGTGTGGTTCGGGACCGACGCCGGAGCGGTGCGCTGGGACGGCACCCGCGCGCAGACGTTCTCGGTCGACGACGGCCTGCCGCACGCCTACGTGCAGGGGTTCGCCGAGACGCCCGACGGCACGCTCTGGGCGGCCACCAACGCCGGCCTTGCGCGCCGCACCGAGGCGGGCTGGGAGGCCGTCGACTCGCCGCTCGGCCGCGAGCCGGTGAGCCGCATCACGACCGACGACCAGGGCCGCCTCGTGGCCTCGGGCACCGCAACGATCGGCCGCCTCGAGGGTGACACGTGGCGCACGCTCCGGCTCTCGGGCGGCCTCGGTTATGGAGAGGCGCCGATCCTCGACGTGGGCGACGGGCGGCTTCTGCTGAGCGGGTTCCGTGACCCCGCCGCGCTCCTCCTCACGCCCGAGGCGGGCGGCTTCCGCGCCGAGCGCGTGCCCATCGCCGGCCTGTCATCCAGCCCCTCCGGCGCCTACGTCTCGATCTACGCCACGGCGGACGGCCTGCTCGGCCTCGTCGTGCCGCAGGACGCCCAGCTCGTGCGCCTCCGCCTCGAGGACGGACAACTCGTCTCTGAGGCGATCGTCCCGCTCTCGAACGGTGCGCGGGCGCTCGCGCGGCACGACGGCGACCTGTACACGATCGGGAGTGCGGGACTCCGCCGTCTCGACGCCTCGACGGGCGAGGCCGGCCCCCTCCAGATCGAGGCCGACGTCCGGGCAGTCACGACCGACCGCGAGGGCGGGATGTGGGTGGGGACGTTCGGCGAGGGCGCGGCGCGACGCGTCGGCACGCACCTCGCGACGCTCTCCGACGTGCCCGCCCGGCGGGTCGCGCTTGTGGGCGACGAGGCGTGGGCGCTCGGCGGGAGGGGCGCGACGTTCGTCGACCTCGGCGCCCCGACGCCCGAGCCGTGGAGCCTCCGCCAGACCGGGCCGCGCTCCATCGTCGCCACGCCCGACGGTCGGTTCCGGATCTCAGGCCAGGCCTCGCTCTTCGCTGCGATGACGGCCGAGACGATCCGGCGCATGAGCGTTCGCCGTCGGCTCCGCATGGTCGCACAGGATGGCGACTGGGTGTCCGGCTCCGCCGAGACGGCCGACTCGCTCTGGATGGGCAGCTACGGGTCGGGCCTCCGCCGCTTCCGCAAGACGCCCGGCGGCCTCGTCGAGATCGACACGCTCGGCACCGACGACGGGCTCCCCACCGAGGCGGTCGAGGACGTCATCCGCACGCGCGCGGGCACGTGGGCGGTCACGCGGCGCGGGCTGGCGTTCGTCCACGGCGGCCGCGCCTACGCGATGGGCGTCGCCGACGGACTGCCGTCGTCGGCCGTGTACGCGATCTACGAGGCGGACGACGGCACGCATTGGGCCGGGACCGACCGCGGCATCGCCCGCGTCGACCCGACCCGGTGGCGGGCCGAGGCCGTCGGAGAGCGCGAGATGGCGGGCCGGGCCGTCGTGGCGTTCGTCGAGCGTCGCGGGGCGCTCTACGCCGTCACCACGCAGGCGCTCTGGCGCGTCGAGCGCGGCCCCGAGGCGCCACGCTCCGAGGCGGTGCGGGTGCGCCTCGTGGATGCCTTCCCCCTCGTCGCCGACCCGCGCCACACCGTCGAGCACGCGGTGTACCACGCGGCGTCAGACCGCCTCGTGCTGGCCACGAGCGGCGGGCTCGTCCTGGCGGACCTCGCGGCGCTGCCCGCCTCGGAGGCGCCCCCGCCGCCGGTTGCTTTTGTGGGTGCGACCGTCGACGACGAGGCGGTCGCGCTCGCCGGGACGCCACGCGCGGCTCGGCTGGCCGGCCTCGGGCCAGGTCGGCACCGCGTCGAGATCCAGGCCGCAGCGCTCCAGTTCGGCGGCGACGCGGGGGTCGAGTGGCGAGGCGCCGACGGCGTCTGGCACCCAGCAGACCAAGGGCGCATCGTCCTCTCCGACGTGGGAGCGGGCGATCACGTCGTCGACGTGCGGGCGGTCGCGCCAAGTGGGGCCGCCTCGGGGAAGCCGGGACGTCTGGCGTTCCGGGTCGCGCCGCGGTGGTGGGAGCGCCGTGCCGTGCAGGCGCTCCTCGCAGTGCTCGCCTTCGGCGCGCTCGTGGGCGGGGTGCGGTACGCGAGCCAGCGGCGCCTGCGCGCGCGCGTCCGCGAGCTGGAGCTGGCCGAGCGCGTCCGCGCCGAGCGCGAGCGGATCTCGCGCGACCTCCACGACCACGTCGGCGCCGAGGTGGCGGCGATCCTGACGCGCGCCGAGGTGGCCCGGCTCCGCGCCGCCGCCGAGGGCCGCGACGCCGACGCGTTCCGCTCGGTCGAGCAGCGCGCGCGCCGAACGATGGGGAGCCTCCGCGAGGCCGTCTGGGCGCTCGGCCACGACGCCCTCACCCCCGACGACCTCGCCGACCGCCTCGGGGCGTTTGCGCGTGACCAGGCGGCGCCGCTCGGGCTCGCCGTCGAGGCGGCCGCGCACGGCGAGGTCGACCGCGCGCTCTCGCCCACCCATGCCCTCGCGCTGTACCGGATCGGCCAGGAGGCCGTCCGCAACGCGGTTCGCCACAGCGGCGGCACGCGCCTCCGCGTGACGGTCGAGGCCACCGGGGACCGGGTGGCCGTGGTCGTGCGCGACGACGGGGCGTTCGGCGGGCCGGCCGGCGGCGACGGCGGGTACGGCCTGGGCAACATGCAGGCCCGCGCCGAGGCGCTCGGCGGCACGCTCGCGCTCTCGAACGGCGACGGCACGACGGTGCGGGCCGAGATCCCGGTCGCCGGCTGACCCGCCCCCTCGCGGGACCCCCGCATCCTCGGGAGCGCACGCCCCGAGGCGGCGCCGCATCTTGCGGCATGCTCCGCCTCGCCCTCGCCGAAGACCACCCCGACCTCCGCGCCGGCCTCGTCGAGAAGCTCGGGTTCTTCCCCGAGGTGGAGGTGGTGGCCGTCGCCGAGGACGGCGCCGAGCTGATCGCGGCGGTCGGCCTCCTGCCGGCGCCGCCCGACGTGGTCCTGATGGACATCGAGATGCCGCACGTCGACGGCGTCGAGGCCACGCGGCGCCTCCGGGCGGCCTACCCCGAGGTGGCCGTTGTGATGCTGACCGTGTTCGACGACGACGCCCGCGTGCTCGATGCCCTCGACGCAGGCGCGGCAGGCTACCTCGTCAAGGAGGCGCCCATCGAGGCGGTGGTCTCGGCGGCGAAGGAGGCCGCGGCAGGCGGGACGCCCCTCGCGCCATCGGTCGCCGGAGCGGTCGTCCGGCAGTACCGCCGGTCGCAGGACGCCGACCGCGCGCGCCGTGCAGCCCTCAACGCGGCCGGCCTGAGCGCTCGCGAACGCGACGTGCTCCGCCTGCTCGCACTCGGCCACACCGACGACGGGGCGGCATACGCGCTCGGGATCAGCGTCCACACGGTCCGCTCGTACACGAAGACGCTCTTCCGCAAGCTCGACGTCCACAGCCGCGCCGAGGCGGCCCGGCGGGCGAGCGAGCTGGGCGTCGTGTAGCGCCTCGCCAAGGCGGCTGGCGATCGTCCTGGAGCGGCCGCTCCGGGCGGCAGAGCCCTCCCTCGGCCTGTGTGGTGGCAGGCGGGGGAGGGCCTGCGGCCGCGGTCGTCGCCTCCGCCCGCGTCCGTCAGCCGAGCGCCGCCACCGCCTCGGCGAAGCGCGTGGCCGAGCCCGGTCCGTAGGGGAAGTAGAGCGACGGCTCGATCAGCTCCAGCTCCATCACCGCGAACCCGCCGTCGGGCATCCGGACCGCGTCGACGCGGGCGTAGAGGAGCGGGTCGGAGTGGGGCACGGCGGCCAGCGCCGCCTCGGTGAGCGCCAGCAGCGCCGCCTCGGGGGCGACGCCCTGGATGCGACCTCCGTGCTCCTCCTGCACCCGGAAGTCGCCCGAGGCGGGCGTCTTGAGGATCGCGTGGCTGACGGCGCCGCCGAAGACGAACACCGAGAACTCGCCCTCGTCCACGACCGCGTGCACGAACGGCTGGGCCATGAACGCCCGGTCGGCGAACGTCGACACGGCCTCGTCCCACGCGCCCCCGGCCCCGAGGCCGCCGGCCCCGAGGCGGAAGGCATCGTCGGCGTTGGCGCCCACGACCGGCTTGACGACCGCCTCGCGGGCGTCCCACGCGCCGAACAGGTCCCCGAGGCGGTCGGCCGTCAGGCCCTCGCCCCAGACGGTCGGGACGATGCGGACGCCCGCCGCCTCGAGGTCGCGCAGGTACGTCTTGCGGAGGTTCCAGCGGACGACGGGCAGCGGGTTCTCGAGGCGCGCCTTGGACGCGTCGATCTGGGCGAGCACGTCGAGGAACGCCTCGGGGTCGTCCTGGTAGTCCCACGGCGAGCGGATGACGACGAGGTCGTAGCGGCTCCAGTCGGCCAGGCTCCGCCACGGCACGTCGTCGACCGACCACCCGAGGCGGGCCAGAGGCGCCACCGCCTCGGGGTCATAGATGACGAAGTCGTCGACGACGTCTGTCGTCAAAAAGGCGCATTTAGGCACGCTTATGGCCGATTCCTCAGGTAAGCCTCAATTGCACGCGCTGGAATTGCATGCGGATCGGGTCCATCTTGGTACTTCCTGGTCACGCGCTCCCATGTCTCCCCTGGCGCCCACCCCTGATGTCCTCCGGTACGTGTTCGTCGCCGTGATGCTGGGCCTTTCCCTGGTGGCCTCGCTGGTCTAGCGCAGGGTTCGTCCGCCGGACACCGGGTCCTCCCTGGGAGGGTGGCTACTCGGCGCCCTCCCAGGTGAGGATGTCTTCCTCGGTGGCGTCCTGGTTGTTGCCGCAGCTCGGGAGCGGGTCCCTCTTTTCGGTGAGGTTGTAGCCGAGGGCCTGCCACTGGTTGGCGAGGTAGGCGTTCCACTCGGCGTAGTGGGCCTGGTCCTCGGGCAGCTCGTCGTCGGCGTAGATGGCCTCGACGGGGCACGCCGGCACGCAGGCGTTGCAGTCGATGCACTCGTCGGGGTTGATGGCGAGGAAGTTGGGGCCTTCGTAGAAGCAGTCGACGGGGCACACCTCGACGCAGTCGGTGTGCTTGCAGTTGATGCAGGGTTGGGCAACGACGTACGGCATCGGAGTCGAAGCGGGGGGACAGACAGGGAGGGCCGGTTACCAGCGCTGGCCCCGAGGCGGCTAGGGTTATCGTATGCCCGCACTGCTCCACCCCACGCCGTGTTCCTGACGATCCGCTCGTTCGCGCTCTGTTCTCTTACCGTCGTGTTTCTGGCCACCTCGGGGTGCGGGCCGTCGAACCGTCTCCGCGAGGTGTCGCTCGACGGCCAGCGCGTCGCCGTGACGGCGGCCATCCCGCCTGCGCCGCGCGTCCAGGCCGGCAGCCCTCTCGAGGCCGGCATCGACGTGTACGACACTGTGGGCACGGCCGTCCGCGTGGGCACGGCGGCGACCAAGCAGCGCCAGGCGCGACGCGCGCAGGCCCGCCTCGACAGCGTCGTGGCGCGCGTCGACATCTCCGACCGGATCGCGCGCCAGGTGCTCGCCGGCGCCGCCACCGCGCTGCGGTTCGCCCCGGCCGACCGGCCCTCGACGGCCGACTTCGTGCTCGACCTGCGGGTCCACGACTACGCCCTCGTGGCCGACTCCTTCGAGGGCGCCACGTTCTTTGTGCTCCTGGGCGAGATGCGCCTCGTCGATTCGCGCACGGGCGCCGAGCTGTGGCGGACCGAGCTGGAGGAGCGCGAGGTGCTCGACCGGGCGCTGTTCGGGATGCCCGCCTCGGTGGGCAACGTCGTCACCGGGCGCGCGCTGGCGGGCCTCTCGCCCGACGAGATGGCGCGCGGGCTGGCCCGCCTCGGGGACCTCGTCGCGCTGCGCATCACCGACCGGCTGGCGCGCGACTACCTCCGCTCGCGCGAGGCCTTCGCCGACCGCCAGGCCCGCGGCGCCTGAGCCGCCCCCGAGGCGGTGCTTGGCCCTGGGGCGGTGCGTGTCTCCGAGGCGGGGACCCGTTTGGAGAAGGCTGCGTACGCTCTCTGCACCTTCCCCCTCTCCCCATGGATCTCAAGAACCTGGCCGGCGGCGCCGGCGACCTCGCCAAGAACCTCGCCGACAAGGCCGGCGACGCGGCCGGCACCGCGGCCGAGAAGGCGGCCGACCTCGCCCCGGACGCCGTCAAGGACAAGGCGACCGACCTCGCGGCCAAGGCCGGCGATGTCGCCGAGGACCTCGCCTCGAAGGCCGCCGACGCCGCGACCGACCTGATCGGCAAGGCCGCCGACAAGCTGGAGGGCAAGTAGCCCCCACGAGCGGGCGTCCGCTCGAAATCCTCGCGCCCCGGCCGCCTCGGTGGCCGGGGCGCGCTACGTTCGGGCGTGCCGCTCGCCCGCCTCCGCCTGCTCCTCGGCGCCTACCCGCGCGTGTTCTGGACGCTCGTCGTGGGCACGTTCGTCAACCGGACCGGCCTGGTGGTGCTGCCGTTCCTGGCGCTCTTCCTCACCGAGGAGCGGTCGTTCGGCGTGGTGCAGGCGACGCTGGCGGTGTCGCTCTACGGCGGCGGCACGTTCGCGGGCGGCTTCGCCGGCGGATGGGCGTCGGACCGGTTCGGGCGGCGGCCGGTCTTCCTGACGAGCCTCCTCGGGGGCGCCATGCTCGTGGGAGTGCTCCCGTTCATGCCCACCTACCCGGGCATCCTGGCCGTGACGTTCGGGTTCGGGTTTGTGGGCGAGATGTACCGGCCGGCGGTGACGGCGGCCGTGGCCGACCTCGTGCCCGAGGCGCAGCAGCCGCAAGCCTTCGCGCTCGTCTACTGGGCCATCAACCTGGGCGCGGCCGTCGGGCCCGCGCTGGGCGGCTGGCTCGCGACGCGCTCCTACCTGGCGCTCTTCGTGCTCGACGGGGCGACGATGCTGGCCTATGCCGTCCTGATCGCCGTCGGCGTGCCCGAGACGCGCCCCGAGGCGGCCGGCCCCGAGGCGACGCCTCGGCCCCGCCTCGGGGCGGTGTTCCGCGACGGCACGCTGGCCGTGATCGCGCTCGTGGTGCTGCTGGTGGGGGTCGGGTTCGTCCAGCTCTTCACGTCGCTGCCGCTCTCGATGACAGCCGCCGGCCTGAGCGAGCTGGAGTACGGCCTCGTGGTGACGGTCAACGGCGGGCTGATCGTGCTCGTCGGGATCCCGGTGGCGGCGTGGGCGGGGCGGTCGCTGCCGAGCCTCGCGCTGCCGGCCGCCGTCGCGCTTATGGCCGTGGGTCTGGCGCTGAACGCCGCGGCCGACACGTTCGCCGCGTTCGCGCTCATCGCGGTCGTGTGGACGCTCGGCGAGATGGCGTTCCTGCCCATCGTCCCGACGGTCGTGGCGCGGATGGCGCCGGCCGACCTTCAGGGCTCGTACCAGGGTGCGCAGCACGCCGGCTGGGGGCTGGCGAAGATGATCGGGCCGGTCCTGGGCGGAGCGGTCATCGCGGGCCACGGGCACGCGACGCTGTGGCTGGGGGCAGGTGCGCTCGTGCTCGTCGCGGCGGTCCTGCTCGTCGCGATCCAGCCCGTCCTGCGGCGCCGCCTCGGGGCGGCCCCAGCCGTGCCGGCGTAGACCCCGAGGCGGGAGGGCTACCGCTCGGCCGTCACCGTGAGGCGTGCTTCGAGGTGGGCGAGGCGGGCCTCCAGGGTCTCGGCATGGCCGACCTGCGCGCGGAGGGCGTCCAGCTCGCGCTGCTGCGCCTCGACGCGGTCTGCCAGCGCGGCCACCTCCGCCCCGAGGCGGTCGCGGTCGGCCTGGAGGGCCGCGACGGTCGTCCGCAGCGCCGCCGCCTCGTCCACACCGACGAGCGCGATTGCCCGCCCCGCCTCGGGGAGCGCGAGCACGCGGCCCGCGACCGGACCGTCCACCTCGGGGCGGTACGCCTCGGGGGTGACCGCCCGCGCCGTTCCGTCGTCCAGCCCGCTCGCCACCAGCAGGTCCCCCACCGAGGCGGCGCCCGTGATGCACACCTCCGCCTGGCCCACCAGCGCCATGAGCGCGCCGCCCGCCTCGGCGTCCGGGTTGCCCACGAACGCAGGGTCGCTGGAGGCGATCATGACCTGCTCGGCCGCCTCGGTGTCGAGCGACACGCGCCCGCCTCGGAGCCCGACCAGGTCGCCGGGCTGCACCGAGGCGGATCCGGTCCCCGAGGTGGCGAGTGGGAAGAACTCGGCGAAGTCGGCCCCGCCGCCGACGAAGCTGCCGTCGGCGCGGACCGTGCCGTCGGTGTCGATCCGCATGAGCGTGTTGTTCGCCGCGTAGTCGGCGCTCGTCCCGAACGTGAACCGCAGCGGTGCCGAGGCCCCGGTCCCCCGGGCGACGGTCCACTTGTTGGTGAGCGCCCCCGCGTTGATCTCGCCGAGGGCAAGCGCCGAGCCCCAACTGCCGTTGGCGTTGCTGTAGAGACCCACGATGGCATCGTCAGACTCGACGGCGAGGTCCTCGTTGGCCTGCGCCGAGGCGGGCAGGGCGAGGTCGAGGGTCTCGACGTGCAGCCCGCGGCCTCCCGTGAAGACGCCGGCCAGCCCGTCGGGCGACGAGACGGTGCCCGACACGCCGACGGTCGACCCACTCCCGGTCGTGACGGAGGCCTCCACCCCGACCCCCGAGGTCCCCAGCCCGACCCCCTGGACGCCCACGATCCCGCTGCCGAGGATGCCCGCTCCGCCCACCCCGGTGCCGACCACGCCGAAGCCATTCGTCCCGGTCGCCGTCCCGCGAAGGCCGACCGCTGGACCCGTTCCTCGGATTCCGTCGCCCAGGCCGGTGCCGTCGTTCTCGACCGTCACGATGGCATCGGACGCCCGTCCTTCGAGGATGGCGCGAGGCACGAGCGTGCGCGCGTAGGGGACGGCCTGGAAGGGCGTCCGCGGCGACAGGACGGTGCCGCCGACCTCGATCTCGACCCACTGGGGCTCGCGGAACCGTTCGTTTCCGAACCCCTGGATGAGGAACGTGCCGTCGCCGATGAGCAGCGAGAACGCCCCATCGATCGTCGTCACAGTGTGCGTCTCGGCGTAGTTGGCAGACCCGCCGGTGGCCTGTGAGAAGAGGCGAAGCGTGAGCGCGTACGTCCCGTCGGGAACGGGCTGGCCGCTGGGGTTAGTGAGGACGCCCTGGTACGAGATCGTCTGGGGGAGGTCCTGCGCAGCGAGGGGAGCCGCAGCGAGGACGAACAGAGCGAGGGCAGCGAGATGGAACCGAACGGTCGACGGAGTCAGCATGGCGTCGGCGAGGAGGAGTCGTGCCGAAGTATGCAGTACATGACCGTCCCAACCGTCACCGCATGTCCGGGAAGGCCGCCGCCTCGGGGAGGGCGTCGGCAAATGCGGCCTCGGCGGCCTCTGAGGCGGACTGCGTAACGGTCACAAGCGCCGCCTCGAGGCCGCCTCGTCAGGCCCCGCCTCGGGGCCGGAGTCCCCATGTCGGACATCCTACCCCAGCAGCTCGTCGAAGATGTCGGACTGCTTGAGCGGCGGCGCGATGTCGAAGTGGTCGTAGGCCCGCCGCGTGGCGACGCGGCCCCGCGGCGTGCGCGCCATGAAGCCCTCCTGGATCAGGTACGGCTCGTAGACCTCCTCGACCGTCCCGGCGTCCTCGCCCACGGCGACCGCGATGGTCGAAATGCCGACCGGCCCGCCGTCGAACTTCTCCATGAGCGCCGTCAGGATGCGGGCGTCCATCTCGTCGAGGCCCGCCTCGTCGACGTCGAGCGCGTTGAGGGCGTGGTCGGCCACGGCGCGGCTCACGACGCCGTCGCCCGGCCCGGCGTCGGTGGGCACCTCGGCGAAGTCGCGCGTCCGTCGGAGCAGCTTGTTGGCGATGCGCGGCGTGCCGCGACTGCGGCGCGCGATCTCGTGGGCGCCCGCCTCGTCGATCTCGACGCCCATCAACGAGGCGGACCGCAGGACGATCTTCCGCAGCAGCTCGACGTCGTAGTAGTCGTAGCGGAAGTCGACCCCGAAGCGGGCGCGCAGCGGCGCGGTCAGCAGGCCCTTGCGCGTCGTGGCGCCGATGAGCGTGAACGGCGGGAGAGCGATCCGCACCGAGCGCGCGCTCGGGCCGGAGTCGATCAGGATGTCGATCGCGTAGTCCTCCATCGCCGAGTACAGGTACTCCTCGACGACCGGGCTCAGCCGGTGGATCTCGTCGATGAACAGCACGTCGCCCTCGTTGAGGTTCGTCAGCAGCCCGGCGATGTTGGCCGGCTTGTCGAGCGCCGGCCCCGAGGTGGTCTTCACCTCGGCGCCCATCTCCTCAGCGATGATGTGGGCCAGCGTCGTATTGTGGTTGACAATGCCGTTGGCGACGAACGTGTGCGTGCCCGGCACGACGAAGTCGTACGTCTCCGCCTCGCCCGTCGTCCGGTCGGCAACCGTGTCCCAGGCCACGCGAGGGTCGAGGAGTGCTGCGAGGTCGGTCGCCTCGGGGAGGTCCTGGGCCGCCTCGGGGAGACGCGCGAGAAGCCGCGTCGCCTGTCGCCGCGAGACCTCACGATCGCCCCGAACCACATGCCCAAACGCTTTGTGCACGGCGCGAGCGTGCGGCTTGGTCGCCTTGAGCATCGTGCGGAGAAGCGGAGCGGCCCCGGGCACGAGGTCGCTCCGGCTCCAGCCGCGTGCGTCGGGCATGTCGGCAGCGCGGGCCTGCTTGCGTGAGAGCCGGAACCCGACCTCGCCGTAGAATCGGCGCGCGTCGTCCCCGCCGATGAACAAGGTCCAGAACGGGGCGCCCACCTTGTCCGCGCATTTCCGGTAGGCGATCACGCCGAGGCCCGCCAGGAGGAGCTGCACCTGCCGCGCCAGCGCCTCCGAGCGCGTGCCCAACTCAACGCCGTCGCGGCGGGCGTGACCGTCGGCGTCGAACAGCCCTTGGAGGAAGCCTGAGACCACCTCGGGGGCGCCCGCAAGGACGGCACGGGGGACCGACGTCTCCGCAGCGCCTGCACGCGTCAGGCCGAGTGACGTGAGGGTCCGGCCGACATCGGCGCCAAGCCTGAGCCGGGGGGAGCGGTCCCCGTAGGCGCGGAACCGGGCGGACCGGTCGAAGGCGGCCTCGACGATGGCCTCGACCTCGCGCTGCATCTCGGGCTCTGCGCACGTGAGGACGAAGCCACCTGCCGCCTCGGCGTGACCGTCGCCGACGAGCGCCCCGAGGAGGTAGGCGAGGTCGGCGTCGAGCGCTACGGTTCGGGTGTCGTCTCTGAGGTCCAGGGCGGGGAGGTCGTGTCGCGTCGTGATCCGGCGGCCGTCACGGAGGGCGAGCCCGAGTCGCTGCGCGGTGAGTTGGGGCGTCGGGGACTCGGTGCCGCCCGTGGCCTCGGCGTACGCCCGCCGCAGCTCGACGGCGGCCGGAGGGCGCCTGAGCGACCGCGAGAGAGCCGCATGCGCCTGGCTGACGCGGGCCTCGGAGAGGCGCCGCTGTGCCCGGTTGCCGGCCGGGACGAACGGTGCAGACGCCGCGCGGCCGGGGACGCGTGCGCCGCGCGAGACGGCGACGGCGTCATCGGCCGTGAGATCGCCCAGCCGCTTCCACGTCGGCCCCGAGGCGGACGCGACGAGGACCGGGTGGTGCGGCGTGCCTTCGATCTCGAACCCCGCTCGCGTGCGGATCCGGACGGTGGACACGCGCCCGCTCCGGTAGACGTGGGAGGCCGGCTCCAGGCCGAGGGCGCCTTGCACCTCGACCGACACCGGGCGGCTCTCACCGGGCGCCATCCCATCGGGAATTAGCTCCGAGAACGGTCGCCAGCCGCCGCGCGTGAGCACGAGGCTGTCGGGCGTGATGCACTTGCCGAGCCCCGGGGGACCGGAGAGGATCACGTGGTCGAGCGCCTCGCCGCGCTGCAAGGCGGCCGTGATGAACACCCGCAGGTTGTCCTTGATCTTCTGCTGCCCGATGAAGTCGTCGAGGGCGCGGGGGCGGAGGGCCTTCTCGAGGTCGGCGTCGGCAGCGACCGTCGGGGCGGAGGCGTCGCGCGGGGCGGAGTCCATGTGTACCGAGTCGGTTGGCCGGCAAGGTACGGGGCCCCTGTGACAGGGTGTGTCGCAGGGCCGCCGCCTCGGGGCGAGCACGGCGACGGCCGGTGCGCCATCTTCGGGCGTTCCCCTCCGCCTCGATGCCTCGTCTCTCCCGCTCGCTCGCTGTCCTTGTTCTCCTCGGCGCCGCCTCCGTGGAGGCGCAGGCGCCCGAGCGGCCCCGCGCGCGCGACGTGGGCCTCGTGGTGGGCATCCTCCCGCCCGGCTCGCTCAACGCCATCACCGACGTGGCGGGCGTGCGCGTCGGGCACGCGACCGTCGTCGAGGGCGATGCGGTGCGGACTGGCGTGACGGCCATCCTCCCGCACGGCGAGAACGTGTACGAGCGACGCGTGCCGGCGGCCGTCGTCGTGGGCAACGGGTTCGGCAAGCTGCTCGGCGTGACCCAGGTCGAGGAGCTGGGCGAGATCGAGACGCCGATCCTCCTCACGTGCACGCTCTGCGTGTGGACCGCCGCCGACGCCCTCGTCGACCACCTGCTCCGTCAGCCCGGCATGGAGGGCGTCCGCTCGATCAACCCGGTCGTGGGCGAGACGAACGACGGCTTCCTGAACGACATCCGCAGCCGGCCGGTTCGGCCCGAGCACGTCGAGGCGGCGCTGGCCTCCGCCTCGGGGGGCGCCGTCGCCGAGGGATCGGTCGGCGCCGGCACGGGGACGGTCGCGTTCGGGTGGAAGGGCGGCATCGGGACGGCCTCGCGGGCGCTCCCCGAGGCGCTCGGCGGCCACACGGTGGGCGTGCTGGTGCAGACCAACTTCGGCGGCGTGCTCACGATGAACGGGGCGCCGGTTGGCCGCGAGCTGGGGCGGTTCGCGTTCCAGCGTGCTCTCGGCGAGAGCGCCGACGGCAGCGTCATGATCGTCGTCGCGACCGACGCGCCCCTCGACGCACGGCGCCTGCGCCGGCTGGCCGACCGCGCCCTCGTGGGCCTCGCGCGCACGGGCGCCAGCTTCACCAACGGCTCGGGCGACTACGTGATCGCCTTCTCGAACGGCCCCGAGGCGGAGGCGCTCCCCAACGGCGCCCTCTCGCCGCTCTTCCAGGCCGTCGCCGAGGCCACCGAGGAGGCGGTCTACAACTCGATGCTGCGCGCCACCTCGGTGACAGGCCACCGGGGTACCATCGAGGCGATCCCGGTCGACCGCGTCGTCGAGATTCTCGATGCTTACGGGGTCCGCAACTGGGACCGGACCCTGCCGCCTGGCCGCTGACCACCGCCTCGGGGCCTACGGATGTCTTCGGCCCCGAGGTGGGTCAGGCGTCCGCCTCGGGGGCCGAGGGCTCCACCAGCCCGTGCTCCCACATCCAGGCCACGACGCGCGGGCGCGTGGGCAGGTCGAGCTTCTCGAACACGGCGTTGACGTGCTTCTTGACCGTGCTGAGGCTGATGAACAGGCGGTCGGCGATCTCGGGGTTCGAGAGCCCGCGTGCGATCTCGACGGCCACCTCGCGCTCGCGCGGGCTGAGCGGGTCGAGCCGGTGCGGCTCGCTGCGGCGGCGCCACCGGCCGCGGCGGACGAGGTCGGCGATGCGCGACGACAGCCAGCCGGTCTCGCCGCCGGCCACGCCGCGCACGGCGTCGAGGATGGTGCCCAGCGGCTCCTGCTTGGTGAGGTAGCCCGCCGCGCCGCGCTCGAGGGCGCCGAAGATGTAGTCCTGGTCCTGGTAGGCGCTCAAAATCAGCACCTCGACGGGCTCCGTGGCCAGCGCCTCGGCGACGGCCATGCCGGTCAGCTCGGGCATCTCGAGGTCGAGCACGAGCACGTCGGGCCGCTCGCGGCGCGCGAGGTCGAGGGCCGCGCGCCCGTCGGCCGCCGTGCCCACGAGCGCCACGTCGGGCTGATCGGCCAGGTAGGCCGAGAGGCCGGCCAGGAACACGGGGTGGTCGTCGGCGAGGGCGACGCGGATCGGGGCGTCCATGCCTCGAAGCTAGGCCGCCCCGAGGCGGCGCCGATGGGCCTACGGGTCCAGTTTGCGCGCTTCGCGGCCGGGTCGCTCGGCCGCCTCGGGGCCGGGCACCCACGCCAGGATCGCGGTGCCGGCGCCGGGCTTCGCGCGGACCTCGATGGTGCCGCCGGCCGCCTCGGCGCGCTCCTGCGCCCCGACGAGGCCGAAGTGCTCGGTCCGCGCGAGCGACACCATCCGGTCGGGCAGGGCGAACCCGCGGCCGTCGTCGCGGACGGTGAGGAGCACGCCTTCCGCCATGTCTTCGAGCGTGAGCGTGACGCGTGCGGGGCCGGCGTGGCGGCCGGCGTTCTGGAGCGCCTCCTGCGCGATCCGGAACAGCGCCAGCCGGCCCGCCTCGGAGGCCTGGCCCTGCGCGCGGTCCTCGACGGCGACCGTCAAGTCGGGGAAGCGCTCCTCGGTGCGTCGCCCGGCCGACCGCAGCGCGGCGCCCAGCCCGAGGTGGTCGACGAGCGTCGGGCGGAGGTCGTTGAGGATCTGCCGCAGCTCGCCGGCCACGTCGCCCACGCGCGCCCGCACCGGCCCCACGCCGCCGTCGCCCTCCCCGAGGCGGTCGAGGTCGTGGCCGACGCGGTAGAGCGTCTGCACGGGTCCGTCGTGGAGGTCGCGCGCGAGGCGGACGCGCTCGCGCTCGCGGGCCTCGGCCAGGCGCCGCCGGATCTCGACCGCCTCGGCGCGCTCGCGGGCGGCGGCCTCGCGGCGGCGCACCCACACCGTGAGCCCGCCCGCCGCCACCGCCCCCAGGAGCAGCACCCCGGCCCCGAGGCGGAACCACAGCCGCTGCCACACGGCCGGTACCACGACCACGTCGAGCGCAGCCGCCTCGGAGAACGGCGTGTCGCCCGCCGCGCCGCGCACCTCGAACCGGTAGCGGCCGGGCGGCACGCCCACGTAGGCCGCGCGCGGCGCCGAGCCGTCGGTCGTCTGCCAGTCGTCGTCGAGCCCGACGAGGCGGTACTGGTAGCGGTTGCGCTGCGGCGCGCGGAAGTCGACGGCCGCGAACCGCACGCCGAAGGCGCCCGCGTCGTGGGCCAGCTCGAGCGCCTCGGGGAGGCCGCGCAGGAGCCGCCCCTGCCGCTCGACGCCCGTGATGACCACCGCCGGCGGCGCCCGCGCCTCGACCGCCTCGGGGTCGACGATCGTCAGCCCGTCCGGCCCGCCGAAGGCGAGGCGCCCGTCGCGCAGCCGGAGTTGGGCCATCAGGTTGAAGGCGTCGCCGGCCAGCCCGTCGGCCGACGAGAACGTGACGACCTCGCGCGTGAGCGGGTCGACGCGCGCCAGCCCCGAGGTGGTGCTCGCCCAGAGCCGCCCGTCGCCGTCGGCGAGGACGCCGTAGACCGAGTTGGTGGGCAGCCCGTCGCGGTCGGTCACGCACGTGACGCGGTCGTCAGCGTCGATGCGGGCGAGGCCGCCGCCGACGGTCGCGACCCACATCGCCCCGGGGTCGGCCGGGGTCTCGGTCATCGACCACACGATGGGGGCGCACAGCGAGCCCTCGGCGACCGGGCGCCAGACGCCGCCCTCGCGCCTCGACACGCCCTCGTCCGTTCCGATCCACGTCCGCCCGGCGCCGTCCGTCTCGACCACGTTGATGGGACGGCCTGCCGAGGCTGGGAGCGCCTCTTGCACCGGCGGCCCGTCGTCTCGAAGCCGCCACAGGCCTCCCCCCCAGGCCGCCCAGACGTCGCCGTCCGGGGTCTCGGCGAGATCGCGCACGGCGCTGAACCGTGCGCCGTCGACCGGCTGCAGCCGCCGGCCGTCCCACAGGCCGACGCTCCCCCGCTTGAGGCTGACCAGCGCCCGGTCGCCGCCTCGGGGGAGGACCTGCCAGAAGGCGCGCGCCGTCGCGGGCTCCCCGCCGCCGGGTCGCACAGCCGGCAGCGCCTCGACCTGCCCCGAGGCGAGGTCGAGGCGGAAGAGCCCGCCGTTGGTGGCGATCCACAGGCGCCCCTCGGCGTCCTGGGCCATGCCGTTGACCCGCTCGTCGCCCAGCGACGTCGGGTCCGCCGGGTCGCGCTGGACGGCCTCGAACGCGCGCGCCGAGCGGCGCGCGAGGTAGAGCCCCGCCTCGGTGCCGACCCACGCGTTCCCCTGCCGGTCGCGGGCGAACGCGCGGATGTCATAGCCGCCCAGGCCCCCGCGGCGCTGCGGCGCCGCAGGCAGCACACGCTCGGAGCCGTCGGAGCGGAGGACGGTGAGCATCGCCGTGGCCCGGAACCAGGCCTCGTCGGGTCCGACGCGCACGACCGACCGGAAGGCGCCCGTGGGCGCCATCGGCCAGCGCTCGCCGGTCTCGATCCAGTCGACCCAGCTCGGCGCCTCGGGGTCGAGGGCGTCGCGATGGGCGAGGACGGCCTGCCCGCCGTCTTCGAACAGCCGCCACGGCTCGGCCGGTCGGGCGTCGAGGCACACCGCGCGCTCCGTGTCGAGGCGGCACACCACCGGGGGGGCACCTTGGGGAAGCACCTCCGCCCACACGTCGTCCCCGTCTGTGGCGATGACGATCACGCGGTAGCGCGGCGACATCCCGAACGGGACCGCCTGCGCCTCGCCGGTGCGGGGCGAGAACCGCCACAGCCCGCGATTGGTGTAGCCCACCCAGAGCCGACCCTCCGCGTCCTCGACGATGTCCTGGATGCCCGAGGGGGGAAGGCCCTGGACGGGCTCCGATTCGCCGGTCGTGAGGTCCAGCCGGGCGAGCCCTTCCGTCGTGCCGACCCACACGGCGCCCTCGACCGGCAGCACTGCGGCGACGCGGCTCGACGGGAGAGTCGTCGGGTCGTCGGCGCGGTGCTGCCAGACGCGGATGCTGTGACCGTCGTAGCGCGCGAGGCCGTCGTCGGTGCCGATCCAGAGCAGCCCGTCCGGTCCCACCTCGACGTCGCCGATCAGCTCCGACGGCAGCCCTTCGCGCACGCCGAACCGCTCGAAGGTCTGCCCCCAGGCGACCCGCGCCGTGAGCCCCGAGGCGGCGAGGAGGAAGAGGAGAACGGCCTGGCGCATTCGGGCAACCTAGCACGCCCGCCTCGGGGCAGAATGGACCCGCGGGCCCATAGAGACCGCGTGCGACCGGACGAATCTGAGGCTGTCCATTCCGCCATCGCCCATGCCTCGTTTGCTTCTCCTCGCCGCCCTGCTCGCGGCCCCCCTCGTTCACGCCCAGACCCGGGTCGCGCCCGGCGGCCTCGCAGGCTCCGAGACCCGGTTCACCCTCGACGCCGACGGCGACCGCCTCGTGATCGGCGTCCCCGAGGTGGACGGCGGCCGAGGAGCGGTCTACATCGCCGAGCGCACCGGCGACCCGGCCCAGCCGTGGCGCATCGGCGTCCGCGTCGTCCGGTCCCAGGGGGCGGCCGGCGACGCCTTCGGAAGCGGCGTTCATCTCGTCGGGGACGACCTCTTCGTCAGCGCCCCCGGCGTTCGGATTCCCAATCCGCAGGGCGTGCTCATCCCGACCGGAGAGATCCTCCACTTCCGCTTCAACACCGGCGTCCAGGCGTGGCTCCAGCAGGCCACCATCGGGCCGGACGACATCCAGCGGCTGTTCGGGACCGAGATCGCCTACGGCGGCGGCGGATTCCTGGCCGTCCGAGACGGCACGCGAGGAGACGCCGTCTACGTGTTCGAGCAGATCGACGCGTCCACGTGGACGCGCGCGGCCACCCTCGACGCGCCGGTCACGAACTCCAACTTCGGCACGACGCTCGCCATGGACGACTCGACGCTCGTCGTCGGCGCCCCGTTCGCAGGAGACGGCCAGGCCTACGTGTACGACTACGACGACGGCGCCGACACGTGGGGGCTGACGGCCACGTTCTCCCGCGGCGGCGTCAGCACCCCGGTCTCGGTCCCGCGCACGCGTGGCCTGGCCTCCCAGTTTGGGTCCGCCGTCGCCATCGACGGCTCTCGCATCGCCGTCGGCGCCCCGGTCGACTTCGACAACGACCTCAACACCTTCACAGGCAGCGTCGTGACGTTCGCGCGCAACGAGGTGGGGGCCTGGGCGCGCACCGCCGCGCTCTACGGCAGCGGGGGCACCAGCAACGGCCGCCTCGGGGAGAGCGTGGCCATCGAGGGGCTCCGCGTCGTCGCCGGCGCGGTGGCTGAGGGCGACGGCGCGGTCTACGTCTTCGACGGCGCGGTGAACCCCGACAACGGGGCCGTGACCTGGAGCGAGACCGACCGGCGGACGCAGCCCACCGGCACACCCGGCCGCTTCGGAAGCGCCGTGGCGACCGCCGCCCGCGCGCCGGTCGGCCTCGCGCCGCAGGACCGCGCAGCGTTCGTCTTCGACGACCTGGCCGTGTCCACCGACGCCCGCCCCGAGGCGGACCTCCGGCTCTCGGCGCCCACCCCCAACCCCGCCTCGGGGGCCGCCACGCTCGCGCTCGTGCTCGACGCCCCGCAGCGCGTCCGCGCCACCCTCCACGACGTGCTCGGCCGGACGGTCGCCACGGTCCACGACGGCCCCGCCTCGGGGACGCTCGCGCTCGCCGTCGAGGCGGGCCGTCTGGCCCCGGGCCTCTACCTCGTTCGCGTGGCTGGAGAACGGTTCGCCGCCACGCAGACCCTCACCGTCGTCCGGTAGGACGGCTCGTTATCGATCCACACCCCGAATCTCATGCTCACGTCCATCCTGTTCGCGGCCCTCGTCGCCGTGCCCGCCCCTGCCGCCGTCCCGACGGCCGACGCCGTCGTCACCGAGGCCCCGGCGCAGCGCGTCGAGTTCCGCATCAAGAACGACACCGGCTCGTCGGTCCGCATCCACACCGGCCGTGGCACCAGCACCATCGGCAACCAGTCGTCGAACCGCTACCAGGCCGAGGTCGGCCAGGAGTTCCGGCTCGACAGCTCCAGCGGCGACCTCCTGTTCGAGGTCTCCGACGACATGGACGGCGAGATGCTCGAGCTGTCCGACTACATGTAGCCCCTCTGCATGGAGACCTCCGCCCGCGCCCGCCCCGGCGGGCCGTGGCACCGGAACGCCCTCGAGACCTGTGGTGGGCTCTCGGGGGCGTCTCTGCGTTCGGGCACCGCCTCGGGGCTTTCGAGGCCGATCCCGCGGGGGCCGGGGCCGAGGGCCCCCAGGGCCTCGTTTTGGGCCTGCGCGCGGATTTCGGGCCGGTCGGCGTTGACGGCGGGGCCCCCGGGCCCTACGTTGGGCTTCCCACTTGGAACCATGTTTGCGGTCGACCACGTCCTCGTCTCCGACGCGCTCCTCGACGCGCCCTTCGCGTGCCACCTCGGGAGCTGCCTCGGGGCGTGCTGTGTCCACGGCGACCGGGGCGCGCCGGTCGAGGCAGACGAACGGGCGGCCCTCGAGGCGGCGCTGCCGGTCGTCCGCGACCGCCTCCGCCCCGAGGCCCTCGCGGAGATCGACCGCCGCGGCACGTGGGAGGGCACCGAGGCGGGCGGCTACCACACGACGACCGTCCGCGGCCGCGAGTGCGTCTTCGTGACCTACGACCGCGCCGGCGCGGGCCGCGAGATCGCCACGTGCGCCCTGCAGCGGGCCTTCTGGGAGGGCAAGATCGGATTCGAGAAGCCGCTCTCGTGTCACCTCTACCCGATCCGCGTCGAGGCCTACGGCGACGGCCCCGAGGCGGTCGAGGTGCTCAACTACGAGCGGATCGACCTCTGCCGGCCGGCCCTCCCGCACGGCCGGCGGACCGGCGTGCAGCTCGCCGCGTTCCTGGAGCGCCCGCTCACGCGCCGCTACGGGGCCGACTGGTTCGGGCGCTTCCGCGAGGCGCTCGCGCAGCGCCGCCGCGACGTCGGCGTCGGACCCCAGGGCGACCCCGAGGCGCCGGCCACACCTTAACCCGCCTCGGGGCCGGTCCGATACCGGCTCCGTCGCTCACACCGCCATGCTCAACCTCCAGCAAAAGCAAAGCCTCCAGCAGAAGCTCTCGCCGCAGCAGATCCAGTACATCAAGCTGCTGCAGTTGCCGACGCTCGCCCTCGAGCAGCGGATCAAGGCCGAGCTGGAGTCGAACCCCCTCCTCGAGGAGGGCGAGGAGGAGGACGAGCTGCAGCTCGACGACACCGGCGACGAGCCGCTCGACGAGGCCGAGCTGCCGTCGGAGCAGACCGAGACGTCGTCCGACGACGAGTTCGACTGGGACGAGTTCTTGAACGCGCCCGACGACCTCTACGGCTACAAGGCCCAGGTCGACCACTCGGCCGAGGAGGACGAGCGCGAGACGCCCATGCCCGCGATGTCGTCGCTCGCCGAGAGCCTCCGCGACCAGGTGGGCCTGCTCGACTTCGACGACACCGAGGCGCTCATCGCCGACCAGATCATCGGGTCGATCGACGAGGACGGCTACCTCCGGCGGCCCATCGAGTCGGTCCTCGACGACGTCATGTTCAACTACGGGCTGATGATCACCGAGGCGGACGTCGAGCGCGTGCTCGCACGCATCCAGCGCCTCGACCCGGTCGGGATCGCGGCGCGCGACCTCCGCGAGTGCCTCCTCGTCCAGCTCGAGGCCATGTCCGACGAGGTCGACGGCCGCGAGAACGCCATCGACATGGTGCGCGACGCGTGGAAGGCGTTCACGATGAAGCACTTCGACGCCATCATGCGCAAGACGAGCATGGACGAGTACGACCTCAAGGAGGCCTTCGACCTCGTCCAGAGCCTCGACCCGAAGCCCGGCGAGGGCGACTTCGCCACCCAGACCAACTACATCACGCCCGACTTCACCGTCGAGCGCGACGGCGACGACTTCCGCATCCTCCTCAACGGCCGCAACGCGCCCGAGCTGCGCGTCAACCGGCACTACCGGAACATGTGGAACGAGCTCTCGGCCAAGCGCACCAAGAAGGACACCGACGCGCGCCAGACCAAGGACTTCCTGAAGTCGCGCATGGAGAGCGCGCGCTGGTTCATCAACTCGATCCAGCAGCGCCGCCAGACCATGCTCCGGGTGATGGAGGCCATCGTGCAGATCCAGCACGAGTTCTTCGAGCACGGCGAGGGCCACCTGAAGCCGATGATCCTCAAGGACATCGCCGAGATCATCCGGATGGACATCTCGACGGTCTCGCGCGTCGTCAACGGCAAGTACGTCCAGACCGAGTACGGCGTCTACGAGCTCAAGCACTTCTTCTCGGAGGGCATCACGTCGGACGACGGCGAGGAGGTCTCGAACAAGGAGGTCAAGGCCCTCCTCGAGCGCATCATCGGCGAGGAGGACAAGGGCAAGCCGCTCTCGGACCAGAAGCTGGCCGACCTGCTCGCCGACGAGGGCTTCCCGATCGCGCGCCGCACGGTGACCAAGTACCGCGAGCAGATGAACATCCCGGTCGCGCGCCTCCGCAAGCAGATCGTGCTGGCGTAGCACCGCCTCGGGGCGTCCGCCTCGGTGCGCGCGTTCGGCCCCGAGGTGGCGTCGGGCCCCGAGGCGGTCTCAGGCGTCGGGGCGGAGCACGTAGACGTCGCTCTGGCTGCCCTCGACGCGCCCGTAGAGGATCGTCGCGCCGTCCGCCGAGGCGGCCAGGCTCGGGTTGGCGATGCGGACCACCTCGGAGACCGTGCGCGACTGGCCAGTTGCGAAGTCGTGGAACGCCACGCTCGTGACGTCCGCCTCGCGCTGGAGGTAGTAGACGCCCGCATCGAGCAGCACCCAGTCCCGCGCACCCCGCACGGACAGGTTCTCGACGACGAACTCCGGCTCGCCGGTGGCGACCCCGCCGACCAGCGCCAGCCGCCACAGGCCGGGCACGTCCGGGCGGACGACGTAGAGCGACCGTCCGTCCGACGACTCGGCGGCGTAGAGGGCGCCGCCCGTCGTCACCTGGGTGGGCGGGCCGCCATCGAGCGAGGCCCGCCAGAGCTGCCACGAGCCGCTCTGGTCGGAGGTGAAGAGGATGCCCTCGCCGTCGCTCGTCCAGCCCGTCAGGAGGGCGTTCCAGCCCTCGGGCGTCATACGCTGCGGGCTCCCACCGGCGGCGTCGACCACGTACACCGAGGCGGAGCCGTCGGGCGTGGCGCTGAACGCGACCCGCTCGCCGCGCGGCCCCCAGAACGGGTTGCCCACCGCAGCGCCGTCGAACGACGTGACGGCCACGGGGCTCTCGCCCTCGGCGTCGCTCACCCACACCTGGAAGTCTCCCGAACGGGACGAGACGAACGCGAGACGGTCTCCGTCCGGAGAGAGCCGCGCCTCGCAGTCGTAGTGGGTCGACACCACGACGGGCTCGGTGCCCAGGACCGCCCCGCCCGGGCCGTCGAGGCGGATTCGCCAGACGTCTTTCTCGAACGTCACGTCCTGGTACACCAGCGCGCCGGTCTGCGCGGCCACCGAGGGCGCGTACGACCAGTCGCCCGAGGCGGGGATCCACGTCGGCTCGCCGCCGGCGAGGTCGACGCGCCACAGGCCGTACGTGCCCGAGCGGAAGGAGGCCACGACCAGCGCCCCGTCGTCGAGCCAGTCCAGCCCTCGCACCCCGCCCTGGTTCTCGGCCACCCGCCGCTCCTCGCCCGTGTCGAGATCGAGAACCACCACATCGCGCCCGCCGGCGTAGCCCGAGTGGACGAAGGCGAGCCGCCGGCCGTCGGGCGAGACGCGGGGCGACTGGTGTTGTTCAAACTTGCCCTGAGGAGTCGTCATCGCGCGGACGTTCCCGCTCGCGAGGTCGAGCGTGCGGATGTGCCGGGTGCCGTCGCCGGGGTCGAGGGCGAACACCAGCGTGGCGCCGTCGGGCGACCAGTCCAGCCCCGAGGCGAAGGCGGGCGCTGGAAGGTCGAGGACCCGCCGCGCGGTGCCTCCAAGGGAGGGGACCGTGAAGATGCCCGGCTCCTCGCCGTAGCGGAGGAAGGCCACCTCGGAGCCGTCGGGCGACCAGGTGGGCGACCTCTCCGAGGCGGGATGGTCGGTGAGGCGCAGGGCGTCCTCGCGGCTGGGTTGCTTGACGTAGATGTCGAAGCCCTCGCCGTCGGCGCCGTCCCACACAAAGGCCACGCGGGCGCCCTCGGGCGAGAGAGCCGGCTCCACCTCGAGGCCAGGGTAGCTGGTGAACGGCTCCGGCTGCGCGAAGCCCGTCGGCGGGGCCGCCTCGGGGCGGAGCAGCATCCACACGACGGGGACGGCGAGCACGACGGCGGCGGCGATCCATCCGGCCCGCGCGAGGCGCCGTGGGGAGGACGCCGAGGCGACCGCCTCGGGGACGGGCAGGGCCGTCGAGGCGCCGTTTCCTCCCGCGAGGCCGTCGCCCAGGGCGAGCCCGTCGCCATTCGCCATGCGGTTGCCGCCGAGGCCGTCCCCGAGGGGGGCCGGTCGGACGGGCGCGATGAGCCGGTAGCCGCGTCCGCGGATGGTCTCGACCACGGCGGGCGCCCGGGGGTCGTCGGCGAACAGCTTGCGCAGCTCCGAGACGGCTCGCGTGAGGGCGTCCTCGTTGACGACGACGTCGGCCCAGACGGTCTCCAGCAGCTCGTCGCGCGTCACCACCTGCCGAGGGCGCTGCGCGAGGTAGGCCAGCACCGCCATCACGCGCGGCTCCACCGACACCGAGGCGGTGCCTTCCGTCACCCGGTTCAGGGCCGGCTCGACGAGGTGCTCTCCCACCCAGAAGGGATCGTCGGGCAGGGTGGGGGAGACCTCCATCGGGGACGGGCAGCGTGTCGAGGCTACGGACGGACAAGGTACAGGTGTCACAGTGCCTGCGAATCTTTTCGCATGGGGTAAAACGGCCTCTGGGTGCACCATTCGAGGCTCATTCGGAATCTGGACCTTCCCATTAGACACCCATCGGGCGGGGCCGTAGGGGGGGAGGGATCCTCTCGTCACACCTCGCCCTCCCGGCCATGACCCCCCGCCTCGCTCTTCCTCTTGTTGCTCTCGCCCTCGTCCTCGCGGGCTTCTCGTACGCCTCGCGCACGTCCGACCTGGACGCCGTGATGGCGCCGCTGAACCTCTACCTCGAGGGCCACGCCACGGGCAACGGCGACCTCATGCGCCAGGCCTTCCACCCGGATGCCCGGCTGTTCTGGATCGACGACGGCGAGCTGGCGCAGCGTCCGTCGCCGGAGTTCGCCGGTCTCTTCCGCGGCACGCCGGCCTCCGACGAGGCGGACCGCCGGCGTCGGGTCGTCTCGGTCGACATCACGGGTGACGTGGCGGTCGCCAAGATCGAGCTGGACTACCCGCGGGTCTTCATCACCGACTACATGACGCTGATCCGCCTCGGGGACGAGTGGAAGATCACCCACAAGGCCTTCACCCGTGAGCCCGCGCGGAGCCGTTAGCTCTCTTGCCTGACCCCGCCTTTCATGCGTGTCCTGCTGATTCTCCTCGCCCTCTCGCTTTCCGCCTGCGCCAGCACGCGCACGGGCTGGACGTACGACGGCATCCGCATCGTGGCCGGAGACATCGACGACGTGTCGGCCATCGTGTCGCAGGCGCGCGCCTTCTCGGCGGCCTACGTCGCCGGCGACACGGAGAGCCTCCTGAGCGTCTACGCCGAAGACGGGATCGCAGCACCGGGCGGCCGCGACTTCCTCCGCGGCCGCGAGGCGCTGCGGGAGTACTGGCAGGTCCGGCCCGGGGTCACCATCCTGGAGCATCGGCTGCTCCCCGAGGAGCTGTGGGTCGACGGCGACCTGGCCTACGACTGGGGCTACTACGAGGGGGTGAGCCAGCGCGAGGGCGCCGAGCCCAGCGCGTTTCGGGGCAAGTACCTCGTCGTCTGGCAGCGCGACGCCGACGGCGTGTGGCGGATGGCGAACGACATGTGGAACGCGCTCAGCTGACGTCGCCCTCCGCCAGCCATGCCTCGGACGCTTCTCCTTCTCGCGCTCCTCGGCCCGTGGGCTGCGGCTGCGCAAGTGCCTGCCGCCTCGGAGCTGGACGCCCGCATCGAGGCCCTCCGCGTGGCCTACCAGACACCGGGCGTCGCCGTCGCTGTCGTGCAGGACGGTGAGGTGGCCTACGCCCGCGGGTTTGGGCATCGCGACCTCGAGCGGCGCCTTCCGGTCACGACCGAGACCGCGTTTCCCGTGGGGTCGGTCACGAAGGCGTTCACGGCGTCGCTCGTGGGCCTCTACGCGCACGACGGACGGCTCGCCCTCACCGACCGCCCGGCGCGGCACCTCCCCGCGCTGCGCTTCCGAACCGCCTCGATGGACGAGCTGGTGACGATCGAGGACCTGATGGTGCACGAGAGCGGCATCGGCAACATCGACGGCGCGATGGTCCACTTCCCGGACACGACGCGGCAGACGCTCCGCATCGGCCGGCTGGCGCACCTGGAGCCCGCGACCGCCGTCCGCGAGCGGCTGGCGTACAGCAACGGCGGGTACGCCCTCCTCGGGGCGGTCATCGAGCAGATCTCGGGCCGGTCGTGGGGCGACGAGGTGCAGGATCGGCTGTTCGCCCCGCTCGGCATGGGCCGGTCCGGCACGTCCATCGACGCGCTGTCGGCGACGGCGAACGCGGCGGTCGGATACGGGATGGTTGGCGGTGCGCCCGAGCGGCTGCTCTACGAGGACCTCCACGAGTCGAGCCCGGGTGGCGCCATCCACAGCACGGCGCTGGACCTGGCACGATGGGTGGCGATGCTGCTGGCCCACGGGCAGCACGACGGAGACCAGATCCTCCCAGCGGACCTCGTCACGCGGGCGTTCAGCATCCACTCGGTTTGGCGGCCGACCTACGACCCCGAGGCGGGCGAGCTGGACCTGCTGGCCTACGGCCACGGGTGGTTCCTCGACACGTTCGAGGGGCGCTTCCAGGTCTCGCACGGCGGGTCGGTGTCCGGCTTCACGGCGCGCGTCGCCCTCCTGCCGAGCGAGGGCCTCGGCGTGGTCGTGCTGACGAACCAGCACCTCTCGGGTCTCCCCAACTGGGTCGCTGAAACCGTCTACCGCCACGTCCTGGGCCTGCCTCCGCGCGAGACCGCCTCGTTCCCCGTCGACGTCGGCGAGGTGGCGCCCATCGTTCGGGACTCCGCCTCGGTGTCGTTCCGAGACCTCAACCCCGAGAGCCCACCGACGCACCCGCTCGAACGCTACACCGGCGCGTACGCGCACCCGGGCTTCGGCACCTTCACCGTCGCGCTCCGCGGCGGTGCGCTCTACGCCGACTTCCCGACGCTCTCGTTCGCGCTCGAGCACGAGCAGGCGAACGTGTTTCGCCTCCGTCGCACCTACGAGATCCACGTCAACACCCCGGACTTCCCGGTCCGCTTCGACCTCGGCGTCGACGGGTCCGTCACGGGCGCCTCCATACCGTTCCAGGCCGAGCCGGTCACGTTCGCGCGCGATCTCGATGGGCTCCGCGTCGAGCGACCGTAGCCGTGTCCCTTGTGCTCATCCACCCCGCCCTCATGCGCTCCGTTCTGCTCTCCCTCGCGGTTCTCGCGACCACGGGGGTCGCTGCCCAGCCAACGCCGGCCGACGCCGACTTCGCCGACCGGGCGGCCATCCTCGCCACCATCGAGGCGTTCTACATCGGCGATCACACCGGCAGCGAGGCCCACCGCCGCGCGTCGATGGACCCGCGGGGCGCCTACCGCTACGTCGACCGCGAGGGCGTCTACCGCGAGAGCCGGTTCGAGCTGGTCGAGGGCGGCGCGGACACGTCGTACGTCGAGGAACTACTGAGCGTCGAGATCTACGAGACCGTGGCGCTGGCCCGCGTGCGGCTCGAGAGCGAGCGGCGCGACGAGGCCGAGTACAAGCTGATGACGCTCCACAAGACCGCCGCGGGCTGGCGGATCACCACCATCGCCTGGGGCTGGGGCGTCACGCCGTGAGGCCGTCCGCTCGCCCGTCTCTCGGTTCCATGCGCTCTGTCCTCCTTCTCCTCGCGTTCACCGCCGCCTCGGTGTCGGCCCAGCCCGATCCCTACACGCTGGCGGCGGCGCCCGTCGAGGCCGGGGCGATCCGCCTCGACGGCGTCCTCGACGAGCCCGCGTGGGCGACCGCCGAGGCGGCGACCGACTTCGTCCAGTTCCGCCCGTCGCCGGGCGAGGCCGCCTCGGAGGCGACCGTCGGGCGCGTGCTCGTGGGGCCGTCGGCGCTCTACATCGGGATGCGGATGGAGGACCGCCAGGCGAGCGCCATCGACGCCCGCCTCGCGCGCCGCGACGAGGGCGTCAGCAGCGACCACTGCGCCATCGTGATCGACTCGTACGACGACGACCGGACGGCCTTCTTCTTCCGCGTCTCGCCGGGACGTGTGATGATGGACATCCTGTTCTACGACGACATCGAGGCGGACCGCTCGTGGGACGCCGTGTGGGACGTCGCGACCACGCGCGACGCGGCGGGCTGGACGGCCGAGTTCGAGATCCCGCTCTCGCAGCTCCGCTACCGAGGCGGCGCCGGCCCCCACACGTGGGGCTTCCAGCTCGCCCGCATCCACTTCCGCACCAACGAGCTGTCGTACTGGACCCCGAGGCGGCCCGAGGACACCGGCTACGTGAGCCAGTTCGGGCGCCTCACGATCCCCGGCGACCTGCCCTCGCCGCGCCGCCTCGAGGCGGTCCCGTACGTGGCCTCGGCCGTCACGCGGGCGCCGGGCGACGCCGCCGACCCGTTCTACGCCGAGACCGACCTCGAGCCGCGCCTCGGGCTCGACCTCAAGCTCGGCGTGACCAGTGGGCTCACGCTCGCCGCCACCGTCAACCCCGACTTTGGGCAGGTCGAGGCCGACCCGGCGCAGGTCAACCTGGGCGGCTTCGAGCTGTTCTTCCAGGAGCGCCGCCCGTTCTTCCTCGAAGGGCTCGACGCCTTCTCGACGGCCCCGAGGCGGGCGCTCAACAACCGCCGGCCGACGCTGCTCTACACGCGGCGGATCGGGCGGGCGCCGCAGCGCACGGCGTTCGTGCCCGCCTCGGTGGGCGAGGCGGCGGGCGAGACCGGCG
>JBCCQJ010000018.1:0-28622 GCA_039024395.1 Bacteroidota bacterium | reverse complement strand
GCGCTCGTGGCGGCGCTCTCGGTCCTCGTGCGGGTGCTGCGGGCGGGGTGCGGGGTGGAGACCCGAAGACGACACCCCAGTACGTGGCAGCGGCTGACGGCTCCGGAGGCATGTGCGCTAACCTGATGCGTATGGGGCGTGCCGTGGTACGCCCCTACGACCCGTGCTCCCATTCGGCCGAGCGTCATCCCCGAGGCGGTAGCACCTCCCGTCTACCGTTCCCGACGGCCGCCCACGGTTCGGCCTCGCGCCGTCCCCCGACGCGGTTGCACCGTCCGTCCACTGACGCACTGCCCACGGGCTCACTGACGCACCGGAATCGCACCCCGCGGGCATTCACGGTTCGATCCAGCGCCATCCCCGAGGCGGGGGCACCCTCACCACCCCGCCCCGCGGCGGCGCCCCGGCAGGCGCACCACGAGCCCGTCCATCACGAGGTGGCTGAAGTAGCCGACGACCGCCGCGCCGTAGAACGGGAGGCCGGCCAGCGGGCGCTCCGGCGTGAGCCAGTAGGGGAGGAGCAGGAACGGCACCGGCAGGAGCAGCATCGCCCAGTAGGTGTGCGTCCACCCCCGGTGCTTGCCGATCGCCGGGAGGATGCAGAACAGGCCCAGGTAGGCCGCCTCCTCGAACTGCCGCGTCCCGATCAGGATGAGGTCGGCGACGAGGAAGATGGAGTAGAAGAGGTTCTGGCCCTTCGAGTTGGTGTCGACGTCGGGCCAGAGCCCGAACATGAGGGCGATGGCGAACAGGACGAGCGGGTAGGCCACCAGCTCGAGCTCGGTGAACTGCCGGTACGCCTGGTCGACGGAGTAGACGAGGGCCAGCCCGGCGAGGTAGACGCCGAAGAAGACGGTGGCGCCGGCGAGGTGCCCTTTGTATCCGGCCACGGGATCGGGGGGACGTGGGGGCCGAAGGGTACGGACGACCCGCGCCGAGGTGACGTCACACCCGAAGAGACCGCCTCGGGGCCAGCTACTCCGATTTGGTCAGGACGATTGGATACGCTCGATCTCCGACCGTTCCTGTCAGTGTCTGAAACGCCGTGTCGGCCTGGGCCTCGACGCGCAGGACAAGCGTCTCGCCGAACTGCGTGCCTTGACGACACGGCATCGAAACCCGGCGGTCGATCGTGATCTCGAGGGGCTCCGGCTGGCAGTCGTACAGATCTGTCGCGCCGTCAGCCCCGCGCTGAATCCGGCCTGTGTACCCGAAGTCTGCTCCAAGGCGGTCAATGTCGAACGTCACCAGGAACGTCCCTTCCACATTTGCAAACGGGAAGAATCCGGGCGTCCCGAGACGGCCGTCGAAGGTGCCGGTCCACGTCCCCTGCAGTCGGGGTGCAAGGTCGAGCGGCTCGGGATCAGGACCCGTGACGTTGTCTCGGCACCCCGCGACGAGAAGAAGCGCGGCAAAGAGAGCGGTATATCGCATGGTTCAAGCTACGCGCCGCCTCGGCGCCGCAGGAACCGCCCGACCCACGCCTCGCCCTCCTCGAACCCGAGGAGGTGGCCCAGCCCGAGGTACGTGACGCCGTAGAGCCCGAGCACCACGAGCGCGTCGACCACCTCCGGCAGCGCGTCGGCCGGGACGAAGGCGTAGGCCAGCGACGCGGGGATCGCCGCCAGCCCGGCCAGCCCCAGCATCCGCGCGACGCGCGCGGCCGGCAGGCGGAAGTCCTGGGCTTGCTTGCGGAGGGCGTACCGCAGCGCGGCCAGCTCGACCCACGCGCCCGCCGAGGCGCCGAGCGCCAGCCCGACCGCCGCCAGCGTTAGCGGGGTGCCCTCGGCCACCACGCCCACCGCCTCGGGGACCGTCACGCGGTCGAGCGCGAACATCAGCGACGCGCCGACGACGCCCGAGATGGTCACGCGGAGGACGGCGATCGTGGCCGGCGTCTTGGTGTCGCCGAGGGCGTAGAAGCTGTTCTGGAGGAGCCGGCTCACCGAGGTGGCACCCAGCCCGAGCGTGTAGCCGGCCAGGATGAGGGTCACCAGCCAGGCGTCCTCCTCGGCGAACGAGCCGCCGCGGAAGAGGGCCGTCACAATCAGCAACCCGAACCCGAGGTAGCCCACGACGGTCGGCACGACGAGGTAGAGCATCTGGCGCGTCGAGCGCTCGCCGCGGCCGAGAAACTGGGCCAGCCGCTCTTTTCTGATCCGGCTCAGCTCGGGCAGCTCGCTCGCGGCCACGCTCATCCCGAACAGCGAGATCGGGAGCATGTAGAGCACGAGCGCCGGCCGCAGCGCGCCGAGCGTCCCCGCCGCCGCCAGCCCGGCCAGGATCGTGTCGACGTAGCTCGACACCTGCGCCACGCCGCGCCCGGCCACGACCGGCCCGAACGCCGTGCCCGCCTCGGAGACGCCCTCCACCTTGGTCGACAGCGAGACGCGGAAGCCCTTCATCAGCTTCAGCACGAGCGGGAGCTGGACGAGGAACTGCAAGAGCCCGCCCACGAGCGCACCAATCACCGCCGCCGTCAGAAGCGCGTTCAGCGCAGGCACCGGTACGACGTCGAGCGCGCCGAGCGCGAACGGGTCGTCGAACTGCACCGAGGCGGCCCAGACGAGGGCGACGATGGTCGAGATGTTGAGGACGGTCGGGACGACGTAGGGCAGGAAGAATCGCCGGTGGCTGTTGAGCACGCCCAGCGCCCACGCGCTCAAGGCCAGGAAGGCCGCCATCGGGAGCGCGTAGCGGAACAGCTCGACCGCCATCGCGAAGCGGTCGATGGGGAGGTCGCCCGCCGCGACCGCCGCGTCGTCGTCCAGCCAACCCGGCGCGAGGAACGAGACGACGAACCGCGCGCCCAGGACGCCGGCGAGCGTGACCGCCGCGCAGACGGCGACCAAGAGCCCGAACACGGCGCCGGCGAAGCGGCCCGCGTCGCGCGCGCGGCCCTCCTCGAGCATCCGGCTGTAGATCGGGATGAAGCTGGCTGAGAGCGTGCCCTCCCCGAGGAGGTTGTTGAGCAGATTCGCGCCCCGCATCAGGAGCTGGAACACGTCGAGGTGCGCCCCAACGCCGAAGAAGTAGGTCACCGCCTTCTCGCGCACGAGGCCCAGGACGCGGCTCGCCAGGATGCCCGCTGCGATGAAGGCCGCCGCGCTGCCGGCCGGTTTCGCGGCGCCCGCCTCGGCAGCCGCCTCAGTGCCGCCGGTCGCGCTCGCGGAGTCGTCCGCCTCGGGGGCGTCGGGCCGGTCGCTCACAGGGCTAGTGGCTTGTCAATCGGATGCCGACGAGTGCGCCAGGCCGTACTTCGTGGTGCATGCATCCTGGCGGAACCGGTCGCGGCGTTCAGGAAAAGGCATTTCTGACCCACTGACGTACTGAACCACGGCTCCACTGACCTTAGACGTGCGCGGCGAAGTGCTGGACCCCGAGGCGGTAGCCCTCCGTCCCGAACCCCACGATCACGCCGGCCGCGACGGCCGAGAGCAGCGACGTGTGGCGGAAGCCCTCGCGCTGGTACACGTTCGAGATGTGGACCTCCACGACGGGCGTCGAGATCGACGCGACAGCGTCGCGCAGCGCGACCGACGTGTGGGCGTAGCCGCCGGGGTTGAAGACCACGCCGGCCGTCTCGACCGTGTCGGCGGCGTGGAGCGCCTCGATCAACACCCCTTCGTGGTTCGACTGCTCGAAGCGCAGCGTCACCTCGGGGAAGCGCCCGCGGAGGTCCGCCTCGATGTCGGCGAGCGTGGCGGCCCCGTAGATGCTCGTCTCGCGCGTCCCGAGGCGGTCGAGGTTGGGTCCGTTGAGGACGAGGACGGCCGGGCGTGCCGGGGACGGATCGGGCATCCGGGTGCGGAGAGCGGGCTGCCAAGGTAACGGCGCCCTTTTTCCTGAAGGGCCTCCACGCAACGAGCCGAGAGCCCTGCGGCTCCCGGCTCGGAATCGGTCGGGCGAGCGCGGCTTACGCCTTGTTGCGCAGGCGCTTCACGGCGTAGGCGCCGCCGGCGAGCGCGAGCAGGCCGAGGCCGCCGTCGATGGGGATGGCCGCGGGGGCGTTGGGCGGCGGCGGCTGGGCGAACGCGAGAACGGGCAGCAGGGCGGCCACGGCGAGAAAGGCGAGGCGAGAGAGCATGGCGTCAGGAGAGGCGGTCAGACAAGACTACAACAACCTGCCGCGCAATGCACGGAGCCGTCTGCTCCCTCGCGAGATCCTCAGACAGAAAGAACCAGGCCATCGTAGCCGAGGCGGACGCCCTCGGGAAGCCGCTGCTCCGCCTCGGTGTGCGAGAGGGCGTGCGTCACGTGGACGAGCCACGTCTCGCACGCGCCGATCCGCGCCGCCGCCTCGGCGGCCTCGTCGAACGAGAGGTGCGTCGGGTGCGGCTCGGGCCGGAGCCCGTCGAGGACGAGCGTCTCGACGCCCCCGAGGCGGTCGGCCAGCGCGTCCGACACCGCGCTCACGTCGGTGAGGTAGGCGAACGCCCCGAGGCGGAAGCCCAGCACCTCGGAGTGCCCGTGGGGCGCCAGCACCGGCTCGACCGTCACGGCGCCCTCCCCGCTGCGGCTCGTCACCCGGAACGGCCCGGCGACCGGGTGGAGGTCGAGGAGCGAGGCGCCGGGGTACGTCCGGTCGAAGACGTAGCGGAACATGGCGTGGAGCGCGTCGGCCGTCGGGGGGTGGGCGTAGACGGGGATCGACGCCCGGTTGCGGAAGAACAGCGGGCGCAGGTCGTCGAGGCCGGCCACGTGGTCGAAGTGCTCGTGGGTGACCAGGAGCGCGTCGACGTTCGTCACGCCGTACCGAAGGGCCTGCTGCCGGAAGTCCGGTCCGGCGTCGATCTGGAGGTGCACGTCGCCCGACTCGGTGTGGGCGACGACGTGGGCCGAGGTCCGCATGCGCCGGTTGCGCGGGTCGTCGGAGGTGCACACGGCGCAGTCGCAGCCCAGCACGGGCACGCCGGTCGAGGTGCCCGTCCCGAGAAGCGTAACCGTGAGCGGGGGCGCGTCTGCCGAGACGCCCGGCGCAGCGCCGCTATTCGTCATCGTCGTCCCCGAGGCGGTCGCCCCCGAGGCGGTCGTCCTGGCCCGCGTCGGCCTGCGCCCAGGCGTCGTCGAGCGCAGCGCGGACCGCCGGGCGGAGGTAGAGCGCGTCGACGCCCCCGTGCTCGCGGAGCGCGGCGGCCAGCACGGCCACCTGCGCCTCGGGGGGGTGGAGCCGGTTGAGCATCACGACCCGGTCGCCACCGACGGCGCACAGCCCGCCCCGGAACGCCCCGCGCTCGCGCCGCACGCGCACCCCGAGCTGGCGGAGCGCCTCTTCGAGCGCAGCGGCGACGGCGGGAGGCTTCATGCGGGGGGCGTGGGCCGTAGGGCGTGGGTGAAACACGTTCCCACGCCCTACGACCTACGCACTACTGGGAGTACTTCTTCAGCAGCGACCGCCCCGACTTCTGGTCGCGGACCTCAAACCCGAGCGGATCGATGCCGGCATCCTCCTCGAGGTGGAACGCGATGCCCCGGAGCGACAGGCGCCACCGCGTCAGCGGCGACGGGAAGCCGCGCCGCAGGTACGCCCCGAAGAGCGGATGCACACGCACGACGATGGGACGGCTCCGGTAGCGGTCGTCGACGGTCCGCCGGTAGTGGTCGAGCCAGCCTTTGAGGCGGCCCGAGAGGGCCTGCGGCGTCGCGTCCTCGGGGGCGACCGGCGGCCGGTCCGCCTCGGGGGCGGGCTCCTCGCGGCGGGGCGCCTCGCGGGGCTCCGGCTCGGCGCGGCGCGCCTGCCGGATCTCGCCGGCGCCGGCGGCCGCGGCCGCCTCGGAGGCGTCGAGCGGCTGGCCGTCCTCGTCGGTCGCCTGCGTCGTGATCGACGGGCGGAGCCGCTGGCGCGTGATCTGGACGAGCCCGAAGTCCGACATCGGGAGCAGCTTCGTCACCGCCCGGTCCCTCTTGAACGCCTCCTTGAGCGCGTCGGTGACCTTCTTGCGGTCGCGGTCGTAGCGGAGGTCGATGAAGTCGACCACGATGATGCCGCCGAGGTCGCGCAGGCGGAGCTGCTTGGCGATCTCCTTGGCCGCCTCGACGTTGACCGCGATCAGGTTCTCCTTCTGGCTCTTGCCGCGGCCGGCGCGGCCCGAGTTCACGTCGACGACGTGCATCGCCTCGGTCGTCTCGATGTAGAGGTAGCCCCCACCGCGCATGTTGACGCGCTTCGAGAACGCCTCCTCGACCTGCTTCTCGATGCCGAGCGAGCGGAAGACCGGCTGGCGGCCCTTGTGCATCTCCACCTTGTCGGCCATCGCCGGCGCGACGGCCTTGACGTAGGCCTGCACGTTCTTGAACACCTTCGGGTCGTCGACCAGGATCCGGTCGTAGTCCTCCGAGAACAGGTCGCGGATGATCGACGAGACCATGTTGACGTCCTCGTAGAGGAGGACCGGCGGCTGGGGCTTGCGCTGGAGCTTCTTGTCGATCTTGCGCCACTTCTCGACGAGCAGGCGGAGGTCGGTGTCGAGGCTCTTGGCGTCGCGGCCCTCGGCGACCGTCCGCACGATGACGCCGAAGCCCTCGGGCTTGAGGCTCGTCGCGAGCGTGCGCAGGCGGCGGCGCTCCTTGGCGCTCTCGATCTTCTTCGAGACGGCCACGTAGTCGGCCGCCGGCACGAGGACGAGGAAGCGGCCGGCGAGCGAGAGGTCGGTCGAGACGCGCGGCCCCTTCGTCGAGATGGGCTCCTTGGTGATCTTGACGATGATGCGCCCGTCGCGCTTGAGGAGCTGCTCGCTGGGCGGGATCGGGACGTTGGATTTCGAGCGGCCGTTCGGACCGCCCCGGCCGCCACGCCCACGGCCCGAGTCGCTCCTGCCCGAGTCGCTCCTGTCGGTGCCTTTCGTGCCCGGATTGTCGTTGGCGCCTCGGCGCCCGCGACGGGAGCGGCCCGAGGGCTCCGCCTCGGTCGAGGACTCCGCTCCGGCCGAGGAGCCCGCCTCGGTGGTGGAGGCGTCGGACGACGCATCGGCCTGGGCCGTCTTCGAGCGGCCCCGCGAGCGGCGCGAGCGACCCGACGCCGTCTCCTTCGGCGCGTCCGCCTCGGCATCTGGCCCCGAGGCGGCCGTGTCGTCGTCGGGGGCGCTGCCGCGCGAGCGCCGGCGGGACCGCCCCGAGGCGGCGTCGCGTGCCTTCGTCGCGCTCCCGGTCAGGTCGAGCGTGGCCGGCAGCGGCGTGGGGCGGTCGGCCGTGGGATCCGAGGCGGGCTCCTCGGCCGGAGCGTCGGTCTGGGGCTCGGTGTCTGCCTGAGCGGACTCTCCCTCGTGGGCGTCCGCCTTGGCTGGCGTGGCGTCGCCGTCGTCTGCAGGGTCGGCCTTTTGGCCGCCGCGGTTGCGTCCGCGCCCCCCGCGCCGTCGGCGACGGCGACGGCGCTTGGGCTGGCCGCCATCCGCGTTCGGCTCCGACGTGCCCTCGTCCTCCGCGGCGGCCTCCTCCGAGGCGGCCTCGGCATCGGTCACCTCGGCATCCGGCGTGTCCGCCTCGGGAGCGTCGCCTGCGGGCGTGCGGCTTTTGCGACGGCTGCGCGGGGCCTCCTCCGCTTCGGGCGCCACCTCCGCTTCGAGCGCCTCCGCCGCCTCGGGGGCGGGTGCGGAGGCGTCGCTCGCGGGCGCCGCCTCGGGGGCCGGCTCCGAGGCGGGATCGGGCTCCGAGGCGGGCGGTGCGGGCGCGCGGCGCGGCTGCGACGGGCGTGTCAGGTCGATCACCGACGGGAGCTCCTTCGGCTCCTCCTGCTCCTCTTCCTCCTCGCGGCGGCGGCCTCGCCCACGCCCGCGACCCCGGCCGCGCGAGCGCCGCCCACGCGAGCGGCGACGGGTCTGCGACTCGTCCTCGGCGGGCTCGACCTCCAGCTTGTCCTCGATGTCCGGCTCCGACTCGTCGTCGGCGACGCGCTTCGAGGGCGCCAGCGACAGGACGGGCTCGTCGAGGCCGGGGACCTCCTCGCCGGCGATCGCGAGGAGCTGCGGGAAGTTGTCGGTGAGGTCGGAGAAGTGGAGGAAGCAGTCCTGCTTCTGCCCCACGTCGACGAAGGCAGCCCGGATGGCGGGCATGACCTTCTGGATGCGGCCGAGGTAGATGTTGCCGATCGTCCGGACGTTATCCGGGTTCTCGACGTAGAGTTCGACCAGTTCGCCGTTCTCGACGATGGCGATCCGCGAGCGATCCTTGCTCGCGTTGATGATGATCTGCTTTTTCAAAGGAGAAGGGGGAGGGGCGCTCGCGTCCTCGGAGGTCGGTCGGGAGACCGGGCCGGGCCGTTGGGCGTCGGCGGGCGCGCACGGAGCGCGGCACGTCCGAGGCGGGCGCAGTGGGGTCCGCGGCGGGCACGACAGCGGGCGCTCCGGACCTGGGGGTCCAGAGGGCGGCCCAGCGGGCGACGGCGCGGAGAACGATGTGCACGAGGTGCATGGGGCCGACGCGGGGCGTCGGAGGCGACGGCGGCCGGTGCGCGGGGCTCGGGCCGCGGCGTCCGGGACGCGGCGGCGGAGGGCCTGCGGGGCCGCTCGGCGGCGAACGGGCGAGGCCGGCCGAGATCGCACCGAGGCGGCGGCCGGCCAGGGCCTCACGTGCCCAGAAGCTACGACCCAGGGAAGCCCATCTTCCGGACGCCACGCGAAGAGCGCGCGAGGGTTTTCGGCCGTCGCGACCGGAGGCGCTTCCACGCACGACCGCCGTCTCCATCCTGAATCCTCTGAAAATGGCGCCGCCTCGTCGTTTCCTGTGATCCACCGGTCGAGCCCCAGAGGTGCAGCAAGAGCACGCGAGGGGTTCGCGTTCTCTGAGTCTTGCGCCCGCCGGGTCGCCCGGCTGTTTGCCCTTCCCCACCGATGTCCGACACGACCACTGCCCCCGCACCGGCCGCCCCTGCGAACAAGACGCGCGGCCTCGAAGGCGTCACCGCCCTCGACACCGAGCTGTCCTTTATCGACGGCCAAGCCGGCGAGCTGATCTACCGCGGCTACGACATCCGCGACCTCGCCAAGAACGCCGACTTCGAGGAGGTCGCCTACCTGCTCTGGAAGGGCGAGATGCCGACGCAGGCGCAGCTCGACGAGCTGAACGCACAGATGCGCGAGGCGCGCCCGGTCCACCCCGACCTCCTCGACCACCTCCGCCACCACACGCCGAAGGACGCCAACCCGATGGCGGCGCTCCGGACGGCCCTGTCGATGCTCGCCGCCTACGACCCCGAGGCGGACGACATGGACCCCGAGGCGAACTACCGCAAGGCGGTCCGCCTGACGGCCAAGCTGCCGACGCTGATCGCGGCGTTCGACCGCATCCGCAAGGGCAAGGACGTCGTGCCGCCAACGCAGGAGGGGTCGACGGCCTACGACTTCCTCTACATGCTCAACGGCGAGGCGCCCGGCCCGGCCGCCGAGCAGATCATGGACGCCGCGCTCGTGCTCCACGCCGAGCACGGCCTCAACGCCTCCACCTTCGCCTGCCGCGTCATCGGGGCCACGCTCGCCGACATGTACTCGGCCGTCGTCGGCGCGATGGGCGCGCTGAAGGGGCCGCTCCACGGCGGCGCCAACATCGAGGTGATGAAGACGCTGATCGCGCTCGATGAGAGCGGCGAGACCGCGCAGGCGTTCGTCGACCGCAAGCTCGAGACCAAGGAGAAGATCATGGGCATCGGGCACCGCGTCTACAAGACGCTCGACCCGCGCGCGGTCATCCTCCGCGCGATGCTCGAGGACCTCTCCGACGAGAAGGGCGAGCGCAAGTGGCTCGAGATGTCCGACACGATCCGCTCGACGGTCAAGGAGCGCAAGGGCCTCGACGCCAACGTCGACTTCTACTCCGCGAGCGTGTACTACCTGCTCGGCATCGAGACCGACCTCTACACGCCGATCTTTGCCGCGAGCCGCATGACCGGCTGGACGGCCCATCTGCTGGAGCAGTGGGACGACAACCGCCTCATCCGCCCGCGCGCCGAGTACGTCGGGCCGAAGGGCAAGGCGGTGGCGCCCATCGCCGAGCGCGGCTGAGGCCGCCCCGAGGCGGGAGCGACGACGGGCATCGCCCCTGGGCGGTGCCCGCCTCATATGCGACCACCCCGCCTCGTGGACGCCTGCCTCCAGGACGCCCGCCTCGGGGGCACCGCTTCAGGGGCACCGGCTTCAGGGATGGCCGCCGCGTGCCTCAGGGCCTCCCCGAGGCGGGAGGGAGGAGAAGAGGCCACGCCGAACGCTCGGCCGTATCTTGCACATGTCGCCGCCATGCTATCTTTCAGGGATAACTGAAAATTCGGTTGTTCCCGGCGATATCTCCGGTTCTGCTTCCCCCACTGCTTTCCTGGTCATGGCCGTCGCCATCGAGCCCGCCCGCCCCAAGCCCGTCCAGCGCTACAAGCTGCGCGTCGGCATGGTGGCCTGGATCCTCCACCGTCTGACGGGCCTCGGGCTGGTCGCCTACCTCGCGATCCACGTCTGGGGTCTCAAGGCGATCACCAACCCCGAGGCGTACAACGCGCTCATCGCGAGCTACCACCAGCCGCTGTTCAAGGTCGCCGAGGTGGGCCTCCTCGGAGCCGTGGTCTACCACGCCCTCAACGGCCTCCGGATCGTGCTGATCGACTTCATGGGGTGGAGCCCGAACCACAAGAAGCTGTTCTGGACGCTCGGCGCCGTCGCGCTCGTGCTCGTCGTCGTCGGCGGCTACCCCTCCGTCGCCGCCCTTCTCGACCACTACACCGGCTGACCGATGGCTGCCATCAAGTACGGCCGGACGGCCCGCTCGAGTGCCTTCCAGTGGTTCGCCCACCGGATCACGGGCACCTTCCTGATCTTCCTGCTGATCACCCACTTCTGGGTGCAGCACTACGACCGCGTGACGGCCAGCGTCTCGAAGACCGTCCTGACGGCCGACGAGGTCGCCGCGGGCGAGCTGCCGCGCTACTCCGAGGAGGCGGAGACCGCCGTCCGTGCCTTCGAGGCGCGGCAGGCCGCGCCGGCCACCGAGACGCCGCGCGTGGTGCCGGCGCAGGACAGCGCCACCCCGGGGGACGTCCCCGAGGCGGCCGGCCCGACGCCCTACGAGGTCTTGATGCTCCGCCTCGCCGACCCGGTCTACGCGGTCTTGTGGAAGGGCTTCAACCTGCTGTTCCTGGCGTTCGCCCTGCACCACGGCTTCTACGGCCTCAACAACGTGCTGACCGACTACATCCGCAACGACATGGCGCGCGTCGGCGCAATCGCGCTCTCGTGGACGGTCGCGCTTGCGCTGTTCGTCGTCGGCAGCTACTCGGTCATCGTCGCTGGACTCTAGAGAGTTCGGAGTTCGGGGTTCAGGGTTCGGAGTTGGCCTCTGAACCGACGAACTCCGAACTCTGAACCCCGAACCCTGAACTCCCATGACTCTCACTCACGACATCGTCATCGTCGGCGCGGGCGGCGCCGGGCTCATGGCCGCGCTCTACGCCTCGGAGGGCGGGGCCGACGTGGCCGTCGTCTCGAAGCTGCACCCGCTGCGCTCCCACACCGGTGCGGCGCAGGGCGGCATCGGCGCGGCACTCGGCAACGAGGAGGAGGACCACTGGCTCTGGCACGCCTTCGACACCACCAAGGGCTCCGACTACCTCGGCGACCAGGACGCGATCGAGCAGATGTGCCAGGACGCGCCGCGGACGATCATCGAGCTGGAGCACTACGGCGTCCCGTTCAGCCGCACGCGCGAGGGCAAGATCGCCCAGCGGCGCTTCGGCGGGCACACGCGCAACTTCGGCGAGGCGCCTGTGCGCCGGGCCTGCTACGCGGCCGACCGGACCGGCCACATGATCCTGCACACGCTCTACGAGCAGTGCGTCAAGAACAAGGTCACCTTCTACGACGAGTACCAGGTGCTCGACCTCGTCACGGGCGAGGACGACGCCGTCGTGGGGTGCGTGGCCTACGAGATCCTGACGGGCGAGGTCCACACGTTCCACTCGAAGATCACCTGCTTCGCGACCGGCGGCTACGGGCGGGCCTTCAAGACGACCTCGAACGCGCACGCTGGCACCGGCGACGGGTTTGCGATTGCCCTTCGCAACGGCTTCCCGCTGGAGGACATGGAGTTCATCCAGTTCCACCCGACGGGGCTCTACCGCCTCGGGATCCTCATCACCGAGGGGGCGCGCGGCGAGGGCGGCATCCTGCGCAACTCCGACGGCGAGCGGTTCATGGAGCGCTACGCGCCGACGGTGAAGGACCTCGCGCCGCGCGACATGGTCTCGCAGTGCATCTACCGGGAGATCCGCGAGGGCCGCGGCGTCAACGGCAACGACCACGTCGTGCTCGACATGACAGGCGTGGGCGCCGACGTGCTGGAGCACAAGCTGCCCGAGATCTCGACCTTCAGCCGCGTCTACCTCGGCATCGACCCGGTCAAGCAGCCGATCCCGGTCGCCCCGACGTGCCACTACGCGATGGGCGGCATCCCGACCAACAACGACGGCCAGGTGGTCCAGAGCGCCGACCGCAGTGACCGCGTGACGGGCTTCTTCGCCTGCGGCGAGGCGGCCTGCGTGAGCGTCCACGGCGCCAACCGCCTCGGGACGAACTCGCTGCTCGACCTCGTCGTGTTCGGCCGCCGGACGGGCATCGAGATGGCCAAGCAGATCCGCGAGGGCGCCGAGCTGCTGCCGATGCCGGACGCCCCCGAGACGGAGACGCGCGAGACCCTCGACGCCATCCTGTCGCGCACGTCGGGCGAGAAGGCCGTCACGATCCGGACCGACCTCCAGGAGACGATGATGAAGAACGTCTCGGTCTACCGCACCGACGAGACGCTCGAGGAGTCGCTGGCCGACCTCCAGACGCTCCGCGAGCGGGCGGCCAACGTCACCTGCGACGACAAGGGCAAGCGGTTCAACACCGACCTGATGGACGCCGTCGAGATCGGCTTCATGGTCGACTACGCCGAGTCGATCGCCGCCTCGGCGCGGAACCGGACCGAGAGCCGCGGCGCCCACCTCCGCGAGGACTACGCGAAGCGGAACGACGACGAGTGGCTCAAGCACACCCTCTTCTGGAGCGACCAGAAGGGCGGCGTCGAGCTGGGCTACAAGGACGTCGTCATCACCCAGTTCCAGCCCAAAGAGCGGAAGTACTAAGGCGATTGGGGGTTAGGGGTTGGGGATTGGGGTCCCCAGCCAAACCCCCAACACCCAATCCCCAACCCCCCATGTCTGAGACCACCACCCTCGCCCCCCCCGTCCAGGACCGCGCGGCCGCGGCCGAGCAGACCCCGAGGCGGCGGCCCGGCGGCGACGCGCCCACGATGACGCTGACCGTGAAGGTCAAGCGCTTCAACCCGGAGACCGACGAGCGCCCGCGCTGGGACGACTACAAAGTGCCGGCCGAGGGCATGGACCGCGCGCTCGACCTGCTCCACTACATCAAGTGGCACCTCGACGGGACGCTCACCTTCCGCAAGAGCTGCGCGCACGGCATCTGCGGGTCCGACGCGATGAAGATCAACGGCGAGAACCAGCTCGCCTGCTCGATCCTCGTCCAGGACATGGGCCTCAAGGACGGCGACACGGTCACGTTCGAGGCGCTGCCGGCGGCGCCGATCATCAAGGACCTCGTGATCGACCAGAGCCGGTTCTTCGACAAGTACCGCGCCGTGATGCCGTGGCTCATCAACGACGAGGCGGTGCCGGTCAAGGAGCGCTACCAGAGCCCCGAGCAGCACGCGGTGATCGAGGACGCCACCAAGTGCATCATGTGCGGGGCGTGCACCCACTCGTGCCCGAGCACCTGGGCCGACCCCGACTACCTCGGCCCGGCGGCCATGCTCAAGGCCTACCGCTACGTCTTCGACAGCCGCGACACCGAGGCGGAGGAGCGCCTCAAGGTGGTCGACTCGAAGGACGGCCTCTGGAAGTGCTACACCATCTTCAACTGCGTCCAGGCGTGCCCGAAGGGCATCGACATCACGCGGTGGCTGAGCGCGCTCAAGCGGAAGGCGGTCACGACGCGTTACTAACCCCTGAAAACGCAAGGGCCGCCTCGGGGCGTGGCGACGGCGCCGCCCCGAGGCGGTACTGTGTTCGGGGCCCCCTCGACGCGCAGGGGCTCTCGCCACGCCTCTGCGTCGTCGTCCTTGACACCGAGGCGGAATGCATAGCGCACGTGCGGTCTGTCGTCCGCTAGGTCCTGAGCCGAGCCGATGACCGTTCCGGAAGGCGGTCGCGACGCGGTCCTGACCCGCCTCGGGGCCACATTTTCACTCTGCTTCGACAACAAGGCAGCGTCGCAAGGGATTGGATGGGGTACACAGATATGACCTCGTCGACGGGCGAGACCGGCTGTTCCTTTCCTCTTCGATTCCTCCTCCGGCATGATGCGTTGGCTCGCGCTCGCTGTCCTCACGTTTCCCCTCGTCGCCTCAGCGCAGAAGACCGTCTCCGAGGCGGTGCCGCGCCTGGCCGCCTCGGGGACGGAGTGCGCGGCGGCCGAGGGCGAGGCCCTGCTCGATGCCGCCGGCGTCCGCGCGCAGCTTTACAACAACGGCCCGCTGTTCTGGCGCGGTGCAGGCGCGCTCTACGAAGTGCCCAAGGGCTTGGGGCGAAACGCCATGTTCGTCACGTCCCTGATGGTGGGAGGACTCGTGGAGGACGAGCTGCGGTTCGCGGGCTCCACGTTCAGCGGCTGGGAGTTCTGGCCCGGTCCTCTGGACGAGAGCGGCACGACGACGCCAGAGACGTGCGTGGCCTACGACCGGATCTGGGTCGTGACGACGGAAGACCTCGCGGCCTACGAGGCGGGCGAGACGCCTGCCGATGACCTTGCGGAGTGGCCCGTCGCCACCGGCGCTCCGTTCTACGTCGACGCAGACGGGGACGGCGTGCAGGGCGACACCGAGCCGACCGTCTCGCTCGACCTGGGAGATCCGGGGTATGGGACACGCGCACTGAATCTCGCGGCTGGTGAGCGACCTGTGATCTTCGGGCGGCAGACGGCGTGGTGGATCATGAACGATGCCGGTGGCACCCACGGGTGGAGCGGGGCGTCGGCGCTCGGCATCGAGGTGCGCGTGACCGCGTGGGTCCACGGCGACGCCCGCGAGCCGGACCTCTACGAGTCGACGTTCTACCGCTACGAGATCGTCAATCGGAGCGCCGAGACGATCCGCGACCTCCACGCCGGGTTCTTCGTCGACGCGGACCTCGGCAACTTCGGCGACGACCGCCTCGGGGCCGACTCGACGCGGCAGATGCTCCTGTTCTACAACGGCGACGATGACGACCAGGGATTTGGCGGATATGGGGCAGTTCCTCCCGCCCTTGGCATCGACATTCTGAGCGGGGCGCACGCCGCTGTCCCAACGTACAAGAACGGGGTTCCGGGTTATGACGAGCCTGCGGACGCGGTCGAGGGGTACCGGATGCTTCGCGGACTCTGGCAGAACGGAGACCCGATACGCATTGGAGGCCTAGGCATCGATTCCACTGGGACCGTCACGCGGTGGGGTTTCCCCGGCGACGAGGTGGCGCTGGAGTTCTGGAGCCAGGAGAACATCGATGGGGAGGGGACCGCGCTTTTCCGGGACGACAAGAAAGGGGGCATTTCGGCGCTCCCGACCAACCTCGCGCCCGGCGAGCGCTACGCGTTCGACGTCGCGATCCTGTTCGGGCAGGGACCCAGCCGCCTCGGGAGCATCACCGCGCTGCGCCGCGTGTCGGACCGTGCCCAGACGCTCTACGAGGCGGGAGAACTGACGAGGCGGATCGTCGACCCCGCGGTCCCCGCGCCATCGTCTGCGCCAGGACTCCTTCTCCCGGATGCTGGCGGAACACCGAGCCTGGATGAGATCCCGTTTACCTGGGCACCTCTGGCCGACACGTGGACCTACCGCCTTGAGCTTCTCGATTCCCCAGATGCTTCGACGCCGCTGCTCGGCCGGTTCGTCTCGGGGACGGAGACCACGTTCGACCGGCTGGAGCTGCCCCTGAATCGCCAGGATCCGCTGTACTGGCGCGTGCGTGCGCTCCGCCTCGGGGTGCTGGGCGCCCCGTCGGAGGCCCGGCCCCTCACGGTCTACACGCCGGCCTTCGAGCGAATCACGGTGGTCGCCAACGCGGCAGGGCCGCTCGACACGCTGAGGACCGGAGCGACCTACACGGAGCTGCGCGAAGGGACCCTCGACGGCCAGCAGCAGAACGGGACCGCGTGGCTCGTGACTGCCGAAGAGGCGGATACGTACCGCGAGTTCCTCGACGTCGTGCTGGAGGGCGACAACGCGACCCGCGCGATGCCGCATGATTTCGAGGCGCGGTTCACCGGGGTGAGCGTCGCCATTCGCGCCTCCAACAACGCTGTCACGTCGATTCCCTTTGAGATCTGGGACATCGGTGTCGGCACGCCCGACGACCCCGACGACGACGTCCGGCTGATCCCGATCCTCCACGACGTCAACAACAACCGCGACCTCGTGCTCTACCGAGATTCACTCAACCGCGCCGTGACCTCGCCGGTCTCGTGGCACCGTCCCCGAGGCGGCGAGCCCGGTGAGGTCGGGTACCGGCGTTGGGCAGCCTCCGCTGAGGCGGACCCGCTGGGCTACGGGCCGGCCGTCTTGTCCCGCGTGGCGTTCCAGCAGTCGGGCGGGGACCGCGATATCACCCTCCCGGAGCCGGGGACGGTCTTCCGGATCGAGTCGAGCCGCCAGGTCGCGCCGTTCCCCGCCTCGGCGCCGGAGGCGGCGCTGGAGCTGGAGGTGCGCCCGAACCCGACGACCGGGGCCGCGGCGGTGGGTTACCGCCTCGGGGCATCGGGGCGGGTGCGGCTGCGGGTGGTCGACATGCTGGGCCGCGAGGTGGCGGTGCTCGTCGACGAGGCGGTCGAGGCGGGGACGCACCGCGCCGGGCTCGGGGCCGGGCTCGCGCCGGGAACCTACGTGGTGGTGCTCGACACCGAGGCGGACCGCGTCTCGCGTCTGGTCACGGTCGTCCGCTAGACAGTCAGGGGACGCAGAAGTACCCGGTTAGGTGTGCGAGAGATCGGCGTACACTGGGGCCGGACCCGTGCGCCCGTCTATGCGTCTTCGCTTCGCTCTTCTGTTCTCGGTATTTATAACCACAGCCGCCTCGGGGCAGGCGCCGAAGACGATCCCCGAGGCAGGGGTTGGGCCATCCGGTGGGGCGGGCGGGTGCTCACCGGGCACAGCAGAAGCCCGGTTGAATGAGGCCGACGTCGAGGCGGAGCTGTACAACGTCGGCGCGCTGTTCTGGCGCGAGGCTGAGCGCACCTACGAAGTCCCCCGAGGCGGGGGCGCCGATGCGCTCTTTACCGCTGGGCTCTGGGTGAGCGGCGAGATCGCCGGAGTGCCGCGCTTCGCCGGGGCGACCTATGGCCGGTACGAATTCTGGCCCGGGCCGCTCGACGCCTCAGGGCAGACCGACAGCGCCACGTGTGACGACTTCGACCGGCTGTGGTCCGTGACGGCGAGCGAGGTGGAGGCCTACAACGCGGGTCTGTTCCGCGTCGTCCCGCCTGACCTCGCGGAGTGGCCTGTCGCCTGGGGCGCGCCGTTCTACGTCGACGCCAATGGCAACAGCCGCAATGACCCCGAGGCGGAACCGGTGGTCCAACTCGACCTCGGCGACCAGGGCTACGGCACGCGGGCGCTCGACCTCGAGGCGGGCGAGAGGCCGCTCCTCCTCGGGGACCAGGCCGTGTTCTGGATCATGAACGACGCGGGCAACGAGCATCCGTGGAGCACGATGCCAGCCCTCGGTGTCGAGGTGCACGTGCTGGCGTTCGTGGTCGACTCGCCCGATCCCGCCATCGCGCAGTCGACGTTTTACCGCTACACGATCCACAACCGGAGCCGCCAGACCATCGAGGACTCGCGGGTCTCGTTCTACGCCGACATCGATCTGGGCTACTACGGGGATGACTACATGGCGTCGGACTCGACCCGGGGGATGCTGATTGGGTACAACGCCGATGAAGACGATGTCGGGCGCGACGGGTCCGGGTACAGAACCCCGCCGCCGGCCATCGGTCTCGACCTGCTGAGCGGGGCATTCGGCGTCATAAAACCGCGGAATCAGAACTTCCCCGGGCCGGGGCAGAACGGGGAGGCCGCCTATCGCCTTCAGCGGAGCCAGTGGGACGACGGGACGCGCCTCACGGTCGGGGGGAAGGGGTACAACCCGGGCAGCACCGCGTACACCGACTGGCTCCTCAGCGGCGACCCGGTCACGTACTCCTTCTGGACCGAGGAGGACCCCTCCGGTAGGGGGCGTGCCAACGGCCAAGGAGACCGCCTCGCCGTCCTGAACGGCCCGCCGGCGTCGCTGGCGCCAGGCGAGAGCCGCACCGTCGACCTCGCCATCCTCTTCGGTCAGGGCGAGAACCGGATGCACAGCGTCGCGAAGCTGCGGACGGCGAGCGACTCGGTGCAGAGCGCCTACCACCGAGGCGGCCTCGCAGCGATTCGAGACGCCATCGTCGGGCCAGGCCCCGCGCCACCCCTGCCTCCGGCTCAGGTCACGACGCTGCTCGCTCCCGACGAGGGGCAGGAACTCGACGTCCCCGAGCCCTCCGGAGACGCCGAGTTCGCGTGGGTCGCCGCCTCAGGGGCCGACGCCTACCTCCTCGAGTTCAGCCCCGACCCGGACTTCCGGACGGTCTCGCACCAGGTGCAGACCCTCACGCCGTCCGCCTCGGTGTCGAGGTATGACCTTCCCCCGAACGTCGCCCGCAGCTACTGGCGCGTGGCGGCCGTGAACTGGGGCGGACGGAGCCCCGAGTCGGAGGTCCGTTCGTTCGTCTATCCTCGTTTCCAGCCGGGAATCGTCCGCCTCGGAGATGGGTCGCCCGCATTCGTCGAGGTGGTGGGACCAGGTGGCATCGACCCGTGCGGCCCCGAGGCGGCGTCGACGGACGGGTGCGATGAGGTGGGGGGCAATGGCATCTACGGGTCGCTAAACTCGACCCTCGACTACGCCGGCGTCGAAGGCTCGGACGGTACCGAAGTGCTCTCGCCTGGACTTTCGGACGACGCGACCGCGCCGCACGACTTCGAGATCCGCTTCACCGAGGCGGGCTCGTACGCGTATCACGTCATCCACGATTGGCTCGTGCGGGTGCCGTTCGAGGTCTGGGACGTCGGTGTCGTGCCGCCAGGAACGGAGAATGACCCGTCGGACGACCGCCAGTTGATGCCTCTGCTCGCGTCCTACGGGTCGACTGGTGCCGAGCCCGACCGAGCCGAATGCGTCTTCGGCTACGTCGTGCCTGCGGAGCCAGGCAGCGGGCCGCGCACGCAGAGCGTCTTCGGGGTCTATGTCGTCGACGACGACTACGCGTCGTTCGCGGAGGCCGCCTCGGGGCTTGTTGCGACGGCGCCGGATGGCTGCGTCGACGCACCGGCTTCGGACATGGCCGAAACGTATCGGGATCGAGACTGAGGCGTCCCGCTCGCGCAGGTCGTGCTGGAGCAGGGACAGCCGGAAGGCCGCGACCCCGTCGGCATCGACGGCCTCACCGGCACCGTCCTCCGCTTCTACACCACCGACCCGCCTGCCACGCCGGCCGAGCCACGCCCCGAGGCGGGCGGGCTGGCGCTGGCCGTCCACCCCAATCCCGTCCGTGCTGCCGCCTCGGTGCCGTACGCGGTCGCAACCCCGGGGCACGTGCGCCTGCGCCTGGTCGACGTGCTCGGCCGCGAGGTGGCGATGCTGGCCGACGGCGAGCGGCCGGCGGGCGAGCATCGGGCGTCGTTCGACACGCGGGGCCTCGCGCCGGGGGTCTACGTGGTCGTCCTCGACACCGAGGCGGGGCGTACTTCCCGGACGATCACGGTCGTACGCTGATCGCCTCGGGGCACCAACGCCACCGTTCGGACGTAGATTGAAGCAGCACCGGCTCTGCCGGTGACTCTACAAAACAGGGACCTCCCTGCTTGCCGGCCCGCCCGACGTTAGCGCGTCGGGCGGGTTGTTTTTTGGGCCTCCTCGGGGCGAGGCGGGCTCGCCCCCGAGGCGGTCAGCCCAGCAGTTCGGCGAACCGGGGATCGCGGCCTGCGGCCGGCTGCGGCGGTTCGCCTCGCTCGGCCTCGGCATCGCGCCCCGTCACCAGACAGCTTCTCGGGGCCTGGGGCGAGCGCCGTCGGTCAGCCGCCGTAGCGCTGGTACCAGTCGGCCACGTCGACGGCGTGGCCGTCGCGGTCGACGACCGACACCGAGGCGGTGCCGCCGTGCCCTCGCACCCGCACCCGGTCGCCATCGAAGCTGGTGAACGACATCGACATGGGCTCGTTGTAGAGCGCCGCTTGGTCCTCGAGGATCGAGACCGTCAGCCGCTCGCCATGACGCACCGACGCGAAGTAGTCGGTGTAGTAGTGGACGCCGGCCATGTTGCGGGCCACCGAGATGTTGGCGGCCAGCTTGTCCAGCTCGCCCTGGACCGTGAGAGCGGGCGACCCGGCCGCGGCCTTGAGCTGGCTGGCCTGGCCGTTGCCCACGTACACCTGGCCGAACCCGTACGCGCCTTCCCCTCTCGGTCCGCTCCCTGCCATCAGGGGCCAGGGCAGTTCCTCACCGTCGTCGTCGTACATCTCGAAGAACGCCTTGAGCACGGTGACGCAGGCGCCGGCGACGGTGGCGTGGCCCGCCCCGTAGGCCGGGTGGGTAGGCGACCCCTCCGGGAAGGCCATCGGGAGGAGGTAGTTCTCCGCGTCGCTGATGGCTGGCAGGTCGGTGGTCGCCCCGTTGCTCGGAATCCGGCCCTTGGCGTCGGGCGTCGCGTTGAGAGCGGCGACGTCGGCGAGGATCGTGCTGGGGATCTTGTCCCGGAGCGCGGTGAGCGCGGCGGCAAGCGCCGGGTCCTCGATCGCGGTCGGGACGTTTTCGTGGAGCGTGAGCAGGGCCGCGGCCACCTCGGGGCGGAGCCGGCGGTGGTGCATCCACTTCTGGCGCCAGACCAGCTTGAGCGCGCGGGACGACACCTCGGCGAGGAGGGCGAGCACGTGAGGGCCGCCGTAGCTGGCGAAGGCCGACCGCGTCCGGCTGAGGGTCTCTGGCATTCCCCGGTCGAAGCCGAACGGCGCCCCGCCGGCCAGCATCAGGTTGCAGGCCACGTGGTAGGCCTGGTAGAGCGCGTCGAAGTGGACGTACGTGGCGGCGTCGCGGGGCGTCGTGAGGAACCGGCGCCGCGCCTGAAACACATCCTTGCCGCCGAACTGGACGCCGTTCTGAGCGTCGAGCCAGGAGGCTCACGTCTGGAGCCAGTCGACGCCGGGCTCCGCCGAGGCGCTCCGCTGGTCGATGAACTGCGTCCCGTAGAAGACGTACCCGTCGTCCACGTCGAGGTCGACGCGGCGGCACTTCGAGCCCGAGGCGCCGGAGACGTTCGGGCCCTTGTTCCCGACGAGGAGGAACTGCGAGACCCACGGCCCCCTCTGGGAGCCGCGCGTGGAGCCGCGGAACAGGTCGGCCGGTCCGTCGATGCGGCGGCGGCGCGAGCCGATGGGCTCCGACGGCGAGGCCCCGTCGAACCACGGCATCTGGCTGAGGGTCGTCGCGAGCGCGGTGGCCCTGGCGCTGCCGGCGGAGATCGCCTCGAACGTCTCGTCCCGGAGCAGGGCCATGGCGTAGACCTCGGCCAGCTCGGCCGCGAACTCGTCCGACGCCAGGGGCGGCGCCGCATCGACGGCGAGCGCGCCCGCGTCGGCGCCCTGGAGGTCGAAGACGTGGCCCGTGAACGGGCTCGTCAGCTTGCGCCGCCCTTCGGTGCCGGCCGTGCGCCGGGGGTAGGCCGCCTCGGGGAAGTTGTCGCCTACGGGCAGGCCCTCGAACCGCCGGTGGTCCTGGTCGAGGAGCGCGTCGACGAAGTCGCGGTAGGCGGCCGGCTGCACGAACCCGTTGGGGTCGTGGGGAAGGGCCTTGTGGTAGTTGGCGGCGAACGTGTCGCCGAACAGAAGCTCTTCGCCGTTGGCGGTGGCGCGGGGCGTGCCGCGCCCGTCGGCGAGCGCCGAGGCGCGGGTACGCTGGTCGCGCGCGTCCGCCGCGCGTGGGCTCCGGTCCGGGACCGGGGTGCCGAGGACTCCACTCATGATTCCAGGGGTTGTGAGGGGGAGAGAAGGCGTGGCGGGAGGTGCCCGTCTAGACCTGCTTCCCGACTGCGCATAACTCTGCGCTACCGGTTTTCTCCGGCTCCGACCTCTGCCGTTGGCCCCGACGCCCCCCTGACCCTCCGAGCCTCTCCGAGGCGGTCAGCCCAGCAGCTCGGCGACGGCGATGAAGCGCGGCACGTACGCCTGCGTCTCGCGCGGCAGGCCGTCGACGATGTCCCAGAATGACGGGTAGGCGCCGGTCTCGGTCTGGTGCGCGCGCACGAGGCGGAGGACGCGTGCCGGGCCGGCGTTGTAGGCCGCCAGCGCGAGCTGCCAGTCGCCCTCGAACTGGCGGTGGAGCTGCCGGAGGTAGCGGGCGGCGGCGTCCGTCGAGGCGGCCGGGTCGGCGACGGCCTGCGCGTCGAGGCCGAACTCGGCGGCCGTGGCCGGCATGAACTGCCACAGCCCGCGCGCGCCGGCGTGGCTCCGGGCCTGCGGGTCGAGGGCGCTCTCGATCACGGCCACGTACTTGATCTCGGTGGGGACGCCCCGGCGGCGGAGCGTGCGCTCGATCCGGGGGAAGTGCTGCCGCATCCGGCTGCGGAGGCCCGCGAATCCGCGTGCGGCGCGCTGCTGCGCCTCGACCAGCGGCGCCGCCTCGGTGGGGTAGAAGAGGTGCGCCGGTCCGGCCGCACGCGCCGCCTCGGCGCGCTGGGCCGCGAGGAGCGCAGGGTCGACGAGCACCGCCTCCACGTCGCCGCTCCGCATCGGGGCGAGGGCGTCGGCGCGGAGGGCGCCGAACTCGGCGGGCGTGAGGGCGGTCGTGCGGACGGCGCCGTGGTGCGGCTCGTAGACCGCCTGGGCGCGCAAGACGAGGGGGCGGAGCGCGTCGTCGTCGCTGGACGCAGCGAGCGCGAGTGCGTCAGAGAGCACCGCCTCGGCGTGCTGGGCCTGGCGGTCGGGGTCGACCTCGGCCTCGGCCGCCTCGATGGCGCGGCGGAGGGCGACGACGCGACGCGCCCACGTCAGGGCATCGGTCGAGTCGGTCGGCGAGGCGGCAGGGGCCGAGACCGAAGCGGTGCGGGGCGACGGGGCCGCCTCGGGGCTGGCGAGGGCCGGCGCCGTGCCCCACAGGGCGAGGGCGCCGGCCGCCGCCACCCGCAGGGCGGACGTCCGCCAAGCGGACGGGCGAGACAGCATAGGAACGACGGTGGTGGGACGGGCAGAACCCTCGCCGTGGGGGGCTCCGTATCTCGCCACCGAGGCTTCACCGAGGCGGCGGCCCCGAGGTGGCGGAAGCGGCCAATCTAGCGGATCGCCCCCCTCGCTGCCGCGCGGCTCCGTGCCAGGCTCTACTTTCCGGATGCCCTGCCCCGCCCCCATGTCCGAGGCGCTCAAGATCCTCTTCGTCGACGACGAGCCCGACCTCGTCCCGCTCATCCGCCAGAAGTTCCGCTCGCAGGTCCGCGAGGGCTCCCTGGCGCTCGTGTTCGCGGCCGACGGCGTCGAGGCCCTCGAGCACCTCCAGGCCGATCCCGACATCGAGGTGGTCGTGACCGACATCAACATGCCGCGCATGGACGGGCTCCAGCTCCTGGGCCGCCTCGGGGAGCTGGGCCGCCGCACGAAGTCGGTCGTCGTGACGGCCTACGGCGACATGGAGAACATCCGGACGGCCATGAACCGGGGCGCCTTCGACTTCCTCACGAAGCCGATCGACATGGCCGACCTCGACATCACGCTCGCGCAGGCCCGCGAGGCCGTCGAGCGCGACCGCGAGGCCGACCGCGTGCGCAGCACCATCACGCGCTACCTCTCCGACAAGATCGCCAAGGCGGTCCTCGCCGACCCCGACGCCGTCGCGGCGACCGAGAAGCGCGAGGTGTCGGTGCTGATGAGCGACATCTCGGGCTTCAGCCAGCTCGCCGAACGGCTCGACCCCGAGCGCGTCGTCGAGCTGCTCAACGTCTACCTCGGAGCGATGGCCGAGGTCGTCGACGCGTACGAGGGCGCCATCGACGAGTTCATCGGCGACGCGGTGCTGGTCATCTTCGGGGCGCCGCTCGAGATGGAGGACCACGCCTCGCGGGCGGTCGCGTGCGCGGTCGCCATGCAGGCCAAAATGGCCGACGTCAACGCCGACCTCGAGCGCCGCGGGCTGCCGGCCCTCGAGATGACGGCGGCCGTCAACTCGGGCGAGGTCGTCGTGGGCACGATCGGGTCGCAGCGCCGCGCCAAGTACGGCGTCGTGGGGAGCCCGGTGAACCTGACCGGCCGCATCCAGACGCTCGCCAAGGCCGGCGAGGTGCTCATCACCGACCGGACGTACGCCGACGCCGGCGGCGACGCAGGGCCGGTGCGCCTCGCGAAGACGCAGCACGTCTCGCTCAAGGGCTTCACCGAGTCGACGGCCATCCACACCGTCGAGGGCGTCGACGGTGCCCGGGGCGGCGACGTCCCCGAGGCGGACGAGCCCCTGCGCGACCTCGCCGCGCCGTTCCCGTTCGGCCTCGCCGTGCTCGACGGCAAGGAGGTGACCAACGACGACCACGCGGGCCACCTCGTGGCCGTCTCGCGGACGGGCGCGCGCGCAACCGTCGACGTGCCGATCCCGCCTCGGAGCGACGTCTGCCTCTCGGTCGACCTGCCGTCGGGCCAGGCGGCCACCATCTACGCCAAGGTCGCCGACCCCGAGGCGGAGGGCGACGGGGGGGAGGTCCGGCTCCGGTTCTCCTCGATCCCGCCGGCGGCGGTCGAGGCGTTCACGCGGCTTGCCTGAGCGCGGGATGCGTGTGCGCCCGACCCGGCTGCTCGCGAGCGCGACCCTCGGCGCGGCGCTCGCCGCCGCCCTCGTCGGCACGACGGCGTGGTGGGGGCACGCCCAGGAGGCCGACGACGCGACGGCCGCGACGAGCGAGCGCATCGTCTTCCGCCACCTCGGGGTGGAGCAGGGGCTCCCGAGCCCGGCCGTCGCGGCGGTGACGCAGGACGCGCTCGGGTTCGTGTGGGTGGGCACGCTCGACGGGCTCGTCCGCTACGACGGCGCCGAGACGCGCGAATTTCGCCGCACCGACGACACGACGTCGCTCGGCAGCAACGTGGTGCAGGTGCTCGCGCCGGCCGGCGACGGCGACCTCTGGGTGGGCACCGACGCCGGCCTCGACCGCTACGACGCCCGGTCGGAGACCTTCCGGCGGGTGCGCGGCCTGCCCTCCGAGGCGGTCGTGGCGCTCGCCCCGCTCCCCGACGGCGGCGCGTGGGCAGGCACGCTCGCCGGCCTCGCCCGCCTCGACGCCGAGGGGACCGTCGTCGAGGTGCTGCGGCACGACGCGGCCGACCCCGACGGCCTCCCGAGCGACGAGGTCGAGGCGCTCTACCTCGCGCCCGACGGCGACCTCTGGGTGGGCACCGGCGCCGGCCTCGCCCGCCGGAGCGCGGCCTCGGGGGCGTTCACGCGCCTCCAGCCCGACGCGCTCGCCCTCCCGCTCGTCTCGGCGATCGCGCCCACGGCGCGCGGTGCCCTCCTCGTGGGGACCTTCGACCAAGGGCTGTTCGCGTTCGACCCCGCCTCGGGGCGGTTCGAGGCGGTCGACCTGGGGCCGGGAGGCATTGGGCGGAACGTGGTGATGGACGTCCACGAGGGCGACGACGGGTCGATCTGGGTGGCCACGCTCGGCGGCGGCCTCCGCCGCATCGTGCCTGGCGCCGAGGCGGCCGACGTGTTCGTGGCCGCGCCCGACGTGCCGGGGTCGCTCGCGAGCGACGAGGTGGCCGACCTGTTCCAGGACCGCCAGGGCATCCTCTGGGTGGCGACCTACGGCGGGCTCGACCGCTTCGACCAGGCCCGCGCGACCGGCATCCACCTCCGGGCCGACCCCGAAAACCCGGCGTCGCTGGCAAGCAACGACGTGTTCTCGGTGCTCCACGCCGACGGCACGCTCTACGTGGGCACCGCCGCCGGCCTCGACCGGAGCGACGATGCCCGCGCGTTCCGCTCGACGCCGCTCCGCACCGCCGACGGCCAGGACCACGCCGTCCGCGCGCTCTACCGCGACCGCGAGGGGACCGTCTGGGCCGGCGCGGAGGGCGGCGGCCTGTGGCGCGTCACCGCCTCGGGGGCGGAGCGGGTGGGCCTGGGGATCGCCTCGGGCGACGAGGAGATCGGGGTGCAGAGTCTGCTGGAGGACGACGGCGGGCGGTTCTGGATGGGCTCGCTCGCCCACGGGCTGGTGCTCTTCGACCGGGCCTCGGGGCGGGCCGTGCCGTACGGCGAGGCCGCCGGCCTCCCGGCGTCGCCCGTGCTCTCGCTCGCCGAGGCGGGCGGCACCGTCTGGGCCGGCACCGAGCGCGGGCTCTGCCGCCTCGACGCCGTCGCCGGCGACGGCGCGTTCACCTGCTTCGCGCCGCGCGAGGGCGGCCGGACGGCGCTCGCGAACGGCCACGTCGGCGCGCTCTACGCCCAGGGCGAGACGCTGTGGGTGGGCACGCGCGGCGGCCTCCACCGCCTCGACACGTCCGACCCCGAGGCGGGGTTCACCCGGTTCAGCACGGCCACGAGCGACCTGCCCGGCGACGACGTGCGGAGCATCGTCCAGGACGACGACGGCTTCCTCTGGCTGGGCACCAACGGCGGGCTCGTCCGCTTCGACCCCATCGTCGAGACGTTCTCGGGCCGCCTCGGGGCCGACGCCACCGTCGAGCGGACGCTGACGGCGGCCGCCACACGAGACGGCAACGGCCGCCTCTACGTGGGCAGCCGCGACGGCCTCCTCGTCTTCGACCCGCAGCAGATCTCGGCCCAGAACGCCAATCCCCCCGAGGTGGCGATCACGCGCGTCGAGGTGGCCGGCCAGCCCGTCGGCCCGGCGCAGGGCGGCGCCCTCGATGTGGCCGCGCCGGTCGCCGAGCGGATCACGCTCGACCCCGACCAGGACTACCTCACCATCCACTACGCCGGCCTCCACTTCGGCGACCCCGGCCGGGTCACGTACCGCGTCCGCCTCGACGGCTTCGACGACACGTGGCGCGACGTGGGCACGCAGCGCGAGGCGCCGTACAGCACCCTCCCCCCGAGGCGGTACACGTTCCAGGTCCGCGCCGTCAGCGCAGACGGGGTGCCGAGCGCCGAGGCGGCGTCCATCGTCGTCGTCGTGCGGCCGCCGTGGTGGCGCACGTGGTGGGCCATCCTGGGCTTCATTGGGCTCGCCGCGGTGGGGTTCGTGAAGGCCGACCGGTGGCAGCGCGCGCGGCTGCTCCGGCGCGAGCGCGAGCGGGCCGAGCGCCGCGAGACCGAACTGCGCGCCGAGACCGCCGAGGCGGAGCGCCGCAAGGCCGAGGCCGAGGCGTCGGCGCTGAAGGCCGAGAACGACCGCAAGGCGGTCGAGCTGGAGCGCGCGCGCGAGGTGGAGGAGGCCAACGCCAAGCTCGCCTCGGCCAACACCCGCCTCGAGGCCTCCCTGCGCGACCTCCACGCGACGCAGGACCAACTCGTCCAGAGCGAGAAGCTGGCCTCGCTGGGGCAGCTCACGGCCGGCATCGCGCACGAGATCAAGAACCCGCTCAACTTCGTCAACAACTTCGCCGACCTCTCGGTCGACCTCGCCGACGAGCTGCGCCAGGAGCTGCACGAGGCCGGCGACCGCCCCGTGGCCGCGATCCTCGACGACCTCGGGCCGATCCTCGACGACCTCGCCGAGAACGCCCGGCGCATCCACGAACACGGCCAGCGCGCCGACCAGATCGTGCGCGCGATGCTCCTCCACAGCCGGGGCGGCGCCGGCGAGCGCGCCCGCGTCGACGTCAACCGCTTCGTCGACGAGTACGCCAACCTGGCCTACCACGGCGCCCGCGCCAGCGACGCCGACTTCCAGCTCGACCTCGTGCGCGACCTGGGCGACGACGTCGGCGAGGTCGAGATCGTGCCGCAGGAGCTGGGGCGCGTTCTCATCAACCTGCTCACGAATGCCTTCCACGCCGTCAAGCTCAAGCGGGCCGAGGGCTTCACGCCGACGGTCACCCTCCGCACGCGGTGCGCCGACAACGAGGTGACGCTGGAGATGTCCGACAACGGGACGGGCATCCCCGAGGCGGTGCGCCACCGGATCTTCGAGCCCTTCTTCACCACGAAGGCGACCGGCGAAGGCACGGGCCTCGGGCTCTCGCTGGCCCACGACATCGTCACCCAGGTCCACGGCGGGCGGATGTCGGTCTCGAGCGTGGAGGGCGAGGGCACCACGTTCACGATCGTGCTCCCGGCGCAGGGTGACGGCCCCGAGGCGGGGCAGCACCCGGCCGCCTCGGGGAGCGACTCGGGACCTGCGTAGGGCCGCCTCGAGACCCGTGCAGGGGCGCCTTGGGGCTGGGCATCCCGCTGGATTCGTCGCCCCCCGGACCCTGCCCCCGCGAGGGCGGGGGGGGCTCCCCCGGCTGGGGCAGGGCTGCAAAGTTCTCGCTTCGACGCGTCCAGAACTGTCATCCTGAGCGGAGCGAAGGATCTCAACGCGGCCCCAGAGCCCGTCGTCACCGGTCCCGACGTCCGCCAGCGATGGCACCCGGATCCTTCACTGGCG
>JBCCQJ010000017.1:0-29095 GCA_039024395.1 Bacteroidota bacterium | reverse complement strand
GAACGGCGGTACCGACAGGCACGGCGAACGGGCCGGTGTACGGTTCCCAGCCCCCGTTGTCGAGGCGGAAGGCGATGAGGGAGCCGGGGGTTCTCGGCGAGAGCGAGATCTCGAGTCCGAGCCGCCCTCGATCCGAGACCACCAGTGCCGGCGGCGCGGTCCGAGGCTGCTCGCCGCCGGGCCAGAGGCGCGCGAGCAGGTCCGCCTCGGGGAGCGCGCCGGGGTCGCGGGTCGCGTCCATCCAGGCTGCCAGCGCCCCGAGGAGGCGGGCGCGCGTCTCGGCGTGCGCCGGGTCGTCGGCGAGGTCGCGCACCTCGTCGGGGTCGGCGTGGGTGTCGAACAGCTCGACCTCAGGCTTGCGCTCGCGGAACCAGAGGGCCGGCTCGCCGCGGAGGGTCCCCGCCGCGTGCATCGCCCGCAGCTCGCGCATCGTCGCGTTGCGGTCGCGGTACGGGAGGAACTGCACGAACGGCCGCTCGGGCTGGAGGTGGAGGATCAGCTTGTAGCGGCCGTCGGTGACCGCGCGGGCCTCGTTGAGCGCCGGGTCCATCCGGCCCTTCGCCGCGAAGGCGTACGCGCGGGGCGGCCCGCCCCAGAGCGGACGGCCGTGCATGAACGCGGGCACGTCGAGCCCGGCGAGCGCGAGCGCGGTCGGCGCGAGGTCGACGGCGCTGACCGGCGTCGCCACGCGGGTGGCCGCCTCGGGGAGCGCGCCGCCGAGGCGCTGCCGGACGCCCGCGCCCATCCACACGACGAGCGGGACGCGGAGGCCGGAGTCGTAGAGGTCGCGCTTGGCCCGCGGGAGGCCGTCGCCGTGGTCGCCGAGGACAAACACGACCGTGTCGTCGAGCTCGCCCTCGGCGGCCAGCGCGTCCAGCAGGCGGCCGAGGTTGGCGTCGGTGTCCTCGAGGTTGGTGTACTGGCGCGCGAGGTCGCGGCGGACCGTCGGCGTGTCGGGGTAGTAGGCCGGCACGCGCACCGCCTCGGGGTCGACCGCCAGCGGCCGGTCGTCGCGCTCCCACGTCTGCGACTCGTGCGTCTCGGTGTCGTTGTGGACGTAGAAGAACGGCTGGCCCGGCGCCCGCCCCGAGGCGGCGCCCCCTGAGGCGGCAGCCCCCGAGGCGGTCGTCTGCCAGTCGGCGGCCTCGCCGCGCGCGTGCCACATGCCCTCGGGCGTGGCGAACTGGTAGTCCTCCTTGCCGCGGTTGGCCGTCCAGTAGCCCGCGCTCTGGAGGAGGGTCGAGACCGGCTGCACGTCGGGCGGCGGGACGGCCTCGTAGGTCGGGATCGCGAGCAGCTCCGGGTCGGTGATCTCGGCGAGCGCCGACGTGCGCCGCTGCGTCCGCATGTGGAGCGCGCCCATCGTCGTCGGGTGGACGCCCGTCACGAGGGCCGTCCGCGACGGCGCGCAGACCGGCGTCACGACATAGGCCCGCTCGTAGACGACGCCCTCGGCCGCCAGCCGGTCGAGGTGCGGCGTGTCGGCGGTGTCGTCGCCGTAGGCCGCGAGGATCGGGCTGAGGTCGTCGGCGACGAACCAGACCACGTTTGGGCGGTACGGGGAGTCCTCCGGCGAGGGCGCCTCCTGTCCCACCGCGACGGTGGCGGCGGACGCGAGGAGCAGGGCGAGGAGGCGCGTCATGGGCGGGCAGCGGCGAAGAAGTCGGACCGCCACGAGCGCTCCCAGCCCTCGAACCACGCGAGCAGACGGGCGGCGATCTCCGGGCGCTCGGCCGAGCGGTCGTGGCGCTCGCCGGGGTCGCGGGCGAGATCGTAGAGGCGCGGCGGCCCGTCGTCGGGGCGGACCAGCTTCCAGTCGTCGTCGACGACGGCCCAGGCCTCGTAGTGGCGGAACGCGATCGGGGCCGCGCGCGCGCGCTGCGCCCCGGTCAGGACCGGCCAGACGTCGATGCCGTCGAGCGCGACGCCGGCCACCTCGGGGACGTCGGCCGCCGTGAGCCCGAGGAGGCTGAGCGTCGTCGGGAGGAGGTCGGACGTCGTGACGGGCACGCGGCTGACGGTGCCCTCCCCGAGGCGGCCCGGCCACTCGACCAGGCCCGGCACGCGGATGCCGCCCTCCCAGACGCTCCCCTTCCGGCCGCGGAGGCCGCCGGTCGTCCCGGCGCAGCGGATGCCCGAGCACCGCGACGGCCCGTTGTCGCTCTGGAACCACACGACGGTCTGCTCGGCCACGCCGACCTCGCGGAGCAACGCGCGGAGCCGCCCGATCTGCTCGTCCATCGCCGTGATCGCGCCGTACCAGTGCTGGTCGTCCTCCGAGAGCCGGCCGTAGAGCGCGCGGTGCCGCGGCCCGGCCACGACCGGCCGGTGCGGCGCGTGGAACCAGACGACGGCGAGGAACGGCGCGCCCTCCGCCACGGCCTCGCGGATGAAGCTGTCGGCGGCGTCGACGATGTGCGCGGCGTTGACGCCCGGCAGCCCATCCGTGAGGGTCTCGACGGGCGTGCCGGGGCGCTTGCGGTAGTACGGCACGCCGTAGGGCTCGCCCGGCCGGCGGTCGCCGAGGTAGCGGCGGTCCGGGTAGGGCGGCGTCACGAGCGGGTCGAATGTCGGGACGACGGAGAAGGCGGTGAACGCCGTGTCGAACCCGTCCGCCCACGGCGCAACGGTGTGGCTCCCGAGGTCGGGGCTCGTCCAGGGCGCGGCGCGGTCGGGGGCGCCGGCCTCGGGGGCGCCGTCGCCGGCGTCCTGCAGGGGGCGGCCGAGGTGCCACTTGCCGAAGAGGCCCGTCCGGTAGCCGCGGGCGCCGAGGATCTCGGCGAGCGTGACCTCGGCGGGGCGGTAGTTGCCGCGGTAGCGGGCGGCCCAGACGCCGCTCCGGGCGGGGTGCCGCCCCGTGAGCACGCTCATCCGGCTCGGCGCGCACGTGGGGTGCGTGTAGAACCGGGTCAGCTCCGTCCCCGCGGCCGCCATCGCGTCGAGGTGGGGCGTCTGGAGGACCGGGTGCCCGAGGTAGCCCGCGTCGCCGTAGCCCTGGTCGTCCGACATGATGAGGACCACGTTCGGCTGCTCCTGCGCGCTGGCGGCGACGGTGAGCGAGACGAGCAGGGCGAGGAGGCGGGGCACGGGGGTCAGAATGGAGGAGCGGAGGAATGGAAGCGTGGAGGAACGAGAGCTAGTACTGCGACCCGCCCACTCTGTCATCCTGAGGAGCACCGCGACGAAGGATCTCAACGGAGCGTGTCGGCCGTCGCAACCGGCAGCAGTGGCCTCGGCCGACGGCGCCGAGATCCCTCACTGCGTTCAGGATGACAAAGTCCATTGGTCGGAGCATTAGGGTGCGAATCGGAGCGAAAGCGCCGGCCCTCCACTCGTCCTCTCATCCATTCGTCCTCTCATCGGACGACCACGGGCGTGGCGTGGCGGAGGGCGGCAGACTCGAGGTACTGGGCGACGTCGCGCGCGCGCGGCAGCGGATCGCGCTCGAGCGCCCACGTCGCGGCCAGCAGGTACTCGACGCGCCCGCCGTCGGGCCGGAGGCGGTAGGCGTGCGTGTCGTCGGACGGCACCGGCGACGGGGCGTAGCGCTCGGGCAGCACGAGGCCGAGGGCGAGCCCGTCGCCCTGGTCGGCCTGCGGCCCGACCGTGAACGGGACGAGGGCGCCCGTCGGCGCGACCGACGGGTAGCGGTCCGGCGCCTCGGGGTGGCGCACGATGCCGGTCGCGAGGGCGAGGTCGGCCGGCGCGCCGTCGGCGCGGGTGACGTGGAGGCGGCTCAGGCTGTGGCGCTGGCCCGCGCGCGCCTCGACCTCCCAGACGGCCCGGTACGTCTCGCCCTCGACCGTCCACGCGTCGACCGTCCAGCGGAGGAGTGAGCGGACCGGCCCCGAGGCGACCACCTCGACGCGGTCGGGCGTGCCGAGCGTCTGGAAGGAGCCGTCGGCGAGGAGTGCCGCGGGCGTCCCGAGGCCGAGCGACGCGCCCACCTTGAGCACGTCCGTGCCCCAGTCGTTGATCGCGTGGTAGTCCGGCCCGAGGTCGTGGAGCGCCGGCGGCCCGCCGGTCTTGCCGAACACGTCGACGCGCGCGCGGTCGTCCATGTAGACGCGGAAGCCGACGCGGTCGGTCTCCCAGGTCGGCCCCTCGGCGTAGGCGAACTCCGAGTCCTGCGCCTGCGCCGCGGGGACGTCGAGCGCCGTCACGCGGACCATCGCCCCGCCTCGGTAGACGCGCCCGCTCCACGACCCGCCCTCGCGGACCTGAAGGTCGGCCTGAGTGCGCGCCGCGACGGCCTGCGGCTCGCCCGGGGCGACCGTCACGGTTGCCGTCTCGCCCGGCCCGAGGTCGAGCACGAACGCCAGCTCGTCCCAGCGGCCGTCGCCGTCGAGGTCGTCGCGCTGGCTCGGGACCTCGCCCGCCTCGGTGGTGACGACCAGCGGACCGCGGAGCCCGCCGAGGCGGTCCCGAGGAACAACCACGAAGGCGTCCGGACGAGCCTCGTCCAGCGGGTTGCGGACCTCCAGGCGGCGCGCCTCCGGCCCCGAGGCGGCCTCCATCGCGTGCAGCCGGTGGACGCTTGCGGCGGCGTAGAGCACCGCGCCCAGCCCGCGCGGGTCGTGCAGGCGCGGCCCGCGGGCCTGGTACTGCGCGTCCTCGAAGTAGATCGGCGTGCCGGGCACGATGCCCTCGACGGTTCCGTCGGGGCGGACCTGCCGGGCGAGCGCGGCCCACCCCCGCTCGACGGCCTCGCGGTAGCCCGCCTCGGGGAGCCAGCCCTGCACGATCCCCTCGGCGAAGGCGCGGACGAAGGCGGCCGTCGCGGTGGTCTCGAGGAACGTGTCGGGGTTGTCGAGCACCTGGTGCCAGCGGCCGTCCGCGCTCTGGAGCGCGAGCAGCCCGGCGGCGTGGCGCTGGAAGACGGCCAGCACCTCGTCGTACTGCGGGTGCGCCTCGGGCAGGTGGCGCAGGATGTCGGTCTTGGCGAGCATCGTCCAGCCGTTGGCGCGGCCCCAGCGCGAGGAGGAGCGCTCGCCGGTCCGCGCGAAGTAGCCGTGGTGGTAGACGTCGAGGGCGGGGTCGCGGAGGAGCCGGTCGATGGCGAGCGTCTGCCGGGCCGCCTCGTCGAGGGCGCGGTTGGCGAGGTCGCCGTCGAGCGCGCGGCCGGCGCGGGCCATCAGGACGCCGCCCATGAACAGGTCGTCGGCCCAGACGGTCAGCGAGTCCGTGTTGACGCGCGCCCAGGTGCCATCCGGCAGGCGCAGCGACGCGTCCAGGATGTGGCGCACGCCGCGCTCGACCAGCTCGCCCTCGGGTGAGTTCATCGGTCCCGCCTGGTCCTCCAGCCGCGAGAGGAACGGGACGGTCTGCATCCCGATGTCGTCCAGCAGCGTGTAGCGGAAGTAGTGCCCGAAGGGGCTCTCGGTCAGCCCGTACGCCTCGCGCTCGACGCGGACCGCCTCGACGTTCGACAGGAAGAAGTCGAGGTGCCGGTCGACGTAGCCGGACGTTTCGAGGCCGGGGATGGCGTCCGACACCTCGCGCATCGCGTCGAGGACGGTCCCCGAGAAGTAGCGCCAGTCGGAGTAGGCCAGCGGCTCGGCGATGTGGCTCACCAGGTTCCGCCGCGGCACGTTCCAGCGGACGGCGCCCGTCGCGCCGGGATAGATCCGGGCGACCTCCAGCGGCGGGCTGGGGGTGTCCGCCCGCAGCGGCCCGAGGACGGCGAAGGCGGCCGCCTCGGTGTGGGGCGCGGCGAGCGTCACGCCGCGGAAGCGGAGGCCGGTGTTGCCGTCGAAGACCCCGAGGTAGACGCGCCCGCCCGCGGCGTCGTCGGTCGCGGGCGTGAACCGGAGCGCGAGGTCGTGCTCGCCCGGCGGCAGGTCCACCGCGACCGCGTGCTCGTAGACGACGGTCGTGTAGTCGATCTCGTCCACGCGCGCCGGGCTGTCGCTGCGGAGGCGCAGAACGGGCTGCCCGTTGACCTCGACCGCCAGCACGCCGGGCGCGGGGCTCACCCCGAGGCGGGCCGCGGCGAGCCCGCCCTCGAACGGCGAGCCCGGGTTGGAGGTCGCGCCCTCGTCCACGGTCAGCGTCGCGCGGGCGACGTAGACGCCGCCGGCGTGGGCCTCGAACCCGTCGAACACGTCCAGCTTGTAGGCGCCGTTGGCCTGGAGCGGCTCCACCTCGGGGACGAGCCGGAAGTCGGTCCGCTCGATCGTCTGCTCGGCCACGCGCTGCGCAAGGTCCCGCGGCGTCGGCACCTGCGCGCTGGCCGTCGCGGCGAGGGCGATCAGGAATGGAAGAACGGACGAGAGGAGGAATGGAAGGCGCCCGGGTGCAGCCTGCGAAGCAGGGCGAGAGGTATCCACTCCTCCATTCGTCCACTCCTCCATTCGTCCACTCGTAGAAAAGGCGTTCATCTCAGTCATCGGTCTCGACGGCGTGGACGGCGAGGTCGGCGTACTCGGCCATGAGGGGGGCCATCTGGCGGAAGCCCAGCTTGCCCGGGTGGGTGTGCGGCGGTCCGGTCGGGGCGCCCTCGAGGTCGGTCCCGTCGTCGGTCCAGCGGTACAGCTCCATGCCGTCGATCGAGAACGCGAGCGTCGGCCCGGCCTTGACGACCTGGACGCGGTACGTCCGGTCCGGGACCACGTCGCGGACGCCCGGGATCGGGTCGGCGCCCTGGGCGACGAGGTGGAAGCCGTGGCTCTTGCGCAGGTTGACCGTCTGGAACTGGCGCTCGGTGTCGCGGCGGCGGCGGAAGTAGCTCGCGTGGAGCGCGTCGAGGTCGCCCGAGTGGTACTCGGGGTAGACGCCGTCGCGGGGCGCGAGGGCCGGGTCGAACAGGTCCTCGCCGCCGCGCCCGCGCGCGCCGAGGAACACCATCGCGAGGCCGGGCTCGCGGACCGGCAGGAAGCTCCACGAGACGGCCACGTCGGCCGGGAACGTCTCGGGGCACCAGAGGACGAAGTGCGCCTCGCGGCCGTCCGAGACGGGGTCGCTGTTCTCGAGGCGCAGCCGGCCCGTCGGGAACGAGACGTGGACGCCGCCCTCGGCCACCCAGCCGGCCACGTCCGCCTCGGTGGCGAGCGGGTTCTCGTAGAGCGCGCGCCCAATGCGCCAGCCGTCCGCACCCCGCCTCGGCGCAGCCGGTCTCGAGGCGGCGGGCCCTGAGGTAAGGGGTGCGGCGCACGCGGCCGAGGCGCCGAGCACGGGTGCAGCGACGGCAGACGTTCGCAGGAAGCGGCGGCGGTTCATCGGGTTAGGAACGGAGGAGTGGATGAGAGGAGGAATGGAGGAGGGTGACCGTCAGACGCATGCGTTCTCCGAGCGGAGGCCTACCGCACGCGGCTCTCTTCCACTCATCCCCCCTTCCGTTCTTCCATTCATGGGTCACGCGTCGGCGGTGAGGACGAGCGTCGAGGCGCCCGCGGGCAACTCGACCGAGAAGGCGTCGCCGCGCTGGCGGACGGTCACGCCACGCTCGGTCACGTCGCCGTCGTGGGCGAGGCGGAGCACATAGGCGCCCGGCTCCAGCCTCCACACGCGGACGGTCGCCTCGGCCGGGCCGCCGAACGTGTGCATCTGCACGGCCAGGCGGCGCGGCGTGGCGTCGGAGACGTAGCGCGCGACGCGGATCGGGGTGTCCACCCAGGTCGCGGCGAAGCTGGGCGACTCGGACGAGAGGCCACCGGTGAGCATCGCCGTCAGGTCGGTCGCGCCGAAGGCACCGCGGCCGGAGATGTAGACGCGGTCGGTGTAGAGCAGCTCGTCGCGCAGGAGCGGCGCGTTGACGCGGAGCCGCGCCAGGATGTCGTCCATCACCTCGACGAGCGGCGCGGTGGTGCCCGTCAGGCGGGCGCGCGTGTACGGCGAGCCGTAGCGGAGCAGGAGGTCGTCGTGGCGGGCGTCGCCGCCCCCGAGGCGCCAGGCGCCGACCACGTCCCAGAGGTCGCCCGAGTCGATCAGGCGCGGGACCGCCCACGCCGCCGAGCCCGGCGCGGGGTCCTCGCCGGCCTGCGCCGTCTGGCGGACGAGGTCGAGCGTGGCGTGCATCGGCGCGACGAGCGTGCTGTCGCCGGTCAGCTCGTAGGCGAACTGCTGCGCGTCGTAGATGTCGCCGCCCGGCCGGACCAGCCAGTCGAAGTAGCGCCAATACATGTTGGCGTCGTACCACGTCGGCTCGTCGCCGTTGAGCGCGAGGTCGGCCGCGCGCATCGAGGCGGGGATCACGCCTCGGGGCTTGCCCTTGTCGGTGCGGAGCGCGGCGTCGCGCCAGGCGCGCGCCCACTCGTGGAGGGTCTCGCGCGCCTCGGGGTCGCCGGTGGCCCAGGCGTGGAAGCGGACGGCCCGCGCGGCGCGCGCGTTGAGCACGGCGTCGCGGTTGCGCGGCGGCTCCTCGTTGACGGCGTACGTGCCGAACCACGACGACCGGAAGTGCCGCCGCGCACGGCCCTCGGCGTCGGGCGCGACGGGCACCGTCCACGTCTCGCGCATGTGGCGCGCGCTGGGCGCGATGCGCGCGCGGCCCGCCTCGGCGTGGCCGGGGAAGAGCACGAGCTGCGGCTGCGCGTCGGCGATCGGCTCCGCGGCGTGCTCGACGTCGATCGGCGCCTCGTGGTAGCCGTCGACGAGGAGCGGGCTCGCCCAGACGGCGTCGGAGAGCAGCCGCCAGGCGTCCTGCACCTTTCGGTCGCCCGCGAGCGCGAGCGGGAACCACTGGCGGAGGATCTCGACGTCGTCGCCGAGCTTGCCGCCCAGCTCGCCGTTGGCCGCCTGCCGCTCGTCGATCCAGTAGTGCGTCAGGTCGGCGATGCGGCACAGCGCCTCGTGCTGCGTGGCGGCCCACGCGGCCGCGCCGGCCGCCACGCTCGCCTCGGCCAGCCCGTCGCAGGCGTCGGGGGCCTCGATGCGCGCGCCCCTGAACATCCGCAGCACCTCAAAGTCGTGGCGCTCGGCGAGATCCGCGAAGTCGAGGCTGTCCTGCGCGAGCGGCCCGCGCCCGGCCATCTCGGTCTCGAGATTCCACACAGCGCGCGCGCGCATCCAGAGCGCACGGTCGCGGAGCGGGTCGCCCGGCGCGAGGTCCGAGAGGAGCCCGTCCAGCTCGTAGATCGACTGGATGTTGCGCTGGATGATCGACAGGCCGGTCGAGTCGATGTTGGCCTCGAAGCCGCGCAGCACGAAGAAGTCGTACTCGGCCCCGTGGAGCGCGGCGACCCGGTCGCGCCAGCGCGTGAGGAACGGGTCGCCCGGGTGCTCCGCGAGGCCGCCGTCGGCGAGCGCGAGGGCGGGCGCGAGGCTCTCGCCCCACGTCGCGGGGCGGTCGAGCTGGCGCAGGGCGCCGAGGAACGCCGGCCCGTCGGGCGGCGGCGCGGCGACGGGCGTGAGCGAGACCCCGAGGAGGCGGACGCTGTCGGCCGGCGCCTCCCACGCGAGCGTGAGGCCGTCGGCGCCGACGGTCACCGTCGAGGCGTGGTCCCGGACGTAGATGCCCGGCGGCGTCTGCGGCTCGGCCTGCGGGTAGGTGTACGTCCACCCGAGGTCGACCGCCTCGCCGTCGACGCGGTAGGTAAAGGCGTTGTCCTCCGCCCCTTCGATGATGCCGCCGACCCAGAACCGGACCCGCCACTCGCCCGGCGCCACGTCGGCGCGCAGCGCCAGCCGCCGGGCCGCGATGACGCCGTCGCGCGTCACCTCGGTGCGGCTCCTCGCCTTGCGGTCGGTCCGCACGAACGACGCCGTCGGCGCCGACACCCAGGCGACGCCGGCCGGGGTCGCCTCGGGGAGCAGGTCCGTCCCGGCGTCGAGCACGACGGCCCAGTCGATCTCGGCGCTCAGCAGAGTCCGGTCCGCCTCGGGGCCGGAGCCGGCACATCCCCCGAGGAGGAGGGCGAGGAACAGGGCGGCGAGACGGGTCATGGGCGGGAAGGGAGCACGGTGAGGCGATGGGTCGCGACGGTCTCGCCGGCCCGGACGCGGACGACGTACAGCCCGGCGGCCAGCCTGCCCACGTCGAGCGGGACCTCCCGCGCGCCCGCGCGAGCCGACGCTCCGCCGACACGGCGCCCGGTGAGGTCGTACACGCCCACCTCGACCGCGCCCGCAGCCGGCGCCGAGAGCACGAGCCTCGCCTGGCGGACGGCCGGGTTCGGGACGAGGGAGACGGTGAGGGCCGGAACGGCATCAGGCGTCGGCTCGCGGTCGACCGGCGGCGCGACGGCGGCGGCGTAGCCCACCGTCGAGGCCCAGTGCGTGAAGGGCTCGCCACTCATCCCGACCGGGACCGGGTCGAACGCGATCGCGAGGCCGTCCTCCACGACCGGCGCATCGAGCGCCACGTCGAGCGTGTAGCCGTCGACGCTCAGCGCGAGGGCGCCCACGCCGACCGAGACGCTGCCAGAGAGCACGGTCAGGGCCTCGGCCGAGACCGTGGCCGCGTCGAGCGGCGCCGAGAGGTGGAGCGTCAGCCGGTCGCCCTCGAGGCGGTGCTGCGTGATGCGCGGGCGCTCGGCGTAGAGGTCGCCGCCGGGCGGGGTCCGGTACCGGAACGGCGGCCCCTCGACGGGCGCCGCGCCCTCGAACGCCCCGGCGTCCGGCGCTGCGCCCTCGAAGGGCTGCGTCCACCCGAAGGCGGGCAGGCGGAGCGCGGCCCCGGCGTCGCGGCACGGGCTGTCGGTGCGGAGCGTGAGGTCGCCCGCGAGCCCGTCGGCGAAGAGGACGTCGGTGCGGACGGCGTTGGCGGCCTGCCCGGCGTCGCGCGCGGCCTGCGGCGGGTCGTCGTTGGCGCAGTCGTGGTCGACCGCGAACGAGTCGTCCCAGTGGTCCATCCGCCAGCGCCCGCTCCCGATGAACGCGTAGGCGTTGTTGGTGTGGCGGAGGTTCGGGAAGGGCGCCCGGAGGTCCTTGAAGACGCCCGCCTCGGTGTAGAAGCTGTTGTTGAACACCCAGACGGTGTCGGCGAGCGGGCTCTCCTGGAACTTCCAGAGCCCCGAGATCCGCTGGCGCCCGCCGCCCTGCGTGCTCGGGCCGAGCACCGGCGCCGCCTCCTGCCACTGCACGTTGCCCCAGATGTAGACCGCCCCGCCGCGCACCTCGTCGATCGAGAACGACTTGCGGCTGTTGACGAACCGGTTGCGCGCGTAGTGGTGGTTCCAGACGTGCACCTCTGGCTCAATGGCGTTGTCGCGCACGTTCACGAAGAGGTTGTCGGTCACCTCGATGTTGGTGTCCTCGCGCGCGCGGCTGGGCTTGGTGCGGAAGCCGTTGAACACGTTGCGGATGGTGTTGCCGCGCATCACGTGGCCGCCGTCGCTGTCGTTGGGGTGGAGCAGCGCCCCGTTGAAGTGCGCCAGCGGCTCGTTCTCGCCGTGGTGGAGGTCGTCCCAGGCCCACGTCGTCCACACGCGCTCGTCCTGCTCGAACGTGTTGCCCTCGACCAGCACGTGGTGCGTGCCCCCCCTCGGCTCGATCGCGCGGCGGCCGCCGCGAAACACGTTCCCCGCGAAGGTGACGTAGCCGGAGCGGTCGATGCGAACGACATCCGTCCAGCAGTTCTCGAACACCAGCTCCTGCACGACCACCCCGCGCGTGTCCTCGATGGTGAGGCACCGCGCAGGCTGGTCCAGGCCCGGCGCGCGCGCGCCGTCGATCACCGCAGAGCCGGGCGTGTCCGCGATCACGACCACGGGGCGGTCGGCCGTCCCGCCGCCGCCTCGGAGCCGGTGCGTACCGGTGTAGCGGCCGGGCAGCAGGCGGACGGTGTCGCCCGCGTCGGCCCGGCCGAAGGCGACCTCGAACGAGCGGAGCGGCGTGTCGCGGTCACCTGCGGCCGCGTCGTCGCCCGAGGGCGAGACGTAGATCGCCGCGCCCTGCGCGCGGGCCGAGCCGGCGACACCCGCGAGGACCAAGAGGAGGGGCAGGACGGAGGTGCGGAGAGCAGACGGTCGAGAGGTGCAGAGGTTGGGAGGTGCGGAGGTGCGGAGAGCCGCCCTGGCGCCCTGGTGTGCCCGTCGTTGGCCTTGCCGCGTCTCCAGTCGTCTCCCACGCCTTCCGGCCAGCCGTCTGCGTATGGAGGCGAGCGGCGTCATGAGCCGGGGCGCTGGACGGCGCGCCTGGGGTGGTCGAAGACGCCCTGGCCGTCGGCCCAGGCGAGCCAGCGGGCCGTGAGGCCGGCGAGGCGGGCGGGCTCCGAAGTGGCCAGGTCGCGCGTCTCGAAGGGGTCGGCGGCGAGGTCGTAGAGCGCCCAGGCGTCCGCCTCGGGGTCGTAGAGGGCCTTCCAGTCGCCGTCGCGGACGGCCGCGCGGTTCTGGTACTCCCAGTAGAGCGTCCGCGCGGGGAGCGCGTCGCCGCGGAAGGCCGGGAGCAGGCTCACCCCGTCGAGGTCGCCTTCCAGCCCCGAGGCGGCGAGCAGCGTCGGGAGCACGTCGACGAGGTGGACCGGCGTCGCGTCCACGCGCCCGGAGCGCGCGATGCCGGCCGGCCAGTGGGCGACGAGCGGCGCGCGGATGCCGCCCTCCTCCAGTTCCAGCTTGTAGCGCCGCAGCGGCGCGTTGGCGGCGTAGGCCCACGGCTCGCGGAAGGCGGCGTACGACCCGGGCTCGCCGATCCGCGTGCCGGGCCAGTCGAGCCCGCGCTCGGTCACGTCCTCGGCGCTGGGGCCGTTGTCGCTCGTGAACAGGACGAGCGTGTTCTCGGCCACGCCCATCGCGCGGACCTGCGCGAGCACGCGCCCGAGGGCGGCGTCCATCTCGTCGACCATCGCGGCGTGGACCTCCATCCGGCGCGGCCAGTCGGCGTCGGTCCGGTCGGCATCCGATCGGTCGGCCCAGGCGGGCACCGAGGCGGGGCGGCCGGGGAGCGGGGCGCCCTCGGGCACGAGCCCCGCCTCGGTGAGGGCGGCCGTGCGGCGGGCGCGCTCGGCGTCCCACCCGTCGTCGTAGCGGCCGGCGTATTTCTGGACGGTCGCCTCGGGGGCGTGGAGCGGCCAGTGCGGCGCCGTGAACGCGAGGTAGAGCGCGAACGGCCGGTCGGCGTGCTCGGCCGCGTGCTCCCGCAGAAACGCGACGGCCGTGTCGGCGAAGGCGTGCGTCATGTAGAACCCCGAGGCGGGCGGCGCGAACGGCGCGCCGTCGAGGGTCATCTGGCGGACCCGCCGCTGGTCGGTGCGGAGCGTGTAGTAGGAGCTGGCGCCCGAGATGAGGCCGAACGTCCGGTCGAAGCCCCGCTCGATGGGCCACCGGGGTCGCTCCTCCCCGAGGTGCCACTTGCCCGAGAGGTAGGACCGGTAGCCCGCCTCGGCGAGGCGCTCGGCGAGCGTGGGCACGGCCGGGTCGAGGTAGCCCTGGTACGGCCCGGCGGGACGCTCGCGGCCGAGGCCCGCGATGGCGTCGCCCATGCCGGCCGCGTGCGCGCTGCGGCCCGTCATCAGCATGGCGCGGCTGGGCGAGCACTTGGCGCCGTTGTAGGCCTGCGGAAAGAGGAGGCCGGTGCGCGCGAGACTGTCGAGGACGGGCGTGGCGATGCCGCTGCCCATGAGGCCGAGGTCCGAGAACCCGAGGTCGTCGGCCAGGACGACGACCACGTTCGGCGGGGCGGCCACCGCCTCGGGGCCGACTGCCTCGGGGCCGACCGCCTCAGGGGCGGTGCGCGCGCATCCGGCCGCAGCAACCGCGGCCACAGCGAGTGCGACGAGCAGGGGTCCGAGGCGCCTCACGAGATCCGGTAGCGCTCGACCAGGCTCGGGTCGACCGTCATGCCGACGCCGGGCTCCTCGGGCGCGGCGACGGTCCCGTCGGTCACCGGCATCAGCTCCAGGGCCGGGTTGAAGTCGCGGGCCTTGGCCGGGTACGTCTCCATGATCGGCGCGTTTGCCAGCGACGCCACCACGTTGGCGTTCATGTGGGCGAACCCGTGCGGCGAGATCGGCATGTGGTAGGCCGAGGCGAGCGCGGCGATCTTGCGCATCTCGGAGATGCCGCCGGCCTTGATCGTGTCCAGGTTGAGCCAGTCGCAGGCGTGGGCGTCGACGAGGTCGCGCGCGCCCCACCGCGTGTAGGTGTTCTCGCCCGCGCACACCGGGACGTCGAGCGCCTCGCGGACCTCGGCGTTGCCGCGGAGGTCGTCCGGCGCGACGGGCTCCTCGAACCAGAACAGGTCGAGGTCCTCGACCATCCGCCCGAACCGGATGGCCTCGAAGGCCGAGCGGTAGCCGTTGTTGGCGTCCACCATCACGCGCACGCCCGGCCCCACGGCCTCGCACACGGCCCGCACGCGCGCGGCGTCCTCGGGCGCGTCGAGCCAGCCGACCTTCATCTTGACGACGGTGAACCCCTCCTCGGCGTAGCCGACCATCTCGTCGACCAGCTCGGGGATGCCCTTGTCCTCGGCGTAGTAGCCGCCGGCGGCGTAGACCGGGAGGCGCGTCTTGTGGGTGCCCAGGATGCGGTGGACCGGCAGCCCCATCACCTTGCCCACGACGTCCCACACGGCGAGGTCGACCGACCCGATCGCGTGGAGGTCGAGACCCGCGGCGACCGGCTTGCGCTCGTCGCGGTAGAGGTGCTCCCAGACCGCCTCGGTGTGGAGCAGGTTCTGGCCGCGCGCCTTCTCGGCGTAGCGCTCGACGAGGTCGCGCGGCCCCTTCGGGATGACCGCGCCCGTGACGCCGGCGTCGGTCTCAACCTCCAGGATCGTCGTCCGCGGGCGGCCGCCGCCCGACGACTTGACGGCGTTCCAGGTCCGGGGCGTCGGCGTGGGGAACTCGAGGCGGATCGTGCGAACGGCCGTGATCTCGACCCGCTCCATGACGTCGCGAACAGCCGACCGGAGGGCCGGCGCGGCGGCGGCCTCGGGGCGGGCGACCTCGGCCGCCGCCTCGGGGCAGACCGTCTCGGCGGCGGCGAGCGGGGTGAGGGCGGCCACCGCCGCCCCCGAGGCGGCGGTGCGGAGGAAGCGGCGACGGTCGGTCATGGCTGGCGAGAGTCGGCCTCCTCGCGGGCACGGTCGGCGGCGTCCTGCTCGGCGCGCACCTCGCGGTGGCGGCGCTCGTTGAGCGTCGGGTCCTCGCCCATCAGGATCCACAGGCGGATCGCGCCGTCCTGGTGGGCGCTCGCGAGCAGCGCCCCGTTGCGGCTGAAGTCGATGTACTCGGCCTGGTCGCCAGCGTGAACCTGGAGCGCCGTGTAGACGCGGCCCTCGCCCGCGATGTCGGCCGTGCGGAAGAACCGGATGTAGGGGTCGTTGCCGGCCGTGGCGAGGTACTGTCCGTCGGGCGTCCACTGGACGGTCTCGATCTTGTGGCCGCTCCGGTCGAAGCGGCGGACGAGCTCGCCCGAGGGGAAGGCGTAGACGTGGAGCAGCCCCTCGGTGTCGCCGACGGCGATCATGTCGCCCGCGGGCGAGAACTGGCCGGCGATAAAGTGATGGAGGTCGTTGTCGTCGGAGACCGTCACGTCCTCGTCGATGTCGAGCACGAGGCGCTCGGTGCCCGTGTCCCACACCCGCACCTTGCCCTGCTGCCCGACGGCCATCACGAACTGATCGTCTTCCGAAAAGTCGACCTCGTTGATGGTCTCGCCGAGGTCGAGCGTCATCACCTCGCGGAAGGCGGGCATCTCGAACACGCGCAGGAGGCCCTGCCGCGCCCCCGAGGCGGACCTGCTGTACTCCTCGCCGGCGGCCAGCAGGCGCCCGTCGTGGCTCCAGGCGAGCCCGTCGATGCCGGCGCCCAGCGTGGCCTCGTGCTCGGTCGCGCCCGTCTCGGCGTTGAAGACGATCAGCTTGCGATCCTCGCTGACCGAGGCCACCTGGCTGCCGTCGGGGTTCCAGGCCACGCGCTCGATCTCGGCGTCCAGCGTCCGCCGCCACAGCTCGGTCCCGTCGGAGGTCCGCCACAGGATGACGGTGTTGTCGAACTTCGTGCCGGAGACGATGCGGAGCCCGTCATAGCTGAACTCCACGGACTCGACCGAGCCGGCCTCGCCGAAGACGTCCGCGAGGCGGGTCCAGACGGGGTTGAGCGCGAGGCTCTTGTCGTCGGCCCGTGCGACCGTCTGGAACTGCGCCAGCGCCGGAGCTGCCGTGAGGAGGACGAACAGGGAAACGAGAGTCAGGGAGCGAACGAGGTGGCGGGACGCCGAGAGGCGCCCTCTCCCGTCCGTTCTCCCCATTCCTCCCACTCCCTCCATTCTTGTGTACGCGTTCATGGGGTCAGGGGGCAATGCCGAGGGGGGCGTCCGGCCGCTCGCCGGCCCCGAGGCGGGCGTACCAGCGGGCGACCACGTCGGCGCCGAGCTTGCGCGCGCCGGTCTCCGAGAAGAGTCCCTTCCGGTTCCAGAAGGCCTGGTAGCGCGGGTGCCACCGCCTCGGGGAGCGGAAGTCCTTGAGCACCCACACGCTGGCGCCAGCCACGAAGGGCGTGCGGCTGGCGACGGCCAGCGTCTGGTCGAGCAGGTCGGCGTGGTACTCCTCGGTCCAGCGCTCCGAGGCGGGGCCGCGGAGGCCGGCCACCGAGCCGGCGCCGAACTCGGACATCACGACCGGCTTGCCCCAGGGGCTCTCCCACGTCACGCCGGCGATCTCGGGCGGCGTGCGCGTGCCGTACCACCCGACGTACGTGTTGACGGCCAGCACGTCGAGGTCGGCCGCGAGCGCGTCGGTGATCCGCTGGACGAGGCCCGAGTTGGTGCGGCCCGTCGAGCCGAGCCCGGCGCCCGCGCCGTCGGCAGCGGCGGCGTCGACCGACTCGGACTTGAGGGCGGCGGTCACGAGGCGCGTCGGGTCGAGGCGGCGCACGTCGGCGATGAGCGTGCGCAGGAACGCGAGCCGGTCCTCGGTCTGCGGCGTCTCGTTGGCCACGCTCCACAGGACCACGCCGGCGCGGTTGGCGTCGCGGTCGACCATCGCCTCGACCATGTTGCGGGCCAGCTCGAGCGTGCCCGCGTCGGCGTAGTCGATGTCCTCCCAGTAGACCGGGACCTCGCTCCAGATCAGGAAGCCCATCGAGTCGGCCATCTGCACCATCCGCTCGCCGTGGGGGTAGTGCGAGAGGCGGACGAAGTTGGAGCCGACCGACCGCGCCGCCTCGAGGAGCGCCCGGTAGTCGGCGTCGGAGTGGGCGCGGCGGCCCTGGGGGTCGAAGGCCTCCTCGTGGAGCGCGACGCCGGCCAGAAACACCGGCTCGCCGTTGAGCAGCACCTCGGTGCCGCGCACGCCGACCGTCCGCAGGCCCACGGCGTCGGCGAGCGCCTCGCCGCCGGCCTCGACGACGATGCGATAGCGGTGGGGGTCGTCGAGCGTCCACCGGCGGACCGCCTCGGGGGCGAAGGCGACCGAGGCCACGCCGAAGGCGTCGGCGGCGACCGTCTCGCGCAGGTCCAGCTCGGGGACGGAGACCGTGACCGGGGCGCCGGCCGCCGCGGGGCCGTCCAGCTCGACGCGCGCCGCGACGCGCGGGCCGTCGGCGTCCGAGAAGCGGACCGTCAGGTCCTGCACGAACGTCTCGGGGACGAGCGCGAGGCTCACCGAGCGCGTGATGCCGCCGTAGTTCCACCAGTCGGTGCGGCGGGCCGGGATGCCGTCGTCGCGGCGGCTGTTGTCGACCGCCACGACGAGCGAGTTGTCGGCGTCGCGAAGCCGGCCCGTCACCTCGAACGCGAAGCCGGTGTAGCCGCCCTCGTGGGTGCCCAGCTTCTCGTCGTTGAGGAACACGTGGGTCCGGTAGTTGGCCGCCTCGAAGTGGAGGAACACGCGGCCGTCGTGGGCGGGCGCGTCGAACCGGGTGCGCACCCACACCGGCCCCTCGTAGAGCCAGAGCTGGGGGTCCTGGTGGTTGACGTCGCCCGGGACGGCCAGCGTCGGGGCCGAGTCCCACTCGTACTCGACCAGCTCCTGCCCCTCGGCGAGGCGGTCGGCGGGGAAGTCGCGGCGCGAGTTGCGGTTGCGGAGGGCCTGCCCGTAGGGCTCGACGAGGTATTGCCAGTCGCCGTCGAGCGACACGCGCTCGCGGCCGTCGAGCACGATCGGCGGCTCGACCACGCCACCCGCGGGCTGCGCGTGGGCCGCCATTGCCAGGGCGGCGAGGCCGAGGACGAGGGCGGCGCGCATCATCGGTCGAGGGCGTCGTCGTGGCCGGCGAAGAAGCGCCCCACGCCGCGCATCGCGACGAACGCGGCGCCGACGGCCTGGGCGTAGGCGCTCGCGCCGGGCGCCTCGGCCAGCCGGTCGAGGGCACCGGCCGGGACGGCCCGCGCCTGGCGGACCGTGCGGGCAAGCCGGAACGCGGCGTCGGACGGGTCGAGGAACGCCGCGTCGTCCCGGCCGGAGAGGACGGCCTCGGCGAGGCGGTCCGCCTCGGGGCCGCGGGCGCGGTCCCAGTCGGAGAGCCGGACCGACCAGCCGACCGGGTCCTCACGGTCGGGGGCGTACGTGTGAAAGCGAATGTTCGTGCGCTGGTGGATCACGCGGAACACGTCGGCCAGCGCGGCGGCGTCTGCCCCCGAGGCGGGCACCGGGGCGGTCTGGGTCGCGTGGAGGGCGCGGAGCAACTGACCGTCGCGGGCGCGGGCCTCGTCGGCCGACGGCGTGCCGAGGACCGAGGCCGCGGCGTCGTGGGCGAGGCGGCCGGCGGCCCACGCCAGGCGCTGCTCGGCCATGTCGCCGCGGGTGCCGCTCCGGTCGTGGGGCCGGTCGTCGCGGTCGGGCCACAGCGCGCGCAGCTCCCCGAGGAGGGCGGCCGTCTCGGCGCGCGTGGCCGGCACGGCGTCGGCGGCGACGAGCTGCTGCGGGAACTCGAGGAGCGCCGCGCGGACGTCCGACGCAATCGTCTCGTCGGCCGCGGCGAGGTGGAGCGCGTCGGCGATGGCGACGCGGGAGGCGAGGCTCACCGAGGCGGCGAGGCCGCCCGGACCGGTAGCGCCAGCGACGGGCACCCCGACCGCCTCGGCGAGGGCGTGTGCCGGGCCGGCCGCCAGCCCGAGGCCGGCAGCCCCGAGCGCGGAGCGAAGAAGAAAGTCGCGGCGGTCCATCATCAGGAATGAAGGAGTGGACGAGTGGGCACGTGGACGAGTGGGCGTCGGAGCAGGCGCGAGCACCGGTCCCTCCATTCGGGTCTAGAGCGACGCGTCGTAGACCGCCTCGATGGCCTGGTCTTCGCCGGGCTGTGCCTCGAGGATGGGGCCGAGGGCGTCGAGGTCGGCACGGCCCTCCAGGACGTCGCCGAGCGTGACGGCGAACCGGGCCGCGACGGCGACGACGCGGGCGTAGAGGCTCCCCCGCGCGTCGGCGGCGGCGAGGGCCGCCTCGACGTCGGCGTCCGGCAGGGGTCCCTCGCCGTCGGCGATGGCGAAGACCGCGTCGTCGGGGTCGTAGAAGCGGACGTCGTGGACGAACCGCCGGAGCTGCTCGGGGTCGGGGTCGTGGGCCGCCTTCGCGTAGCGGTCGGTGGGGACGTAGAACGGGTCGAGGCGGCGGAAGTAGCCCTCGAGGCGGTCGGCGAGCGCGCCGCCGGCACCGCGTGAGGCGTCGGACATCCGCGCGAAGGCCTCGCGCTGCGCCTGCATCCCGAACGCCGCCTCGGTCGAGGGCACGTCGAGCACTGAGGCGGCCGGCTCCGACTCGAGGCGGTAGTCGAAGATCGAAGGCGCGAACGGGGCCTCGCGCCCGCCGTCCATCCGCTCGCGCATCAGGACGACGTCGTGGACGACGGCCACGTCGGCCGGCGGCGACTTCGCGTGGTCGGGCAGTGCGTTGTACGCGACGGCCAGCGCGTTCCGGTAGACGGCCTTGAAGTAGCCGTCGGCGGCCTGGTGGCTCGTCCACCCGAAGAGGAACGCGGCGCGGGTCACGTCGTCGCCGCGGAACGGGACCCGCCCTCGGAGGGCCTCGGCGAGCGGGCCGATGCCGTGGCGGCCGCCGCCGGAGCCGCTCCCGAGCCACGCGGCGTGGGGCGCCGCCTCGACGGCGCCGACGAGCGGGCGCGAGACGCGGCCCCACCGCCGCGCCACGCGGAGCATGTCTTTGGCCACGATCACGTGGCCGATGTACTCGGACATGAGAACGAGAGGAGGAAGGAGCCGAGCCGGCGTCTCCACCGGCCCGGCCCGAAGCAAAAGCCCGTCTCGGGGCGAGGCCTAGCGGACGACCGTCAGGCGGGTCGTCGCCACGGCGCCGTCGGCCACGAGGCGGACGAGGTAGACGCCGGCGGGCATCGCGCCGAGGTCGGCGTCGAGGCGGTGCGGGCCGGCCGCGAACGCGCCGTCGGCCAGCGTCGCCACCCGGCGGCCGAGCAGGTCGTAGGCCGCCACGCGGACGTCGCCGGGCGCCTCCAGCTCAAAGGCCACCGCGAGCGCGCCCGCCGTCGGGTTGGGGAACGCCTCGAGGCGGAGCGCGAGCGCCTCGGGGGTGCCCTCGTCGGCCACCGGGCTCACGTCGAGCCCGAACCACACCAGCGCGCCGATCGGCTGGCCGTCGGCGCCGCCCGTGACCGACTGGCCGCCGGTGTAGGAGTAGTCGAACGGCTGGTTCTCGAAGCCCTCGAAGGGCGCCGCCTGCGCCTCGGCGAACAGCAGCGTCGCCGGCGCCTCGCTCGACGCCGTCGTCGAGTCGACGATGCCGAGCGTGTTGTCGCCGAACGCGCCGGAGAAGAACGCGACCGGGCCGCCGGTCGTGGTCGTCTCCGGGTCGAAGACGTTGATGTTGCTGACCGCGTGCGCGCCGCCGGCCAGCAGCGAGTCGGCCTCGAAGACCTCGAGCGTGTCGAACGTACCGTCTCCGTTGTCATCGCCGCCCTCGTAGCCAGCGTTGATCACCATCAGGTTCTGGGCGAGCAGGTTCTCGATGATCGACCGGTTCGCGGGGTCGGTCCCGTCGCCGCCCGACTCCTGGAAGAGGTAGTTGCGGACGTGGTGGATCGTGTTGTTGCGCAGCGTGAGCTGCCCGATGTTGGCCGTTCCGCCGCGGATGAACGCGTTGTTGATGCTGTAGAAGGTGCTGTTGATGATCGAGATCTCGGTCACGTCGGAGTTGCGCGTGTCGATGAAGTTGCCCTCAGCGCCGACCGGGTTGCCCTCGCTGTCGAAGGTGCCGATGCGGGCCCCGAGCACGGTGTCGAGGATGACGCGCGTGTTGGGCCCATCGAGGCGGATGACGTCCTCGGTCTCGTCGTAGAACACCACGTCGGTGGCCGTGATGGACGAGCCGTCCTCGCGGAGCCGGATCTGGCGGTTCTCGGCGACCCCGTTGGGCGTCCGGTTGGTGAGGGCGATGTCCTCGAGGGTGACCGCGATGGCGCCGTTGTCGCGCACGTCGAAGGCGCGGAACGTGTCGCCGCCGCCGGCGGGGTCGCCGGTGCGGATGAGGGCGCAGCCGGTGAACTCGCCGCTGGCGAGGCCCGTGAACGTCGTCACGCAATCGCCGGTGCCGTCGGCCCGGATGGTGATGTCGACGACGGGGTTGAGCTGCTCGGTCGTGAGGTAGGTCTGCCCGCGCTGGAGCTCGAAGATGGTCCCAGCCGCGACGCCGGCATCGTTGACAGCGGCGTTGAGCGCGCCGGGGATGGGGTTCACTGGGACCACCGTCTGGGCGCTGAGGGGCACCGCCGCGAGGAGGGCCAGAAGCGTAGCGAAGCGTTTCATGATGCGAGGCGTGAGTGGAAGGGAATGCCGGCGTGCCGGCGCGGGGCTGGCAGGCGCCAGCGCGTCGGGGGCGCCCAGCCAGCGGCCAGGCGCGGGATCAGAAGTTGAGCCGCAGGCCGAGGTCGGCCGTGAGCCCGAACTGCTCGTTGCGGATGTCCTCGCCGGTCGCGCGGGCGTCGACCTCGCGCTCGTCGAGGATGTTGTTGATGCTGGCGAGGATCCGGAGGCGGTCGCCGAATGCGGCCGGCACCTCCTGGGTCACCTGCAGGTCGAGGAAGGTGAAGGAGCGCGTGAGCTCGTCGATCGGGATCTCCTCGGTGGCCGTGATCACCAGCGTCTCGGGGTCGACGTCGGTGAACTCGAACGTGTAGTTGGGCGTCGGGACGACCGTCAGGAACGCGCTCTGGTGGTTGAGCGAGAGCCGGCCCGAGAAGCCGCCGCGCTCGTAGCCGAGCGAGACGTTGGCCACGTGGGGCGACTGGCCCGGCAGTTGGTTGGTCCGCGTCTCCGTCCGGTACTCGAGCTGGAACGACTCGTTGAAGCGATCCGGGATCTGCACCGGGTAGTCCGCCTCGGACTCGGAGTAGGCGTAGTTGGCGTTGAGGAGCAGCCCCGAGAGCGGTCCCGGAAGGAAGGTGAAGTTGACCTGCGCCTCGAGCTCGACGCCAAAGATGGTCGCCGCCTCGCCGTTGACGGTCTCGAACACCTGGTAGCCGCGCGTGGCACCGTCCTCGGTGTTGCGGAAGGTGGTCTCATAGAAGAAGTCGTCGAGGCGCTTGTAGAAGGCGCCGACCGAGAGCAGGCCGACCGGGCTCAGCTGGCTCACCGACACGTCGTAGTTCCAGGCCGTCGTGGGGCGGACGTTCGGGTTGCCGCGGTCGATCTCGTCGTTGTTGTCGTCGATGTTCTCGCGGAAGACGAGGTCGAGGTAGTCGGGGCGGGCGAGCGTGCGGGTGACGGCCGCGCGGAGGTCGAAGCCGGCTGGCATCGCGAGCCGGCTCACGACCTGTGGGAACAGGAGCCCGTAGCTGTTCGAGCCGGTCGTGTCGCGCAGGGCGGCGTCGGCGTTGCTCTGGAGCTGCTGCTGGATGCCGGGGATGACCCGCCCCACCTTGCCCTCGTACGCCGTCGTGGTGTGCTCGTAGCGAGCGCCGCCGACAACGAGCAGCGGGCCGGCGTTGACCTCGACGAGGCCGTAGCCGGCCGCGATGTCCTCCGAGGCGGTGAAGTCGTTGCGGTCGAAGAACGGGTTGGCGACGTACTCCGAGGCGTAGCCCGCGTCGAGCGACCGCAGTTCGTCGACGTCGAAGCCGTCGAAGAGGTCGAGGCGGTCGCCGAGGATCGGCTGCGACGTCACCGACGGGTCGGCGAAGGGCGCGAAGGCGATGCCGCCCGCCTGCAGCGGATAGCCCTCGATCGCAGCGATCTGGTTGAGCGGGAGCGCGTCGACGGCAGCGATTTCGTTGCCGAGCAGCTCGAGGCGGGCCTCGTCCTGGACGCGCTCCTTGCCGCGGTACTTGGCGCCGGCGCGGATCTCGACCGACGCCCCCCCGAAGCGCAGCGGCAGCGAGAGGTCGGCCGAGGCAGTCAGGTCGCGATCGTCGGACTCGGTGCGCTCGGCCCGCCACGTGTTGAGGAACGAGTCGCCGATGGAGAGCCGGGCCGTCCGGTTCAGCTCGTCAATCGACGAGGTCCCGCTCCCGGGCGTGTACACGTTCTGCTGCTCGCCGTCGGGGCCGGTGACGACCGACTGGCGGAAGCGCGCCTCGAAGCCGTCGGGCGTCCGGTTCTGCGCGCGCGCGTACGAGCCGTTGTACTCGAGCGCGAGCCCCCCGAGGCGGGGGAAGGCGTGCTCGCCTCGGAGACCCAGCGAGACGAGGTCGACCGACCGGGTGCGCTCGCGGTACTGGCGCTCGGCGTCGGACTCGCCGATGCGGTAGCGCACGCGGCGGCGGATGTCGTCGCGGTCGGTCCGCGAGTAGAGGCTGCTCACCTGCACGCCGCCGGCCGCGCCGAGGTCGTAGTCGAGCGTGAGCCCAGCGCCGTAGCGGTCGCGGATCTCGTCGATGGCCTGCACGATGGCCGAGTTGCGCTCCGGCTCGCGGACGTCCTCGTAGTCGTCCTGGAAGCCCTCGCTGGAGCGGTCGGCGCGCTGGAAGTTGGCCGTCAGGATGGCCCCGAGGCGGTTGTCGAGGAAGCGGTTCGAGAGCGTCCCGTTGGCGCGGACGTTGTCGTAGGTGTCGCGGAGCTGCCCGTAGCCGCCCTGCAGGCGGAGGTCGCCGCGGAGGCCGGGCCGGGCGTTGCCGACGACCAGGTTGACCGTGCCGCCGATGGCGTCGGCGTCCTTGTCGGGCGTGAGCGCCTTGAACAGCTCGATGCCGGCCAGGAGGTCGGCCGAGATGAGCGAGAGGTCGACCGAGCGGTCGCCGGCGTCGGTGCCCGGGATGCGCTCGCCGTTGATGGTGACCGACGAGAGGGCCGGGTTGAGGCCGCGGACCTGCACCTTGGAGCCCTCGCCGCCGTCGCGCTGGATCGAGACGCCCGCGAGCCGGCCCACCGACTCGGCCGCGTTCTGATCGGGCAGCTCCGAGATGCGGTCCTGCGAGACCACGTTGACGATCGTGTTGGCCGAGCGCTGCTGGTTGATCGCCGCGAGCTGGCCCTCGAGCTGAGCCGTCACCGTGACGCCGTCGCCGAGCACGCCCGAGACGAGTTCGAAGTCGAGCGTGGCCGTCCCGCCGGCCGGCACGGCGACCGTGAGCGTGTCGGCGGTGTAGCCCACGAACGAGGCCACGAGGCGGGCCTCGCCGGCCGGCACGCCGGGGACCCGGTAGCGCCCCTCGATGTCGGTGGCGGCGCCGGTGCCGGTGTCGGCGATGCGGACGTTGGCGCCGGGCAGGGGGTCGCCCGTGGCGGCGTCGGTGACCGTGCCGGAGACGGTCCCGGTCTGCGCCGCGAGCGGCGCGGCGGCGAGGAGGAGCGCGAGGAGGAGGGGCGTGCGCATGGGGCGCGTTACCGCTTGGGCGGGGTCGAGGCGCGGATCACGAGCCGCGCGGGGAACGAACGGAGAGCCGGGCCGGCGTCGTCGCCGCCCTCGACGAGGCGGCGGACGAGCGCGGCGGCGGCGCGGCCGAGGTCGGCCTTGGGCATCGCCATCGTGGTCAGGGCCGGATCGACGAGGGCCGCGACGGGCACGTCGTCGAAGCCGACCACGGCGAGGTCGCGGGGCAGCGAGAGGCCCGCCTCGCGGGCGGCGGCCATCGCCCCGAGCGCCATCATGTCGTTGGCGCAGAAGAGGGCGTCGGGCGGCTCGGGGAGGGCGAGGAGATGTGCCGCGGCCGCGTGACCGCCGTCGATCCGCCAGTTGCCCGGCGCCACGAGGCGGTCGTCGTGCGCGAGGCCCGCCTCGGCGAGGGCGCGGCGCCAGCCCTCGAGGCGGGGGACGCGGCCGTGCGTGGTGCTGCCCGGCCCGTCGAGCGGACCGGTCACGTGCCCGACGTGCGAGTAGCCGCGCGCGACGAGGTGGCGGGTGGCCTCGTAGCCGGCGCGCTCCGAGTCGACCACGAGGGCGTGGACGCCGTCGGCGTCGTACGTCCGCTCGATGGCGACGACGGGCACGCGGCCGGCGCGGCGGAGGTGCGGGGCGAGGGCCGCCTCGGGGACCGAGTCGCCGATCACGACGAGGCCGTCGACCTGCTTGTCGAGCAGGACGTCGAGCTGGGCGCCGCCGAGGTCGAAGCGGTGGTCGGCGTCGGCGAGCAGCAGCGAGAGGCCGCGCTCGCGGAGGCCGTGCTGGAGCCCGCGCACCACCTCGGTGAAGAACGGATTGGTGAGGTCCGAGACGATGACGCCGACGGCGTCGCCGCGCCGCGTCTTGAGGCTCCGCGCGACGCGGTTGGGACGGTAGCCCATCGACTCGATGGTCGTGCGGACCCGCGCGCGCGTGCCGTCGCTCACCCAGTCGGCGTCGTTGACGACGGCCGAGACGGTGGCGATGGAGACCTCGGCCTCCTGCGCGACGTCTTTGAGCGTGGTGCGAGACATGGACATCGGAAGGGCTTCCGACTCAAGAGTAGCTGAAACGTTTCAGCTTGTCAAGCCATCGTAAACAATCCGCCTCTTCGCGCCAAACGACGCGATTTTACTCAGATCTGCCGAGCCTTGACAACGCAGGTCGGAAGCGGTTTCTTAAACGATTAAGCCTCCGACCGATGCCCCGCCCCGCCCTTCTCCTCGTCGCCCTCGCCCTCGCCGGCTGCGCCTCCGCCCCCGAGGCGGGCGAGACGCGCGTGCTCCGCCTCGGCCACGGCCTCAGCCTCGACCACCCGGTCCACCTGGCGATGGAGGCCATGGCCGCCCACGTCGACTCCGCCTCGGGGGGGCGCCTCCAGGTGGCCGTCTACCCGTCGGGCCAGCTCGGCAGCGAGCGCGAGTGCCTCGAGCTGCTCCAGATCGGGAGCCTCGCCATGACCAAGGTGTCGTCGAGCGTGCTCGAGGGCTTCGCGCCGGCGTTCAGCGTCTTCTCGCTGCCCTACCTCTTCCGCGACGAGGCCCACCGGCTGGCCGTCTTCGAGAGCGAGGTCGGCCGCGGCCTCCTCGACGCCACCGAGGCGTACCGCTTCCGGGGGCTGACCTACTACGACGCCGGCGCGCGGAGCTACTACACCGTCGAGCGGCCGGTGCTCTCGCCCGACGACCTGACCGGCCTCAAGATCCGCGTCCAGGAGTCGCCCACGTCGATGCGGATGGTCCGCGAGATGGGCGGCGCGCCGACGCCGATCTCCTGGGGCGAGCTCTACACGGCCCTCCAGCAGGGGGTGGTCGACGGCGCCGAGAACAACCCACCGTCGTTCTTCCTCTCGCGCCACTACGAGGTGGCCCCCTACTACGTGCTCAACGAGCACACCTCGGTGCCGGACGTGCTGGTGATCGGGACGCCCGTCTGGGACACGCTCTCGGAGCAGGAACAAGCCTGGCTCACCGAGGCGGCCGAGGCGTCGTTCGAGGTGCAGAAAGACCTCTGGGCGGCGTCGACCGAGGAGGCGCTCGCGGCGGTCCGCGAGGCGGGCGTCGAGGTGGTCGAGATGACGGCCGAGGACCGCCAGCCGTTCTCGGCGCGCGTAGCCGGCATGCTGGCCGACGCCGACCCCGAGGTGCGCGCGCTCATCGAGCAGATCCAGGCGGTGGGCGTGGAGGGAATGGGGGGAGAGGAGGGAATGGAGAGTGGGGAGGGCGAAAGCGGCGAGGCGGTGATCTCGATGAATGGAGGAATGGAGGAACGGAAGAATGGAGGAATGGATGAGCCGGGGGCAAAGGGCGTGGCATCCCCCTCCCTTCTCTCTTCCATTCTTCCTCTCTTTCATTCTTCCTCTCTTCCCCTCGTCCGATGAGCCTTCTCCACGCGACCGACGACGGAGGGATCAAGGGAGCCGTCGACCGCGCCCTCGCGTGGGCGTGCGCGGCGCTGATGGGCGCGAGCGTCGTCAACGTGACGTGGCAGGTCGTGGCCCGCTTCGCCGGCATCCCGAGCGGGTTCACCGACGAGCTGGCGCGGTTCCTGCTGATCTGGCTGGGCCTCCTCGGGGCCGCCTACGCGGTGGGCCAGCGGATGCACCTGGCGATCGACCTGCTGCCGCGCGCGCTCGACGGGCGCCCGAAGGCGCGGGCCGCGCTCGGCGTGGTGCTCCAGGGCGCGATCCTGCTGTTCGCGCTCGGCGTGATGGTCTACGGCGGCGGCAACCTGGTGCGGCTGGTGACGCTGCTGGGGCAGCGCTCGGCCGCGCTCGGCGTGTCGCTCGGCGCCGTCTACAGCGTGCTGCCGCTGGCCGGCGCTGTGATCTCGTTCTACGCCGCGCTCGCGATCGCCGCCTACGTGCGCCTGCTCACCGGCCGCGGCGCCCCCGAGGCGGTGCCCGAGGAGTCGGGCCAGACCGCGTTCACGGCCGCCAACCGTCCCCCTGCCGACCGCTGATGGAGCCCTCTGCCGCCCTCGCCGCCGACGGCACCGCGATCGCCGTTCTCGTGGGCACCTTCGTGGTGCTGCTCGCGCTCGGCGTGCGCGTCGCGTTCGCGATCGGGCTCTCGACAGTCGCCACGATGATGCTCTCGATCGGGCCCACGGCCGCGCTGACGACGGTCGCACAGCGGATGGCGACCGGGCTCGACAGCTTCACGCTGCTGGCCATCCCGTTCTTCATCCTGGCCGGGCAGCTCATGAACCGCGGCGGCATCGCCAAGCGGCTCATCGACTTCGCCAAGGCGATCCTGGGGCCGCTGCCGGGCGGGCTCGCGTTCGTCAACGTGCTCGCGTCGATGCTCTTCGGAGCCATCTCGGGGAGCGCCGTCGCGGCCGCCTCGGCGATCGGCAGCACGGTCGGGCCGCGGATGGAGGAGGAGGGCTACGACCGCGACTTCGCCGCGGCGGTCAACATCACGTCGGCCACGACGGGCCTCGTGATCCCGCCCTCGAACGTGCTCATCATCTACTCGCTCGCCTCGGGGGGCGCCTCGATCGCGGCGCTGTTCCTGGCCGGCTACCTGCCGGGCATCGTGGTGGGGCTGCTCATCATGGGCGTGGCCGGCGTGATCGCGTGGCGGCGCGGCTACCCGACGGCCGCGCGGGCGACCCTCCCCGAGGCGGCGCGCCGGCTGTGGGAGGCGCTGCCGAGCCTGTTCCTGCTGGTGGTCGTGATCGGCGGCATCGTGGCCGGCATCTTCACCGCCACCGAGGCGGCAGCCGTGGCCGTCCTCTACGCCGGCGTGCTGGCCTTCGCCTACCGCGGCATCTCGGCGCGCGACCTCCCGCAGATCCTGCTCGACGCCACGAGCACGACGGCCATCGTGCTGCTCCTGATCGCGGTCTCGATCGCGATGAGCTGGATCATGGCCTACGTCAACCTGCCGCAGGCGATCGCGGCGGCCGTGGGCGCGGCCGAGAGCCCGATCGTGGTGCTGCTGGTCATCAACGTGGTGCTGCTGTTCGTGGGCGTGTTCATGGACATGACGCCGGCCATCCTCATCTTCACGCCCATCTTCCTGCCCGTCGCGGTAGAGCTGGGCATGGACCCGGTCCAGTTCGGGATCGTGATGGTGCTCAACCTGTGCATCGGGCTCTGCACGCCGCCGGTGGGCAGCGTGCTCTTCGTGGGCGTCGGCGTGGCCGACACGACGATCGCGAAGGTGGTCCGCCCGCTCTTGCCCATGTTCATCGCGATGCTGGTGGGGCTGGCCCTCGTGACGGCCTTCCCGGCCCTCTCGCTCTGGCTCCCCTCGCTGTTCGGCTACTAGGATGCCTCCGCGCCGCGCCCGCTTCACGTCGCCCCGTCCGGTGTCTTCCCGCCCCGGTCCCGGTATACCTCGGCCAGGCGTAGGACTCCGAATCGACCGCCTCGGTGTCCGAGGCCGCCTCGGGGACGACCGCCTCGGAGGACCAAACACTCTCCTCCCCCCGGCGGGGGGAGGTTGGGAGGGGGGCGACGAATCGAGCATGACGCTCGGCTCCG
>JBCCQJ010000016.1:0-30705 GCA_039024395.1 Bacteroidota bacterium | reverse complement strand
GGTCGCGGCCCTGCGCGTCCGCCTCGGGGGCGACCGCCACCGGGCGTGGGGCGCGCGTGCGCGTCGCCTGCTCGCGCGCCTCGACGCGCAGCGCGCCGGCGGACGCCTCCTCGCCGACGACCTGCCGCCGCCGCCCGACGACTTCGTCGGCGAGCCGGGCGACGTGCCCGGCCCGACGCGGCTCCGCCACATCGTCGCGTCTCTGCTCTGGTCGCGCTACGAGGCCGTGCGGGCGTTCGAGGGCGACCTCCGCCGCCCCGAGGCGGCGTCCTCGGACCTGGCGTATCACTTCGCGATTGCCGTGAGCGCGCTCCACTTCGCGCTCGGCCTGGCACAGGCCTCGGGCGGACCCGTCCGCGAGGTGGCCAAAACCCTCGAGACGGCCGAGCGAGAGGCCGTCGCGCTCCGGCATCGGCAGCGAACCGCCGAGCTTCTCGCCGAGGCGGCGGGCGTGGAGCGTCCGACCGCCTCGGCAGCGCCGCTGCGCGAGATCTGGAAGCCGCTGGCGTCGCCCGGCTTCCGGGCGCGCTTGGCGGCTGTTTCTGCACGGGTTTAGATCCGGCGTTGCCGCAGTGCGGCGGTATGGAGCCGGTGTCAATCCCGCACCGAGGCGGCGGTCTTCAAGAAGTCGAGACACGAGCCGATTCTCACTGGGCGTAAATAGGTGGTCTGCCTGGGGGATCCCCCCATCCCCCAGAGCACCCTGCTGCCTTCCCTTATGACCCCTCAAGCGTACCTCCGTTGGTTCCGGCCGGATCGCCGCCTCCTCACGGGGAGCACGTTCGAGACGACGCCGCTCGCCATCGAGCAAGGGGACGTGGTGGGCGTGGTCGTGCTGGGGCTCGGGGGGCCGTCGGAGCCCGACGAGGCGGCGACGTTCCTCTACAGTCGCCTGATGGACCCCGTCGAGGCGGACCTGCGGGTGCCTCGCGTGCTTCGTCACCGGGTCGCCTCGGTGCTCGCCCGGCGGTGGGGGCAGAAGCTCCGCAAGGCGTTCGAACTGATCGGCGGGTCGAGCCCGCTCTGCCGCCACGCCCAGGAGCAGGCGTCGGCGCTGGAGCGCCGCCTGAACGACCGCTACGGCGCCGCGACGGGCGCCCGGTTCCGCTCCTACGTGGCGATGCGCCACGGCTCACCCTCGATGGAGGAGGCCCAGCGCCGCATGGCGGCCGACGGCGTGACCAAGGTGGTGCTGCTGCCGCTGCAGCCGCAGTACGCCGCCTCGACGACCGGCTCGGCGCTCTCGCACTGGACGGCGGCCCTCGACGGGCGCCAGCCGTGGCCCACGACGCTCGTGGCCGAGTACGCGACCCACCCCAAGCTCGTCCGCGCGTTCAGCGAGCGGGTCGAGGAGGCGCTCCAGCGGTTCCCGCGCGAGGCCCGGTCGTCGGTCCAGATCCTCTTCACAGCGCACGGCACGCCGCGCCGCCACCTGACGCAGTACGAAGACCGCTACTGCTGCCATGTCGAGGCGACGGTGCAGGCTGTGCTCGCCGAGCGGGGCGAGTCCGGGCGGCCGGTCCAGATCGCCTACCGCCGGCCCTTCGGCGGCGGCCAGCCGCGCGGCCTGAGCCTCGCCGACGCCCTCGCCGACCTCTCGACCGACGGCTCGACGGCGCTGCTCCTCGTGCCGGTGTCGTACCTCTCGGACCGCATCGAGACCGACTTCGACCTCGACGTGACCGCCCGCGCCGAGGCGGCCGAGGCGGGCGTGACGGCCTTCGAGGTGTCGAACGGCCTCAACGGGCACGCCCTCCTCATCGAGGCGCTCGCCGAGACGGTCGCCAGCCGGCTGCTCCCCGCGGCCTTCCAGGGCGACGGGTTCGCCTCGGTCGAGCCGCCCTCGCTGGCCCGGCCGCACACCGAGGCGGCGCGCGTCTGCTCGGTCTGCGGCCGCTCGACGCACACGCAGACGTGGCCGGCCCTCCCAGACCCGACCGTCGCCGAGCCGACCGAGCCCCAGCGCACGGCCGCGTGAGGTCCGCCTCGGGGCACCTGCTGCGGACGCTGGCCGCCGTCTCGCCCCAGTCGCGCGTCGTGATCGTCGGGTGCGGCGACGGCGTCCACGCGGAGGCCATCGCCCGCCTCGGGTTCGACGTGTGGGCCTGCGACGCCGACGCGCGGCACGTGACCGCCACGCACGCCCGCCTCGGGGCGGTGCTGGGCACCGAGGACGCGGATCGCCGGGCCGTCTTGTCACGCCTCGACGCCCTCGGCTACCCGGATGGCTTCGCCGACTGGATCGTGCTCGACGCCGTCCCCGAGGCGGCACACCTGGTCGCCGTCGTCGCCGAGGCGGCTCGCGTCCTTGCGCCGGGTGCTTGGCTGTGGACCGAGACGCCGGACCCCGAGGCGTTTCTCACCACCACTCAGGCGGCCGGGCTCATGATCGCCGAGGCGCCCGCCTCGGAGCCGGGGCGCGCCGGCCAGCACGTGATCGTGCGAACGCCGGGCGGCGGCGCCTGAGGTACTGGGGCAGTGGCTCTGGGTCATTGTGGCACGCCGCTCCTGATCCCTCCTGCCCGGTCCTGTTCCGAGCGGAGTCGGAGGAAGGAGGACTGCGCTCTCGTGGGAGAGGCGTGGGGGCTTATCGCGATACGCCCTTCCGGCCAGCGTCTTGGTCGAGTCGAGCGCCAGCCCCGAGGCGCCTCCCGTCCACCGACGCACTGCCCACTGGCCCACGGACGCACCGGATCCGGCGGACACCCGCGGTTCGGCCTTGCACCGGTCCCGAGGCGGCAGCACCTTGCCGACAGCCGACAGCTCTCACCGCCGCCGTTTTCGCTTCGCGCCGCGCGTGCGCTTCTGCGTCTTGCGCGCCTGCGCGCGGCTCTTCGGCTTCTGCGGCCGCTCGGCCGTGCCCGGCATCTCGACGAACGCAAGATCGACGCGCCGCGTCTCCGGCTCGGCCGCCTCGATGCGGACCCGGCACACGTCGCCGACGCGGATCCGCCGGCCCGTGGTGCGACCCACGAGCGCGTAGCGCCGCTCGTCGTACTCCCAGTAGTCGCCCTCCATGTCGCGGACGTGCACGAGCCCCTCGACGAGCAGCGTCGTCATCTGCACGAACACGCCGAACTTGGTCACGCCCACCACGACGCCGTCGAACGCGTCCCCGAGGTGGGCCGCCGCGTACTCGACCTGCTTCAGCTTGACCGACTCGCGCTCCGCCTCGGTGGCCTCGCGCTCGCGCTCGGAGCAGTGCATCGCCTGGACCTCGAGCGCGTCCGCGGTCGGGAGCGCGCCCGTCTGCGCGCCGTGCATCCGCTTGAGGACGCGGTGGACGATCAGGTCGGGGTAGCGGCGGATGGGGCTCGTGAAGTGCGCGTAGTGCTCGAACCCGAGGCCGTAGTGCCCGATGTTGTGGGGCGAGTAGACGGCCTTCGACATCGACCGGATCGCGGCCTGCTCGATGATTGGCGCCGGCGGCGTGCCCTTGACCGTGTGGAGCAGCCGGTTGAGGTCGGCCCGCTCTACGATGCCCTCCTTGTGCGGCAGCTTCAGGCCGAACGTGCGCACGTAGTCGGCGAGGGAGCGGATGCGCTCGCGGTCGGGCGTGTCGTGGATGCGGTAGACGAGTGGCACGTTCCGTTTGTCCGCCTCGGTGGCAACGGCCCGGTTGGCGAGCAGCATCAGCTCCTCGATGAGGCGCATCGTCGGGAGGCGTTCCTTCTCGTAGACGTCGACCGGCTCGCCCGCCGCGTCGAGCTGGACGCGCACCTCGGGGACGTCGAAGTCGATCGCGCCCTCGGCCATGCGCTTCTTGGTGAGCGTCTCGGCGAGCGCGCCTGCGCGGCTGACCTCGTCGGCGAGCGGGTGATCCTCGCCGTCGAGCACGGCCTGGGCGCCTTCGTAGGTGAACCGCTCCTTCGAGTGGATGACCGTCTCGCGGGTCTCCCAGCTGTGCACGTTCCCGCCGCCGTCGACGGTCAGGATGCACGAGTACGCGAGCTTGTCCTCGCGCGGGCGGAGCGAGCAGACGCCGTTCGAGAGCACCTCGGGGAGCATCGGGATGACGCGGTCGACGAGGTAGGTGCTCGTCGCGCGGGCGTAGGCCTCCTCGTCGATCGCGCCGCCTTCGTCGACGTAGAAGCTCACGTCGGCGATGTGGACGCCCACCTCGGTCATGCCGTTGCCGAGGTCGCGCGTGTGGATCGCGTCGTCGAAGTCCTTGGCGTCGGCCGGGTCGATGGTGAAAATCGGATACGCCCGCAGGTCGAGGCGCCGGGCGACCTCCTTCTTCGTGATGCCGGCCGTGATGGTGTCGGCCTGCGCCTCCACCGAGGTGGGGAAGTCGGACGGCGCGCCGTGGGCGAGCGCGAGCGCGAGCACGTCGACGCCGGGCGCGTCGGCCGGGCCGATCACCTCGACGACGGTGCCCTCGGGCGCCGCCTTGGGATCGTCGAACACGTCGATCGTGACCACGACCTTGTCGCCCGGGCTCGCCCCGTTCCAGGCGTCGCGGGGGACGTAGACGTCGCGGTTGAGGCGCGTGTCGTCGGGCGCGACCCAGCCGGCCTTGCCGTGGGTCGAGAACGTGCCCACGGTCTGCGTGCGGGCCCGCTCGACGACCTCCAGCACCTCGGCCTCGCGGAGCTGGTCGGCCGGCCGGTTCTTGCGGTCGGCCCCGAGCCCGACGCGCACGCGGTCGCCGTGGAGGGCCGTCCGGAGGCGCCGCGCGCGGACGAACAGCTCGGTCCCGTCGTCGAGCGTGACGAACCCGAAGCCCTGGGGCGAGACCGAGATCCGCCCGACCGCCTCGCCGTGCTTGCCGGCCGTCTTGTGTTGGATGCGCCCGCCCCTGAGCACGTCCACCTCGCCGCGGCCTTTGAGGTCGTCGATGACCCCGAGGAGGGTCTGGTACCGCCCGTGGTTCTTGACGTTCAGCGCCTTCGAGATCTCCTTGGCTCGGTAGGCGCGGTCGCCGTGGTTTGACAGAAAGGTTAGAACTTGTGCCCGGAGGGCGTCGGCGGGCCGATTGTCAGCCATGAAATGCGGGAAGAAGGGCCGTTGGTACCGCCTCGGGGCGGGAGGGGTCCGTAAGACCTCGGCCAGACGCAGCGTTGAGGGGCGACTCCGGGCGGTTCGCCCTCTCCCCACACTCCCCGTTCCCATGCTTCGCTCCGTTCTTCTCGCGCCCCTCGCGCTCGCCCTCTTCGCCGCATTCCCCGCCTCGGGAAGCGACGCCCCGCCGGCCGACGACGCTGAGGTCTACGCCGTCGTCTTCTACGCCGACTGGTGCGGCAACTGCCGCATCCTCGACCCGAAGGTGATGGAGGTGTGGCCGTCGTTCGCCGACGAGCCCATCCAGATGGTCAAGCTCGACTTCACCGATGCCGAAACCACCGAGGCGGCCGAGGCGCTCGCCGCCGAGCACGGCCTCAGCGACGTCCTCGCGGCCGACGCGGGCAAGACGGGCTTCATCGTCCTCGTCGACGCCGAGAGCGGTGAGGAGGTCGACCGGATCGGCGCGCGCGACTCGGTCTCCGAGATCCGCGCCAAGCTGACGGCGGCCCTCGGCTAGCCGCTCCCGCCGAGACGACCCTGTGAATCGGGCCGGCTGGGGGCACCTCCGGCCGGCCCGCATCGTTTCTTGCCCCACTCACCGGTTCTATGCGTCCGCTCCTCCTGCTCCTCGGCCTCCTCGTCGCCGCGCCGCTCGCGGCCCAGGCCGACGACCCGAGCCCGCACTCCGAGGCGGCCCTCGTCGCCGACGCCGACGCCGTCGAGGCGGGCACGGCCGTCGACGTGGCGCTCCGCCTCGATCTCGACGAGGGCTGGCACTCGTACTGGATCAATCCCGGCGACTCGGGCCTGCCGGTGACGGTCGAGTGGACCCTCCCGGACGGCGTGACGGTCGGCCCGCTGCGGCACCCGTACCCGTCGCGCTACGACATCGCCGGGCTGACGAGCTACGCCTTCGAGGGCTCGCCGCATTTCCTGGCCCGCCTCGCCGTGCCCGAGGGGTACGCCGGCGATGCCGTCGAGGTCACAGGCACCGCCTCGTGGCTCGTCTGTGCCGACGTGTGCCTGCAAGCCGAGGAGACGGCCTCGCTCACGATTCCTGTCGGCGCGCCCACCGAGGCGGGCCTCCTCGACGCCGCGCGGTCCATGCTGCCGGTCAAGGCCGAGGGGTGGGCCGCCTCGGCGACGGTCACCGAGGCGGGCTACGCGCTCGTGCTCGACCCGCCGGACGGCTGGACCGGTACGCTCGACGGCGCCCAGTTCTACGTCGACACGCCGGGCGTGATCGACCACCCGGCCGAGCAGGCCTACCGGCAGGAGGGAGGCGCCTGGGCCGCCGCACTTGCCGCCTCGCCCTACGCCGAGGCGCCGGCCGAGCGCCTCCGCGGCGTCCTCGTCGCGCCCGAGGGCACCGCCTTCGCGGACGGCGCGCGCGCCATCGAGGTGGACGCCCTGGTCGCCAGCGGCGACCTCGCCGCCTCGGTGGGCGCGTCTGGCCCCGAGGCGGGCATGGGGATCTGGACCGCGCTCGGGTTCGCGTTCCTGGGCGGGATGATCCTCAACCTGATGCCGTGCGTCTTCCCGGTCCTCAGCATCAAGATCCTGGGGTTCGTGCAGGGCCGCGAGGACGACCGGGCGACGCTCCGAAAGCACGGGCTCGTGTTTGCGGCCGGCGTGCTGGTGTCGTTCCTCGCACTTGCAGGCGCGCTCCTGGCGCTCCGCGCGGCGGGCGAGGGCCTCGGGTGGGGCTTCCAGCTCCAGAGTCCGGCGGTCGTCGCGGCGCTGGCCGCGCTGATGGCGCTCCTGGGCTTGAATCTCCTCGGCGTGTTCGAGGTGGGCCAGGGGCTGATGACGGCCGGCGCCCGCCTCGACAAGGGTGAGGGCACGGGCGGCGCGTTCTTCTCGGGCGTCCTCGCGACGGTCGTGGCGACGCCGTGCACGGCGCCGTTCATGGGGGCCGCCCTCGGGTTTGCCATCGCTCAGCCGGCGGCGGTCGCGCTCACGATCTTTGCCGCGCTGGGCGTAGGGATGGCGCTGCCGTACGTGCTGCTCTCCTTCAACCCGTCGCTCCTGCGGAGGCTGCCGCGCCCGGGGCCGTGGATGGAGACGCTGAAGCAGGCGCTCGCCTTCCCGCTCTTCGCGACGGCCGTGTGGCTCGTGTGGGTGTTTGGTCTTCAGGCCGGCATCAACGGCGCGGCGGCACTCCTGATGGCGCTCGTGCTGCTCGGGTTCGCCGCGTGGCTGTGGGGCCGCTGGGCGCCGCCCGCCGCCTCGGGGCGTCCGCTGGCCGTCGCGCGGACGCTCGCCCTCCTGACCGTCCTCGGCGCCGGTGCGCTCGTCGTGATGGGCGCGCGCGGCGCGGATGCGTCCGCCGCCTCGGCCACGAGTGCCGACGGCTGGGAGGCGTTCGACCCCGAGGCGGTCGAGACGCTCGTCGCCGCCGGCGAGCCGGTCTTCATCGACTTCACGGCCGCGTGGTGCCTCACCTGCCAGGTCAACAAGACGACGGCACTCAACACCGAGACGGTCAAGAGCGCCTTTGCCGAGCGCGGCGTGACGGCCATCCGCGCGGACTGGACGAACGAGGACCCGCAGATCACGGCCTACCTCGACCGCTACGGCCGCAGCGGCGTCCCCTTCTACCTCTTCTACCCCGAGGGCAACGGCGAGCCGGTCCTGATCGACGGCGTGCTGACGCCGCAGATCGTCCTCGACGCGCTCGGCGGCGTGCAGACGGCGGCGCGGTAGGGAAAAAGAATGGGGGAGGGGAGGCCGCGCTTCGCGCGTGGAGGGATGGGACGCCAGCGGTGTCCCGGTTGATTGGAACTTCATGGCATCCGGAGCGGTCTCCGAGGCGGACCTTCTCCGACTTTCATGCGCGCTCCCGCTCTCCTCCTCGTCGCCCTCCTCACGCTGTCTGCGTGCGCCACCGATGCCGACGACGTCGCCCTCGACGACCCGGCCCCCGAGGCGGCCGCTGAGCCCGCGCCGACGCCCGGCGCCCCAGCCCCGGCTTTCACGCTCACCGACACGAACGGCACCGAGCACGCGCTCGCCGACTTCGCCGGCCAGACGGTCGTGCTCGAGTGGCTCAACTACGACTGCCCGTACGTGGGCAAGCACTACACGAGCGGCAACATGCCGGCGCTCCAGGAGCGGTTCACCGACGAGGGCGTGGTCTGGCTCTCGGTCGTGTCGTCGGCGCCCGGCGAGCAGGGCCACTTCGAGCCGGCCGTGATGAACGAGCGGACCGCCTCGGAGGGCGGCCAGCAGACGGCCGTGCTGCTCGACCCCGAGGGGACGGTCGGCCGCCTCTACGACGCCCAGACGACGCCGCAGATGGTCGTCATCAACGAGGATGGCACGGTCGTCTACAACGGCGCCATCGACGACAAGAACTCGACCGACCTGGCCGACGTCGAGACCGCCACGAGCTACATCATCCCGGCCATCGCCGCCGCGCAGGCCGGCACCGAGGCGGACCCGGCGACGACGCAGCCCTACGGCTGCTCGGTGAAGTACGCGACCGACGAGGCCGAGGCGTAGGCCGCCTCGGAGATCCGCGCCGCCTCGGGGACCCGGGGCGCCGCCGCGCCGTTGGCGGCAGGTGCTTCAGCGACCCCGACTCGCCCTCTTCACGCTGTGGCTGCTCGTGTTCGCGGCGGCCGGGCAGATCATCGTCGTCGCCCCGATCCTGCCCCGGATCGCGGAGCAGCTCGGCATGGACCCGGGGCCGCTGGGGCTGCTCATCACCGTCTACGCGGTCGCGCTGGCGAGCTTCACGCTCATCGTCGGGCCGGTGTCGGATCGGTTTGGGCGGCGGCGTGTGATCCTGGTCGGCACGGCCGCGATGGCAGGGTCGCTGCTGCTCCACGGCCTCGCCGACTCGTTCGAGAGCCTGCTCGTGCTGCGTGCACTCTCGGGCGCCGCCGGCGGCGTGCTCTCGGGCGCCTCGGTGGCCTACGTCGGCGACACGTTCCCGCCCGAGCGGCGCGGCTGGGCCAACGGGTGGGTGATGAGCGGGTTCGCGGTCGGGCAGATCCTGGGCATTCCGGCCGGCATCGCCCTCGCCGACGCCTTCGGGTTCCGCGCGCCGTTCGTGGCCTTCGGGCTGGCGATGGTGGCCGCGTTCGTCATGGCGTTCCCGGCGCTGCCCCAGCCGCCCGGCGCCACGTCCTCGGAGCCCCTCACGATCCGGAGCGCCCTCGGCGGCTACCGCGCCCTCATCGGGGGCCGAGAGACGGGCGCGGCGGCCGCCATTTTCCTGATCCTGTTCGCTGGCGTCGGCCTGTTCGTCGTCTACTTCCCGACGTGGCTCGAGGCGTCGCTGGGCTACACCTCGGGGCAGGTGGCGCTCGTCTACGTGCTCGGCGGCGTGGCCAACGTGATCGTCGGGCCGAGAGCGGGGCGGCTCTCCGACCGGATCGGCCGGCGGCCCGTGATCGTGGCCGCCTCGGTGGGGCTCGGCCTCGCGATGGCCGCGACGCCCCTCGCCGGGGCCGTCCCCGAGGCGGCCTTCGTGGCCTTCTTCCTCATCATGGGTCTTGCGGCTGCGCGGATCAGCCCTCTCCAGGCGCTCCTCACCGAGATGGTGCCCGGCCCGCGACGCGGCTCGTTCATGAGCCTCTCGACGGCGACCGGCAACGGCGGCTTCGCGGTCGGGAGCGCGCTTGCGGGCGCCCTGTTCGCCGCCTCGGGGTTCGGAGCGAACGCGGCCGTCGCCGGGACCACGGCGCTCGTCGCGGCCGGGCTTGTCTGGCGGTTTCTCCCAGCCGGCCTCCCGCAGCAGGCGCCGGACCCGGCCCTGGCCGGTTGCGCCGGCCGGGCGGTCCAGACGGCACTCGGCGGCCCGTGCCCCGAGGCGGGGATGATGACCGAGGCGGCGCAGCGGCGCGTGGCCGCCTCGGTGTAGGCGGGGGCCTTACTGCGCCGGGACGACCTGGAAGTACGAGCCGCCGCGGCGGACGTAGGTGTGGCGCGGCGTGTCGAACGTCCGCTCGGCCGGCTGGAGGCCCGTCACCAGGCGCGGGGCCGCCTTCGCCGAGCGGTTGGCGCGGAGGCCGACGTAACGCGCCGCGAGGCGGCCGCGCTCGGTCGGGCGCTGGTCGTAGGTCGTCACGCGGAGGGCCTCGCCGGCGTGCGCCGGGTGGACGTACGTCGAGGAGGGGTCGGGCGCCGGGGCGTCCTGGGCCGAGGCCGACGCGGCAAGGAAGAAGGCGGCGGCCCCGAGGAGGAGAGTGCGCATGGAGTCGGTGGAGTGGAGTGCGGAGACTCCACCAAACAAGCCCCCCGGGAATCCAATCGTTCCGCAGCCTCCGCAGATGGAACGCTCGCGTTCCCGATGATCCCACTGATCGGCCTCCTCGACGCCGAGACGGGTCGTGAGTCCTGCACCAGATGGCCGGCGAAAGGCTGGCGGCTGGCTCTCTCCCCATTCCCCCCACTCCTCCCATTCTATCGAGTGGGAAAAGGGCGAGAGAAGGCGTGACCGGATCGGGAGGTCGCCTCCGATCAAACGAGCACAACGCTAACGCTGGATCCCCTCGCAGTCGGCCGGCGAGGCGTCGGCGTAGGTCGGCGCGGGCAGGCAGAACCGGAAGCCGCTCACGTTGCGGTCGCTCCCCCGGTGCGTCAGGTGCCGGTACGCCAGCCCCGAGGCGGAGGCGCGGTCGATGGCCGCCGTCAGCCGGGCTCGGCCGCGCGAGTGGTCGACGGCGACGAGCCGCACGCCGGGCAGGTCCGAGTCCGTGACCGACAGCGTCGCCCCCCCCTCGGGCGATGAGCGGACGCTGACGATCGCGGTGCGGTCGTGGCCCTCCTCGGGGCGCCCCTCCCGGACCGTCACCCCGTCGAGGCGGACCGTCCGCGCGCGGAGGTTCGAGACGATGGGGTAGGCCGTGACCTGGGCCTCGATGCCGACGTCGCGGGCGACGAGCGACTCGCGGCCGCCCGAGAAGAGCCCCGAGGCGGCGTCGGCCCGCCAGAGGCCGCCTCGGAGGGTGACCGAGCCCCGCCGCTTGGCGTCGAACAGGACGCGGTGGTGGGCCGGCCGGGTGTCGGCGTAGAACCCGTCGATCGCCAGGTGCCCCGAGCGGACGCCGAACACGTTGGGGCTGTTGCGGTTGACCACGTTGGACGTGGTCTCGATGACGACCTCCGAGGCCTCCACGTCGCGGTTGACGACGACGTGGCTCCAGGCGGCGCCGGCGAGCGTGACGCGGTCCCACGTGCCCCCGACGTCGTAGAGCAGGTGGTTGTGGATCGCGTCTTCGATGCGCGCGGTCTCGAGCGTCGCCGTGTCGCACGTGCCGGCCGAGAGCACGCCCGTCGCGCCGAACCCCTCGATGTGGACCCGGCGGAGCGTCAGGCGCGTCGCCACCGCCTCGGGGCAGCGCGCGAGGCCGTGGTGGTTGGAGGTGCTGATCCCGGTCCACGTCGGGCCGTCCTGGAAGAAGCGGCCCTCGTTGGCCGCGCGGTACGCGGCGAGGTTGCCCTCGGTGTTGCCGTCGAGGTGGACGTCGGTGATCGTGATGCGCGTGTCGGAGCCGGCCGCGTGCTCCTGGGCCGACCACGCGATGTTCGAGAGGCGGAGGGCCGCCAGGACCGGGTCACGCGACGCCACGCGGTTGTCGGCGAGGCGGAAGGTCGTCCGGCCCTGTGGCTGCGGCACGACGCGGGCGACGCCGTCGACCGGCGTTGCCTCGGTGGCGACGGCCCCGGCGCCCCGGATCTCGAGACACCCGTGGAGGATGGTCGGCTGGTTGTAGGTGAACGTGCCCGCCGGGATCTCGATGCGGTCGCACCCGGGCGTCTCGCGCAGCGCGTTGAGCGCGCGGTTCAGCACCGCGCCAGCGTCGTCCGTCGCCGTTCCCAGCCCCCACTCCTCGAGGCGGATCACGTTGACGCCCGCCTCGGTGCGGATCGGCGGCGCGGTGTAGCCGGGGCGGTAGGTGACCGTGACCTGGCATCCGCCGCCGTCGCGCCGCCCGCCGCCCATCTGGCACAGGCGGCGCAGCCCGCCCGCCGGGTCGCCGATGTGGCCCTGCGCGTGGTCGACGCTGTAGCGGACCCGCGCCGCGTGCCACGCATGGCCCCCGAGGAGCACGTCGGGCACGGTGAACGTCCGAGTGGGCGTCGTCACGGCGACCTCCAGCGAGCCCCACTCGGCCGGCGACCCGAGGCTGACGCCCTGGGCGAACCGCTGGAGCGGGATCGGGCCGTAGGTCGTCTGGGCGATGGCCTCGGCCCCAAGGAGGCCGAGCGCGAGACAGGCGGCGAAGACAAGTCGCATGATCGAAGGGGAGTCTGGGTTCGGCACGGGAAGACCGTCTGCGAGGCTGCGCGGTTCGCCACACCCCGAGGCGGTCGGACGCGGGTACGCGTGCCGTGCGAGGACGTAGGAACGTCACGGTGGCCCGCCTCGGTGCCCACCCCGAGGCCGAGACTACCGGCGGCCGGCGTAGGCGAGGCGTTTCCAGAGGGTCTCGAGTGGGCCTTGGGCGTGGGTCCGCAGCCAGACGTGGCTGAACCCGCCCTGCGCCAGCAGAATCCCCGAGGCGACCACGGGGATCAGCGCGTAACGCAGCTCGCCCATCAGGCCGAGGCCATAGCCGAAGAACAGCGCCACGGCCGCCGTCGTCTGGAAGAGGTAGTTGGTCAGCGCCATCCGGCCCAGCGTCGCCAGGTGCCGCACGATGGCAGCCCCGGACGCACGGTGCCAGGCCGCCACGAACGCCCACCCGATCCCGAGCGACAGCAACGGTGCCCCCACGTGCAGCACGACGGCCTGGACGGCGCCGATCGGCGTGAGCGAGTAGTACGTCCCGGTGGCCGCCTTCGTCCACGCGTACGCCAGCGAGCACAGGAGGCCGACCGCGAAGGCAGCGACCCACCGCGGGCTCGGCCGGAGCGGGCGGGCCGCGATGCCGGGCAGCCGCCTCGACAGGACGAGGCCGATCAGGAAGAGCCCCAGCACCTGCGGGTACCGGCCCGAGAGCAGGTAGCTCATCGGACGCGGAATGACGCTCAGGAGATTGGCAACGAAGACCTCGGTCGCCGCCTCGGAGGTGCGCATGTCGAGCCACGTCCGGGTGCCGTAGCCCAGCTCCTCCTTCCACTCGATCGCGACCTGCGACAGCGCCCCCCAGAAGGCCGCCTCACTCGTGGCGTAGGTGAGCACGAAAATGACGATCGGGGCGATCAGCAGCGCGACGATCCAGCGGATCAGCGCCCGGTCGGACAGGCGCCCGAACAGCGGCAGCAGCATCCCCAGCAGCGCGTAGAGCGTGAGGATGTCGCCGTTCCACACGAACACCATGTGGAGCAGGCCGATGGCGAGCAGGACGACCATCCGGCGGTACCAGTACGGCCGGAAGAACCCCGGCGTGCGCTCCATCCGGGCCGCCTGCAGCCCGTAGCCGATGCCGAACAGGATCGAGAAGAGCCCGAAGAACTTGCTCTCGATGAACCCGTCGATCAGGAACAGCACGCCGCGGTCGGCGGCAGGAAGCGCGAGGACCTCGTCGGGCGAGAGCGAGTAGAGGCCGAAGAAGCTGACGAGGTTCGCCAGCAGGATGCCGACCAGGGCGAACCCGCGAAGCGCGTCGAGGACGACGATCCGCTCGTTGCCGGACGTCGGTTTCGGAGCGCCTGTTTTGGGATCCGGGTCGGCGGTTGTCGGGCTCTTGTTCACGGACGAGCGCTCACAACTGGCGGAGGTAGCTCACCTTCAGCACGCCCTGCTGCTCGGCCAGGAAGTCGTCGGGCGTCGCCATCCGCTCCGCCGTTGGCACGACGTACCGCGTGTCGTTGACGACGAGGTACACGAACGAGAGCGGCGCGAACTCCCACGAGAGCCTCGCATTGAGGAAGGTCCGGTCGACGAGCGAGTTGTACTGCCAGAAGGCCGTCGCCTGGAGCCGCGGCGAGAGCGCAAGCCGCGTCTCGGCCCCGACGAGGTGGGTCCGCACGTCGCGCGCCTCGACCCCGAGGCGGCGCGCGTCGTTGAGCTCGTACCGCAGCGCGACCGCCAGCCGCGGCGACGGCGCGGCGCTGGCCGTCGCCTCGACCGTCGTGAGGCGTCCGTCGAAGTAGCCGCCGGTCGAGGCCTCGACGGCCCCCGAGACCCGGCGCGAGGGATCAGACGAGAGCGATGCGCCAGCACGGAGGTATCGGTACGACCCCGCGGCGACGGGCACCCCGAGCGGGCGGAAGTCCTCGGTGGCGTCGAGGTCCTGCCACGACGGGCGGACGAAGGCGGCCGCCTCGGCGCCGCTCTGGAACACGGCCCGCAGCGGCGTCACGCTCACGTCGGCCTGCAGGAAGGCGCCGTCGCTCGGCCGGTGGAACACGTCGGCCACGAAGCGCGGCGCGAACGACCGGACCGTGCCCGGCAGCCAGCCGGGGCGGAGGTCGAGGAACACCGCCGGGCTGTTGAGCAGCACGTCGCGGCGGAAGACGAAGCCGGTCGCCGCCTCGTAGTCGGCTGTCGCGACCTGCTGCAGGAAGCCGGCGTAGCCCCACGACGCGCGGTTGCGGATCCAGAGCTGCGCCGCGACGCCCTCGCCGCCGTCCCCCGAGGTGGCCGACGCGGCGGCGTAGCCGCTCACGGCCCCGGTGCGGCCGAGCCGCGAGAACCCGTCGACGACGGCCACCGTGTTCGTGCGGCTGGGGACGCCCTCGACGCCCGCCTCGGGGCCGGTCGCCTCGTCGTGCCGCGCGACCACCATTCCCCCGAGGCGGTTCTCGGCCCCCACGTTCAGCGCCGCCCGGCCGACCCCGAACCACGACGCCGGGGCGCCCCCGGCGGAGCGCTGGCGCACGCCCAGCGCGCCGGCGCGGCCCCATCCGCCGCTTGACACGAGCCGCGCGCCGCCGTCGAGCCCGATCGGCCGCCCGTCGTCGAGCCCGATCCGGCGCGAGTAGAACGGCGTGAAGTTGTCCGAGCCGATGTCGAACACGTCGGCCGACTCGAGGAAGAACGGGCGGCGCTCGGGGAAGAAGACCGAGAACCGCGAGAGGTTGACGATCTGCTCGTCGGCGTCGGCCTGCGCAAAGTCGGTGTTGACCGTCAGGTCGAGGACGGTGCCCGGCGTGACGGCCCACTTGAGGTCGCCGCCGAGCTGCGGCGCGACGTCGTCCGCGAACGAGGCGTCGCCGACGCGGCCCGCCTCGACGAGGGTGTAGGGCTGGACGCGGAGGTTGCGCCCGGGCGGGGGCGGCTCGATGCCCGCGAGCGTGCCCGCGAACGCCATGTGGTACGCGTTGAACTGCCGGGGCCACGGGCTCCACGCGCTCAGCTCGTTCGTGCGGCGCCCGTTCCGCGAGAGCTGGAGCCCCCACGTCTGCGCCTGGCCTGCCTGCGCGCCCGCCGGGTAGCGGAGCGTGGCCCAGGGGATGGCGATCTCGGCCGTCCACCCCGAGTCCGACCGCACCGTCCGCGCCTCCCAGACGCCGTCCCAGTCGCTGTTGAAGTCGACGCCGTCGCGGACCTGGAGGTCGCGGAGCGCGCCGAACGGGGACACCTCGAAGGCGACGGCGTTGCGGCGGTCCCCGAACGGGTCCAGCGTGAAGGCAAAGTGGTCGTTGTCGAAGTAGTCGAAGTCGCGGCGGAGGTCGCGCACGCGCAGCCCCTCGGCGCCGAGCGGGTCGCGCATCACGGCGCCGACGTAGAGCGCGCGGCCGTCGAACGCGATGCGCACCTCGGTGGCCAGGGCGGCCGGCGCGCCCGCGTCTGGCTCGACCTGCTCGAAGCCGCCGACGACCGGAACGCTCGCCCATGCCGCGTCATCGAGGCGGCCATCGAGGCGGAGGGCGCCGTCGGCGATGCGGACGGCCTGCACCGACGGACGCTCGACCTCCTCGGGGGGCGCCGTTTGCGCCGCAGCCGGTGCGGCGAGCCCCATCGCCAGCCCGATGAAGGCGAGCGGGCGGATCACGAGAGCGAGACCTGGTGCTCGAAGAGGGGGAGCAGCCGGGCGTCGTGCGTCGCGACGACGAGCGTGGCGCCCTCGGCCTTGGCCAGCGTCAGCAGGAGCGCGCCGACCGCCTCGGCGCGGGCGTCGTCGAGGGCGCTCGTCGGCTCGTCGGCCAGGAGGAGCGCGGGGCCGCAGACGAGGGCGCGGGCGATGGCTACGCGCTGGCGCTCGCCCTGCGAGAGCGCCTCGGGGAGGGCGCGCCGGCGGTGGGCCACGTCGAGCGCCTCGAGCAGGCCGCCCACCCGGTCGGCGTCGGCCGGCAGGCCGGCGAGGGACCGGGCGAGCGCCACGTTCTGCTCGGCCGTGAGCGCCGAGACGAGGTGGAGCCCCTGGAAGACCACGCCGACGGTCCGCCCCCGGAACCGGTCGCGTTCCGCCTCGGGGAGGGCGAACAGGTCCTGGCCGGCCACCTCGGCGCGGCCGGCGTCGGGCCGGAGGAGCCCCGCCGCCACGTGCAGCAGCGTCGTCTTGCCGCTCCCCGAGGGCCCGAGCACGAGGTGGTGGGCACCCGCGGCGATGTCGAGGCTGAGGTCGAGGACCGGCGTGCCGTCGTAGGCGTGGCGGACGCCATCGAGGCGGAGGGCAGAAGCGGTGTCGGTCACGGGGCGGGACGGGCGGTGGCGTCGAGAAGGGCGAGCGTCGGCTCGGTGTCGGGGCGGACGCTCAGCGTGCCGCGCACGACGACCGTGCCGTCTCCGGCCGGCGGCGCCGCCTCGGCGACGACCTCGACGGCCGAGGCGAGACCGGGCTGGCAGAACGGGCAGCTCGGCGGGAACGGCGAGAGCAAGAACCGCTCGGGCCGCCCGACGCCGAGGGGGACGACGTAGCCGACGAGCGCGACCGCGCGCCCGTCGGCGGCCCGCAGCGAGTCCGGAGGGGCGTCGGCGAGAGGGAGCGCGGCCCACGTGTCGTCGTAGGTCGAGGGGTGGCTGCGGCCCAGGAACGCGGCCAGCGCGACGACGAACACGACGACGAGCACACCACGGATGAGCCGGAGGCTCCGGTCGCTCACGAGCGCGCGAGCGTGTCGGCCACGTCGGCGCGGTAGACCTGCACGGCCGGGACGAGCGCCACGAGCGCGCCGACTACGACGGCGAGCACGGCGACGGCGATCTCGGCCGGCGACACGGTCCAGGCCGTCACCGGCAGCGGCGACCGCGTCCCGGCGGCGGCGGCGGAGAGGAGGGCCACGGCCCCGTGCCCCAGCGCGACCCCGAGCAGCGCGCCGGCGCCCGTGAGCAGGACGCCCTCCAGGAGCACCTGCCCCACGAGTCGCTTGCGCGTCGCCCCGAGCGTCCGCATCACGGCCAGGTCGGTGCGCCGCTGGCGCATCGCGTTGTAGAGCCCGATGGCGACCCCGAGGAGGGACGCCGCGACGAGGACGAAGCCGAACGCGCGGAGCGCCCCGAGGCCCACGCCGAGCAGACCCAGCAGGCGCTGCGCCTCGAGGGCCGGCGACGCCGCCTGGAGGTTGGTCTCGGAATTGACGAACCGGGGGAACGAGACGACCGCGAGCGGCGAGGCGTACTGGACGAGCGCGGCCGTGATCTCGGGTCCGTCGTCGTCCTCGGCCTCGGGCGCCGCCTCGGGGCCGGGCGCCGCCATGCCGGGGAAGAACCCGGGCGGTGCCGCGCCCGCCGCGTCGTCGTCGGACGCCGCCTCGGCCGTCAGCGTCGGAGGCGCCGCCGCCTCGGAGTCGTCGTGCGCATGGTCATCGCCATGGTCATGCTCGTCGCCATGATCGTGCTCGTCCCCGTGGTCGTGCTCGCCGTCTTCCTCGTGGTCGTGCTCGCCCTCCTCGTGGTCGTGCTCTCCGTCCTCGTGGTCGTGCTCTCCGTCCTCGTGGTCGTGGTCGCCGTGGGCGGCGCGGATCGACTCGACGGACGTCAGCAGGAGCCGGTCGACGACGGTGCCGGTCGGCGCCAGCACGCCGACGACGCGCAGCGGGGCCTCGTCGTGGGCCTCGCCGCCGGCCGTCAGCCCGTGGCTCGTCACGACATCGTCCCCGAGGCGGAGGCCGGTCTCCCGCGCCACCTCAGCCCCGATCGTGGTCTCGCCCAGGCCCTCCCACAGCCGGCCCTCGGCCGTCTCGGCGTCGTAGAGCCCGGTGAACTCGGTCGTCGTGCCTACCACGCGGCGACCCTGGTACGAGTCGCCGAGCGCGAGCGGCACCCAGCTCGCGATGGCCGGGTTGTCGAGCAGCGCCTCGACCTCCGCCTCGGGGACGTTCCCCGTCGGCGCGTCGGCGTGGTAGACCGACGAGAGGACGAGCTGGAGCGGGCTCCCTTTGGCGCCGACCACGAGGTCGATGCCCTCGGCGTCGCGCGCGAGCGCCCGGTCGAGCTGACCGCCGACGAGCACGAGCGCCACGATCGACCCGACGCCGAGCGCGAGCAGAAGCACGTTGAGGGCCGTCCCCCAGGGCCGGCGGCGGATGTGGGCGAGGGTGAGGTTGAAGGGGCTCATGGGAGGACCGCGTCGGTGAGGCGGAAGAGGACGCCGTTGGGGTCGGCGTCGAGGGTTTGAAAGCGGCCGCGGAGCGAGATCGGGTCGTAGGTCCCCGGCACGCCCTCACGGGCGAGCACCTCGATCGCGCCCGCCGGGCCGTTCGGGATGCAGAAGGCGCAGTCGGCGAGCGGCACGCCGACGAGCAGGAAGCGGGTCGGCGCCATGCTCGCGTCGAGGGGAATCATGTAGCCGGTGACCGTCGCGTCCGTTCCGTCCCAGGCGGCGACGGCCTCGGGGAACGGCCCGACGCGTGTCATGCCGTCCGGTCCGAGCGGCGTCTCGCGCAGCGCCGCCCAGAGCGTGTCCCAGCCCGCGCTGGGCCGCACCGTCGGGCGCGGCGCCGAGGCGGTAGGGCCGAAGATCCCGGGGTCGGCCGCCGTCCCGGCGGGCATGGGCGTGCGCGGGGCCGCCTCGGCGGCGTCGGCGTTGACCTCGCAGGCGGCGAGTGAAACGGCGAGGCTGGCCACGGCGAACGAGGCGGCGAAGGGACGGAGGCCGAGTGTCATTGGAGTCCGGAGCGGGTCAGGCGTGCGCCCTCGAGGCGGTAGATGGTCCCCCCGCGGTAGCGCTGCCCCTTCGTCGGGAGCGCCAGGCGCCCGACCACGGTGATGTTGTCCATCGTGAGCGCGACCGGGCGGTCGGCGATCACCTCGATGAACGACATCGGGCCGGGCTGGCAGTAGAAGCACTCCTCGGCCGTCATCCGGGACACGGCGAACCGGGTCACGCGGCGGCCGGTCTCGAGGGGAATCATGTGGCCCGAGACCTCGACGGTCTGGCCCTCGGCGCGAACGGCGGCCGTCGGGTGGCGGACCGCCCAGCCGTCGCCGGCGCGGACGATCTCGGCCGCCTCGAGGACGTCCCACCCGAGTTCGGTCTGGGCCGATGCGGCCGGGGCCGTGAGCGGGACGGCGAGCGCGAAAAGGAGGGCGAGAGGAAGAAAACGCATGGGGTCGAAGGAATTAGGGAACGACTCGGGCGTCATCGAGGCGGTAGACGAGGCCGTCGTTGTAGCGGCCTCGCCGGGCGAGGAGGACGAGCCGACCCTCGATTCGGACGCGACGCGTGGTCTGCATCCGGACCGATTCCGCGGCACGTACATCAATCGTCGTGCCGGGACCGGTCGGCTCGCAGTAGTAGCACTCGGCGAGCGAGAGGGCCGACAGAAGAAAACGACGCGGCGAGGTGTGCGCGTCGAGCGGCAGCAGATAGCCCGTCACGCGGACCGTCCGGCCGTGGAGCGCGCCGACCGCCTCGGGGTAGACCACGCGGTCGGTCTGAGGATCCACGTAGACCTCGTCGAGGGCGCCCCAGCCGACCGCCGCCGGCTGGGCCACGGCCGCGCCGCTGGCGACGAGCACCAGAGGGACAAGCGTCCGGTGGAGGGCCATGGGCATCGGGCTACCGCGTGATCTCGATGACGAGAAGCTCGGCGACGGCGTCGCCAGCAGTCTCAACGAGGCGTGTGCGTGCGTCGTGTGCGACCGCCTCGCCGTCCTGGAACGGCCGGCGACGTGTCCCGTTCGGCCCCGCAAGCGCCGTCGGTCGGCCGGAGGAGACCCCACCGACACGACTGGACTCGAGAGGACGAGGATCCCACCCTGTGTGCGCCGGCCGTCGCACGCATTCTCTGCGGCCGTGACCGCCGCGTCCCTTCCGCGTGGTCCCGCGTCTCATGGTGCGTCCGAAGGGCCAGTGGTGGAGCCGCTGCGGAAGCGGAGAGCGTCGCCGTCGACCCAGGCCGCGGCCCACCGGTCGCCGGAGACGTAGAGGGCAGGGAGGCGGCCCGCGCCGAGGTCCATCGGCGCAGCGGCGTTGTCCAGCGGGGCGAGCGCGACGCGCGCCGAGTCACCCGCGGCCTCCCAGACGGCCCAGGTCCCCTCGGGGCCGGGAGCGAGGGCGGCGTGCGACGACTGCGGCCCGCCGAGCGACACCGGGGCCTCGAAGGCACCATCCCCCGAGGCGGAGGCGGCGTAGCGACCCATTCGCTCCTCTGCGCCCGTGAACCACGTCACGGTCGTCCGGCCGTCCTCGACGGCGAGGCTCGGCCCGTTGTGGGGGCACCCCTCGATCGCCCAGGCGTCGCGGTGGACGCGCGCTCTCTCGGTGAACGTCTGGCCCCCGTCGGTCGAGCGGGCCGTTGCGATGTCGCGCTCGGAGCCGGGGAAGATGCTCCGCCAGGCGGCCACGACCGCCCCGTCCGGGGCGACCGCGACGGCCGTCGGGCAGCACTCGCACGCCGTCGTGTCGAGGACGACCGACGGGCCGAACGACCGCCCGCCGTCGCGGCTGACGGCCGCGCGGATCTCGGCCCCGGGCAGCGCCGCCTCGGTGTCGTGGACGAGGCGGATCGGCGTGTGGCCGTGCGCCGCGTGGGCCTGCGCCGGCGCGGTACGAGCCGCGTCCTGGCGCCGGAAGTCGATCCAGACCGCGTGGAGCGCGCCGTCGGGGCCGGCGGCGAGCGACTGGAAGGCGTGCTCGGTCGGCCGCCCGCCCTGGTCGTCGTTGACGGCGACGGGCGCCCCGAACGTCTGCCCGCCGTCGTCGCTCGTGGCGAGCCAGAGGTCAGCGCCGGGCCACGCGCGGCCGGGAATCTCGATGCGGTTCCGCCACAGCACGTGGACCCGCTCGCCCACCGAGACCACCTGCACGTCGGAGCTGGGCGATGGCGCGCGCTCGCCCGGCGGGCTCACGATGACGGCCTCGCCCGCTTGCCCGTCGGCCCCGACGCGCCACAGCCGGACCTCGGCCGGGTCTCCGGTGACGGCAACCACGAGGGCGCGGCCATCCGGGAGGGCGGCGACCGACGGCGTCACCGAGACGTCGCCGGTCAGCGTGAGCGACGCGTCGGCGACGACAGTGTCGGCCTCGCCCCCCGCTGTCGGAGGCGAGGCGTCCGACGTGCCGCACGCGGCCAGCGTCAGCGCGAGGGGGAGGACCAGGATCGAGCGAGCGGTCATGGCGGGTACGGTGGATCAGAGCTGGTAACGGAGCGCGAGGGTCAACTCGCGCCGACGACCCGGGTAGGCCTCGAACGGACCGTCGTTGTTGCCGAAGAAAAAGAAATGCTCCTGGTCGAGGAGGTTCAGCGCCGTCAGCCGAATCTCGGCCCCGTTGAACTGGCGCGGCGCCCAGGCCACGCTCGCGTTGACGAGGGCGAAACCGCCGTCCTCGACCGTGTTGCCGTTGTCGATGAAGGAGTCGCTCGAGCCGTCAACCCACGCGCTCGTCTCGAGCCCGAGCCGCGCGGCGGTGTGCGCGAGGCCGAACGTGCCTTGGTGCGGCGGCGCCCCGGCGACACGGTTGCCCGAGAAGTCGTAGACGGTGTCGCCGAACTCGGCGGCGAAGGAGTAGTCCACCCACTCGGAGTCGACGTAGGTGTAGCTGCCCCACGCGGCGAGGCCGGGCACGACGGCCCCGAGGCCCACACGCGCCTCGGCCTCGACGCCCTGCGAGAGCTGGCGGCCCGCGTTCTGCGGGAGGGGGCTCGCGCCGTTGGTGGGGACGAGGATGAGGAGGTTGCGGCGGTCGAGGCGGTAGAGCGCGAGCGTGAACTGCGCGAGGTTGCTGCCGCCCTTGATGCCCACCTCGGCGTTCGTCGCGCGCTCGGGCTCGAGCGTCGTGTCGCGGTCGCGGAAGGCCCACGTTGGCCCGAAGGCGGGGCTGAAGCCCTGCCCGAACGTGGCGTAGGTCGTCAGCTGGGGCGTCGCGCGGAAGGCGACCGAGAGCTTCGGGCTGAACGCCTGCGCCTGGTCGTCCGACGAGGCCCCCGGCGTGGTCCCGTCCTGCGTCGTCGTCTCGGCGAAGACGGCGTTGCGGCGGAAGCCGTCGTAGCGCGCACCCACGCCGAGCGTCAGCCGGTCGTCGAGGAGGCCGATGTCGGCCTGCGTGTACGCCCCGACGATGTCGGCGTCGAAGGTGATGTCGGCGAGCCGGTCGGTCACCCACGCGTCCCGGTTGACGAACTCGCCCGTCGTGATGTCGCGGCTCTGGGTGTAGAACGAGAACACGAAGGTCTCGGGGTTGAACCCGAACTCGCCCGTCCAGTCCTCCGTCGCCCGGCCGTCGACGCGCTCGTAGCTCGCGCCGGCGGTGAGCTGAACGGCCGACCCGAGGCGGGCGCGGAGCTGCGGCTCGGCGTAGAACGTCTGCGTGCCGGTCTCGCCGAAGAACCCGTTCTGGACGTGAAGCCCGCGGTCGGGGCTGAACGGCTCGGTGAACCCGATCAGGGCGTCGCCCTGGACGTCGCGGTAGTGGAGCGTCCCCGAGAGGTCGAGCGCCGGCGTGAGCTGCTGCTCGATGCGCGCGGTCGTCTGCCACAGGCGGGTGTTCGCGTTCGCGTTGTCGATGTTGTAGTTCGCCTCGATGCCGCCGGCGAGGGGGACGAGGCTGCCGTCGGCGAGGAGTGGGACGCCCGTCGCGACGCGCTGCGCGCGGTCGGTGTAGCCGGCCGAGACCGAGAGCGAGGTCGTGGGGCTGGCGAGCCACTGGTTCTTCGCGAACAGGTACGTCGCCTCGCGGCCGGTGTCGTCGCGCCAGCCGTCGCGGCTCTCGTACACCCCGCTCACGAGGAGCTGGTTGCGCCCCGGCACGACCGGAATCGAGGCGACGACGGACGGCACCGCGAGGCCGTTCGACCCGCCGAGCACGCTCGCCGTCACGTTCGGCTGCCCGAAGGCGTCGAGCGTGAAGTAGCTGATCGCCCCCGAGACGCCGCCGCGCCCGTAGAGCGCGCTCGTGCTGCCGCGGAGGATCTCGGTGCGGTCGATGAGCGCCGGCGGCGCGATCAGGTCGAGGTCCACCTCGTCGTTGCCCGTCACGTAGGGCACGCCGTCCACGAGCGCCACGAAGGTGTCGTTGCCGTGCCGGTTGGGTACGCCGCGGAGCGTGAGCGTCTGCAGGTCGCTGCTCGACTCGTCGCGGCGGATCCGGACGCCCGGCACGCCGACGAGGGCGTCGGTCGGGCGGACCGCCGCGCGGCGCTGGGCCTCGCGCGAACTCACGTTCGTGATCGCGGCCGGGGTGTCGCGCAGCGCCCGCTCGCGACGGTCGGCCGTGACGACGACCTGGTCGAGGCCAACGCCCCCCTCGCGGAGCGTCACGTCGAGCGCGGTCGTCTGCCCCGCCTCGACGACGGCCAGCCGCCGCGCGGTCGCGTAGCCGACGAAGCGGACCTCGACGGTTTGCTCACCGACGGGAACGTCAACCAGCCGATAGCGGCCGTCGGCGTCGGTCGTCGCGCCGAGCGGGGTGTCGGCGACCTGGACGGTCGCGCCGGGGAGCGGCCCGCCCACAGCGTCGCGGACGGAGCCTTCGAGGGTGCCCGTCTGGGCAAGCGCGGGGGCGGCCACGAGGAGGGCCACGAGAAGGAGCAGTCGCATGGGAGTGGAGTGCTGGGGTGGTGAGGGTGAGTCGAGACGAAGACGCGGCCTCCGCCTCGGCGAGGCGGTCGGGAGAGACACGGACCGTCGAGGCGGGACAGAGGGCATGGGTCGAGGCGTGGGGCTACGGCTGGTGCGGCGCAGGGGAGGACAGGGGTCCGCCTCGGAGTTCGAACTGGCCGCGCTCGGCCGAGAACGTCACGTCGGCCGTGTCGAAGGCCCGGCCCACGTCGCCGTCGGCGATGAGGGCGTCCGGCGGGCCGACCCGAAGCGCGCCGCCCGAGAGGAGCCACACGGCGTCGGCGAGCTTGAGCGAGAGGTCGAGGTCGTGGCTGGAGAGGAGCACGACCGTCCCCGTCTCCCGCGCGTGCCGCCGGAGCAGGGCCATCACCTCGACGCGGCCGGGGAGGTCGAGGAACGCCGTGATCTCGTCGAGCACCATCAGCCCTGGCCGCTGCGCGACGGCCCGCGCGATCATCACCCGCTGGCGCTCGCCGTCCGAGAGGTCGTCGAAGAGGCGGCCCGCGAACGGCGCGGCCCCGGCGAGCGCGAACGCCTCACGGATGTGCGCGTGGTCCTCGGCCGAGAGCCGGCCGCGCCAGCCCGTGAACGGCTGGCGGCCCAGGCCGACTACGTCGTCGGCCATGAGGCCGGGGCTGTGCGCCTGCTCGGTGAGCACGACGGCGATCCGGCGCGCCCGCTCCGCCGGCGGCATCGGCCCGACGGCGTCGTCCCCAAGGCGGACCTCGCCCGCGAGCGCCAGCTGGAGCCCGGCGACGGTCCGCAGGAGGGTCGACTTGCCCGAGCCGTTCCGCCCGAGCACGCACACGAACCCGCCCGGCTCGACGCGGGCGTCGAGGCCCGCCAGCACGGGCGTCTGGCCGTAGCCGACCGTGAGGCCGTCGAGCGTGAGGGGAGATCGGGGCGTCGTCATCGGAGGCCGCGCATGGTGGGCGAGAACATGAGGAGCGCGATCACGACCGGCGCGCCGACGAGGGCCAGCACCGCGTTGAGGTGCAGGAAGTGCTGGTCCCACGGCAGGTGGACCACGAAGTCGGCCGCGACGGCGAGCAGCGCGCCCGCGAGCGCCGCCAGTGGCAGGAGCGGGCCGATCCGGGCCGTCTTGGCGACCGCCCGCGCCACGTGCGGCACGATGAGGCCGATGAACGTGACCGGCCCGCAGAACGCCGTCACCGGCGCCACGAGCAGGATCGTCGCCGCCATCGCGAGCGCCCGGAGCCGCCCGACATGCGTGCCGAGGCTCTTCGCGTACGTCTCGCCGAGGAGGAGCGAGTTGAGCGGCTTCGCGCACGCCCCGGCCAGCACGACGCCCGCGACCACGACACCCACCAGGAGCGGCCACTCGGCCGGCACCACGCTCGCGAACGTCCCGTCGTTCCACCCGCTGAAGACGCGCCCACCGGCTCGGCCCGCGAAGTGCATCACGACGCTCACGACGCCCTGCGCGGTGAACGTGAGCATGAGCCCGACGACGAGGAGTGTCACGGCCCCGACGCGCCGCCCGAGCCAGAGCACGGCGACCGCCGCGACGGCCACGCCCACCGCAGCACCGGCGGTCAGGCTGACGCCCCGGAACACTTCGAGGAACTGGAGCGCGGCCGGGCCGGCGAAGGCGGCGCCGGCGACCGTCAGCGCGACGCCGAGCTGCCCGCCGGCGAGGAGCCCCAGCGACCAGGCGTCGGCGACGGGGTTGCGGAGGAGCGCCTGCATGAGCACGCCCGCGATCCCGAGCGCCGCGCCGGCCACGAGCGCCGTCCCCACGCGCGGCAGCCGGAGGTCGTGGAGGATCCGCGCCGTCGTGCTGTCCGCGGACGGGTCGAGGAGCCCGGCGACGACCTCGCCGAGCGGGATCGCCACCTGGCCGTAGCTGAGCGACGCCAGCGCAGCACCGACGACGGCCAGCCCGAGGGCGGCCGATCCGAGCAGCCAGCGCGCCGGCCGGGCGCGAGACGGGGTCCGGGGGAGGGCGAGGGTCGTCATGGCGCGGCAGGGAGCAGGGCGGCCGCCTCGGGGCCGGCGGGGACGAGGTAGCGGAAGGGCTCGGGCCGCACCTCGGGGTGGAGCATCTTCACGAGGTCGCCGAGGAGGTAGTCCGGGCGGATCGCGCCCATCTCGTAGAAGTCGTAGGCGTTGCGGCGCGGCTTGGTCTGCCCGGTCGCGGCGTAGACGCACCCCTCGCGCCACGCCCGCAGGCGCTGGAGCACCGCCTCGTTGCGGTACGGCTCGCCGTGCGAGTCCTGAACCCAGCACGCCACGTCGGCTGCGTCGGCGAGGATGCGCTCGGTGCCGACCTCCATGCGGGCGTCGAGGCGCGGGTCGTCGGGCTGCTCGAGCGCGAGCCGGCCGTTGGCGTCGCGGAGGAGCCGGGCCTCGGCGTTGCGGACGGCCGCGCCCCAGCGGTCGCCGCCCGAGTACCACGCCCACATCAGCGACCGCGTGGGCTGCGAGGCCGCGAGCGCCGTCAGCCGGTCCACCTCGGCAGTCACCATCGTGACGAACGAATCCGCCTCCGCCTCCCGGTCGGTCAGCATCCCCACGAGGCGGACGTAGTCGACGCGCCCGAGGTAGTGCGGCTCGGCGTCGAGGAACATGGGGACGACCGGGATGCCCATCGCCTCGATGCGCGGGATCGCCTCGGCGTGGCCGAGGTCGGCCAGCGCCATCAGCAACACGTCTGCCTCGGTGGTGGCGAGCACGTCGATGGCCGGTGGGATGTGCCACCCGTAGCCGATCTGGGGCAGCTCGCCCGAGGCGACGCGCGCGTAGACGGCGTCGTCGTACGAGGTGGTGCCGCCGACGGCCACGAGGCGGTCGGCCACGCCCAGGACCGAGAGCATGGCCTCGAAGGGCGTGTAGTTGACCGCGACGCGCTCGACGGGCGTCCGCACGACGGTCGCGCCCGCGAGCGGACCCGTCAGGGCCGGCACCTCCACCGCGAGGGGGACGAGCGCGAGCCGGGCCTGCTGCTCCGGCCCGTCCGCCGCGCCGCCCCAACTCGACACCGAGGCGCGCATGTCGACGACGCGGACGCCCTCGCCGAGGTCGGTGACTGAGAACGTGGTCGCGTGGGCCATCGGGACCGGCGTCCCCGCGACATCGCCCGCCGGCGCCTCGGTGTCGCTCGCCGGGCCGCACGCGGCCAGCGCGAGGCCGAGGGCGACCGCCCCGAGGCGGAGCGTCCACCTCGGGGAACGGAGGGGTGTCGAGGGGGCAGGGGCCGGCATCGTCATGGCGTCGCAGGGGTGGGGCCGACGGGAGCGAGGTAGCGGAAGGGCTCGGGGCGCACTGCGGGGTGGAGCATCTTCACGATGTCGCCGAGCATGTAGTCGGGGCGGATCACGCCGTCCTGGAAGATTTCCCAGGCGTCCCGGCTCGGCTTGTGCTGGAGCGTCGCGCCGTAGACGCAGCCCTCGCGCCACGCGCGGAAGCGGTCCAGCACCGCCTCGTTGCGGTACAGCTCCGTGCCGGACTCCTGGATCACCCAGCAGTTCGCCTCGGTGGCGTCGGCGAGCAGGCGCTCGGTGCCGACGAAGGCCATCGCGTCGAGGCGGGCGTCGTCGGGCCGGCCGAGGACCACCTCGGCGTTGGCGTCGCGGAGCAGCCGGGCGTCGTCGTTGCGGACCGTGACGCCCCAGCGGTCGCTGCCGTTGTACCACGCGAACAGGACCGACTTCTGGGGCCGCGACGCGGCGAGCGTCCGGAGCCGGTCGACCTCGGCCGTGACCATCGTGACGAACGAGTCGGCCTCCGCCTCGCGGCCGGTCAGCATCCCCACGAGGCGGACGTAGTCGACGCGCCCGAGGTAGTGTGGCTCGGCGGCCATAAACGACGGGACGACCGGCGTGCCGAGCGCCTCGATGCGCGGGATCGCCTCGGCGTGGCTGAGGTCGGCGAGTGCCATCAGCAGCACGTCCGCCTCGGCGGCGGCGAGCGCGTCGAGCTGCGGCGGCCGGTGCCAGCCGTAGCCGATCTGGGCCAGCTCGCCCGCCATGACGCGCGCGTAGACCGCGTCGTCGTACGAGGTCGTGCCGCCGATCGCCACGAGGCGGTCGTCCGCGCCGAGCGCCCGGAGCGCCACCTCGAAGGGCGCGAAGTTGGTCGCGACCCGCTGGACGGGCGTCCGCACGACGGTCGCGCCCGCGAGCGGACCGGTCAGGGCGGGCACCTCGCTGTCGCGCGGGACGAGGGCGATGCGCGCGCGCTGCTCCGGGCCATCGGCCTCGCCGCCCCAGCTCGACACCGAGGCGCGCATCTCGACCACCCGCACGCCCTCGCCGAGGTCGGTAACCGAGAACGTGGTCGCGTGCGCCATCGGGACGGGCGTCCCCGCGACGCCGTCGCCGGGCGCCTCGGCGTCGCCCACGGGGCCACACGCCGCCAGCGCGAGGCCGGCGACGAGCAGCCCGATCCGGACCGCCTCGGGGAGGAGGCCGGCGCTGCTCACAGCGTGAACCCGAGGCCGAAGCGGAACGCCCGCGGCGCGGCCGGCAGCAGCGGCAGGAAGTTGCTGCCGCCCGACTCGTAGAAGAACCCGTCGGTCAGGTTGGTCGCGCTGAGCTGGGCGCGGACGGTGCCGGCGGCGGTCTCGAACGCGTAGCTCGCGCTCGCGTCGAGGCGGGTGTAGGCCGGGATGACGAGCGAGCCAGTCGTCGTGGCCGACCGCTCGCCGATGTAGAGCACGCCTGCTCCGAGCGTGAGCCCGTCGAGCGCGCCCGGCACGTCGACGCTCGTCCAGAGACCGGCGTTGTGGTCGGGTGTGTTGAGGAGCAGTGTGCCGGGCTCGAGGCTCGTGTCCTCGGTGACCTCGGCGTCGAGGTAGGCGTACGTCGCCACGGCCCGCCAGCGCGGCGTGATCGCGAGCGGCGCGTCGATCTCGATCCCGCGCGAGCGGCTCTCGCCGATCAGGATGTAGAGCGAGAACGTCGGGTCGTCGGGCGACACCTGGGCCACGTTGGCGCGCGTGATCTCGAACACGGCCACCGTCGGCGCGAGCCGCCCCCCGAGGAGGGAGAACTTGGCGCCCGCCTCGTAGCCGGTTCCCGTCTGCGCATCCGACACGCCGCCCTCGAGCAGCGGGAACGCCTGCGGCACGAACGACCGCGCGGCGCTCGCGTAGAGCGACACCTCGGGGACGGGCGTGATCGTCAGCCCGGCGCGCGGCGAGAGCTGGCCCTCCTCCTTCTCCTCGGAGCCGAAGAACTCGTTGAGGAGGTAGCTGTCGTCGTAGCGCGCCCCGAGGAGGAGGCGCACCGGCCCGACGGCCGTCTCGTTCTGCGCGTAGACGGCGTTCGTGGTGGCGTCGGTCCGCCCCTCGAAGAACAGCTCGAACGGCCCCTCGACGGGCGTCGATGGGCGCGGGTCGTCGAACGGGACGACGGCCGTCCCGCCGCGGTTGTACTCGTACGAGAACTTGTCGTCGCCGCGCTCGACGCCGACGAGCGCCGTGTGCCGGGCCGGGCCGGTCGCGAACCGCCCGACGACCTCGGCCTGGACCACGAGGTTGTTCTGGTTGTCGAACGAGTCGGTCGGGCGGAGCGTCACGTCCGGGTTCACCTCGTCGTCGCTGAGCGCGGGGAAGCCGAGCCCGTAGAAGAGCGACTCGATGGTGGACTCGGAGTACGACGCGGCTGCGCGGAGCGAAACGGCGTCGGAGAGCTGGTGGGTGACGATGCCCGAGAGCAGGCCGCTGGTGCGGTCCAGCGCGCCGTCGTCGCCCGCAAACTGCGCCTCGCGCGAGGCGTTGAGGAAGCGCGGGTCGTTGCCGAAGCCGCGGTCGGGGAACGACTCGAGCACGTTCAGCTCGCCCTCGACGACCACGCTCGTCTGCGGCGTCGGGCGCCACTCGACGACGGGCGCCACGAAGATGTCCCGCGCGAACGCGAGGTCGCGGTAGCCCTCGCGGTCCTCGAACGAGGCGTTGAGGCGGACGCCCAGCGTCGGCGAGGCCGGCTGGCTCACGTCGAGCGTCGCGCGGAAGGCGGCGAACGAGCCCACCGAGGCGGTGGCGTTCGCGTACAGCGCGTCGAGCGGCCGCTTCGTCACCACGTTGACCACGCCGCCCGGCTCGGCCTGCCCGTAGAGGGCCGACGCGGACCCCTTGAGGATCTCGACCTGCTCGATGTTGGCGACCTGGTCGCTCGCCGTGAACCCGCTCCGGCGGAACCCGTTGCGGTACGAGTAATCCGTCCGGAAGCCGCGGATGTTGAACCGGTCGTTGCTGTCGCTGAACCCGATCCGCGCGGTGACGCCAGGCACGTAGCGGAGGGCCTCGCCGAACTCGGTCACGCCGCGGTCCTCGATGAGGTCCTCGGTGACGACCTGGACGGTGAACGGCGTCTCCTTGATGGGGGCCGACGAGCGGTTGACCTGGAGCGCCGTCGAGGCGCGGTAGCCCTGCTCGCGGGCGCCGGTCACGGTCACGTCGCCGAACGTGACCTCGGCGTCGCGGAGCGTGAGGTCGAGCCGGACCGTCCCGCCTGCGGGCACGGCCACCGACTGGCGGACCGCCGCGAGGCCGACGAACCGGGCCTCGACGATCTGCGCCCCGCTGGGTACGTCCCCGAGGCGGTACTGCCCGTCGGCGTCGGCGGCGTCGCCGAGGGAGGTTCCGACGACCTGAACCGTTGCGCCGGGGAGCGGGGCGCCGTCGGCATCCCGGACGGAGCCTTCAATAGAGCCCGTCTGGGCGAGAACGGGGGCGGCTGCGACGAGGGCAGCCACAAGAAGAAAGCGCATTGCGGTGGGGGGAGGATGCTAGGGCGCCGAGGCGCGGGGGAGAAAGGCGAGGCCGAAGACGACGAGCGCCGCCAGCCCCAGGCCGGCGAGCGGCCCCGAGGCGTGGCCGGCCGCCTCGG
>JBCCQJ010000015.1:0-31455 GCA_039024395.1 Bacteroidota bacterium | reverse complement strand
CGGCTTCGGCCTCGGCGAGGCCGGCCTCGCGGGCCTCCAGGGCGCGGCGGCGGGCGTCGAGGCGGGCCCGCGCCGCCTCGATCTTTGCCTTGGCGGCCTTGCGCCGCTTGCGGATCTCCTCGGCGTGCTCGTCGAGACGGGCCTTGCGGCGGCGGATCTCCTCGCGGGCCGCCGCCAGCTCGGCGCGCGCCGTCTCGACGTGGTCGCGCCTGAAGGCCTCGGCCTCCGCCTCGGTGCGGGCCGCGGCGGCCTCGGCCTCGGAGACGGCCGCCTCGAAGCGCGCGCCGGCCGCGCCGCCCTTCCGAAGCTGCCCGCCGACGAACCCGACGGCCAGGGCGAGGGCGGCGGCGCCGAGCGCGAGGGCGAGCGAGAGCGGGTCCATGGGCCGGGGGAATGCACCGCGAGCGCCCGGAGGGGCCGGACCGGCCGGCCACCTCGGGACGCTCGAAAAAGGGCACCAGCCTACAGCGCGTGGACGAGAACCTTGCTCGTCAGAAATAGTGGGGACCCTCCGGACCCTCTCGCCTTCCGCGGCACGAGGCAGAGCCTCGAGACCTCACCGGCGGCGAACCGCCGAGCGAGGCGCGGCCTGATGGTCAGGTCCTAAGTGGAGCCCCCGCGGTAAACGCTGTTCAGGTTCCCATGCGATGGCTGCAGGCCGGTGAGCGCTGCGCGGGGCGAACCCCCCGCAGGCGTTTCCAATATCGCCTCGGGGGGCGCGCAGTTCCGCCAGGGTCCATCGAATTCCCCTTGGAGGCGGGATCTAGAGCCGCAGGCAGAACAGCCCCAGCCTGGGACGTAGGCCGTTGGACGTGGGGGCTGTCCGATGCGCTGTGCCGTGGCCGGGGCGTTCATCCCACGCCCCACGCCCCACGCACCCACTCCTAGCCCTCCACGGTCGGCTCCGCCTCGGGGCCGGGTGGCGCTGTGCCCAGGACGGCATCGAGGCGGTCGACGAGGGCGGTCGACTCGATCTCGACACGGGCGCGGAGGCGGTCGGTCTCGGCGCGCGCGGCGTACAGCTCCTCGGCCAGCTCGAGGGCCGTCAGGATGGCGTGCGTGAGGTCGGGCTGGCTGGGGATCTGCTGGCGCAGCCGCCGCAGCCGCTCGTCGATGCGCTGCGCGAGGTGGACCGTGTAGTCCTCGTCGCCCGGCGCCACGCGGAGCGGGTAGTCGCGGTCGAGGATCCGCACGCGGATCGAGACGGTGGGCGTGATGCTCATGCGGCGTCCGTCTCGCGGGCCGAGGAGGTCTCCTGGCTGAGGAGCCCGTCGATCGCCTCGATGAAGCCCTCGATGCGCGCCTTGAGGGCCGCGCCGTCCTCGTCGCCGCCGAACGAGAACGAGGGCGCGGCATCGCGCGAATCCTGCATCTCGGTCACACGCTCGGCGAGCACGGCGTTCTCTGCGCGCAGCCGCTCGATCTCCTGCGCGGCCGCCTCGACGCGGTCGCGGAGGGCCTGGAGCATCCGCCAGTCGGCGCGGACCGCCTCGGGGCGGTCGGCGTCGCCGGCGTCGGGCGGCGGGGGGGCGTCGTACTCCATACGAGGGGGTGGAGGCCCCCAAGATAGGCACAGACGCCGCGTTCGCTATCGGGCTATCGCCTAGTCGCGCAACGTCGCCCCGTGCTCGGCCTCAAGCGCTTTGACAATTCGGCGCATGCGGCCGTCGACCTCCTCGTCGCGGAGCGTCCGGTCGGCGCCGAAGCGGAGGCCGAAGGCGAGGCTCTTGGCGCCCGCCTCGATGCGGTCGCCGCGGTAGAGGTCGAAGAGCCGGGCGTCCTGCAGGAGCGGCCCGCCCGCGCGGCGGATCGTGGCGAGGAGCGGGCCGCCCGGTGCCGCCTCGGGGAGGAGCACCGCGAGGTCGCGCTCGACGGCGGGGAAGCGCGAGATCGGCACGTAGCGCGCCACGTCGCCCGCCGTCGCAAGGTCGGCGAGGGCGTCCCAGTCCAGTTCGGCCACGAACAGGGGCGCCTGGAGGTCCACGTCGCTGGCGAGGCCCTCGGCCACGCGCCCGATGGCCCCGAGGCGGCGCCCCGAGGCCGAGAGGTCGAGCGCGTAGGCGGTCAGCCCGTCCGGCGCCGGGCGCGGCGCCTCGTCCACCTCGGGGATCCCGAGGCGGGCCAGGAGGTCCATCACCACGCCCTTGAGGTCGTAGACGTCCACGTCGCGCGCGTCGCGGTCCCAGCCGGCCGCCTCGGCGGTCCCGCTCATGCCGAGCACCAGCGAGGTGTGCTCGTGGTAGCCCTCGACGGTGGTGGCGGCCGTCGTCGCGCGGCGGTAGACGCGGCCCGCCTCGGCGAGGCGGAGGGCCGTCGCGCCCCGCGCCTGGTTGTAGCTGGCCACCGACAGCAGGCCGGGCAGCAGCGACGGCCGGAGCGCGGCCATCTCCTGCGAGATCGGGTTGAGCGTCTCGACCGGCGGCGCGTCGAGGCCCGTCCACGCCGCGTCGGCGAAGCGGTCGGCGGTCGCCTTCGGCACGAGCGAGTTCGTGTACAGCTCGCGAAAGCCCAGCGCCATCAGGCGGCGGCGCACGTCCCCGAGGAGGCGCGCGCCCGGCGTGTCGGCGGCGGGCACGAGCGGCACCGGCGTCGTGGCCGGCGCCGGGAGCCGGTCGTAGCCCCACAGCCGGGCGATCTCTTCGATGACGTCGGCCTCGCGCTCGACGTCGGGGCGGAACGGGGGGATGGTGACCGTGAGCCCCGAGGCGGCCGCCTCGGTGACGGCCGACGCGGCGCCCTGGCTGAGGGCGGTCTCGGCGAACGTGTCGAGCGCGCTCGCCTCGGTGACGCCGAACCCGATGGCGGTCAGCAGGCGGACCATCTCCTCGGTCGGGACCTCGGCCCCGAGGAGGCGCGCCACGCGCGACGGGCGGACCGTGACGGTGCGCGGCGCGTACGGGACCGGGTTTGCGTCGATGAGGCCGTCGACGACCGCGCCGCCGCCGGTCTCCTGCACGAGCTGCGCCGCGCGGGCGACGGCGTACGGCTGGCCGGTCGGGTCGGCGCCGCGCTCGAAGCGGTAGCTCGCGTCGGTCTGCATCCCGAGCGCCTTGGCGGTCCGGCGGATGGTCGACGGGTCCCAATAGGCGCCCTCGATGAACACGCGCGTCGTCGCCTCGGTGACCTCGCTGTCGAGCCCGCCCATGACGCCCGCGATGCCGACGTACTGCGCGCCGTCGGCCACCATGACGGTGCCCTCGGGGAGCGTCCGCTCGGTGCCATCGAGGGTCGTGAACGTCTCGCCCTCGCGCGCGAGCGTCACCACCACCTCGGCGCCGGAGAGGGTGTCGAGGTCGTAGGCGTGGAGCGGCTGGCCGGTCTCGAGCATCACGAAGTTGGTCACGTCGACCACGTTCGAGATCGGGCGGAGCCCGACGGCCACGAGGCGGTCCTGGAGCCACTGGGGCGACGGCCCGACCGTCACGCCCTCGACCACCATCCCGACGAACCGCGGGCACTGCTCGGGTGCCTCGATGGTGACCGAGACCGCCTCGGCGGCGGGGCCGCCCGCCTCGGGGACGTCCACGTCCGGCCAGCGGAGCGGCTGGCCGGTGAGGGCCGCCACGTCGCGGGCGACCCCGAGGTGGGACGTGGCGTCGGGCCGGTTGGGCGTGATGGCGATGTCGAGGACGACGTCGCCCGGCAGGTCGCCCCGCGCGGCGAGGTACGCGGCGAGCGGCTGGCCGACCTCGGCGCTCTCGTCGAGGACCAGGATCCCGTCGTGGTCGTCGCCCAGCCCCAGTTCGTCCTCGGCGCAGATCATCCCCAGCGACACCTCGCCGCGGATCTTGCCCTTCTTGATGTTGACAGGCGCCAGGCCCGAGCCGTCGCGGGCCGGCAGCATCAGCTCGGTCCCGACCGTCGCGACGGGCACCTTCTGGCCGGCGGCCACGTTCGGCGCGCCGCACACGATCTGGACCGTCCCGCCCTCCGAGGCGGCGCCCAGGTCGACGTCGCAGAGGCGGAGCCGGTCGGCGTTCGGGTGCGGCCGTACGCCGACCACGTGCCCCACGACGACGCCGTCGAGGCGCGGGCCGGTCTCCTCGACGCCCTCGACCTCGAGGCCGGACATGGTGAGGATCTCGGCCAGCGCGTCGGCCCCGAGGCGGTGATCGACGTAGTCGGAGAGCCAGGTGAGGCTGATGTTCATGCGATTGGGGGTTTGGGGTTGGGGATTGGGGGAGTCGTGGAGACCCCAACACCCAATCCCCAACCCCGATCACCTAGAACTGACGCAGGAAGCGGACGTCGTTCTCGTAGAGGAGGCGGATGTCGTCGATGCCGTGGCGGAGCATCGCCATGCGCTCGACCCCCATCCCGAAGGCGTAGCCGGTGTAGCGCTCGGCGTCCACGCCGACGTTCTCGAGCACGTTCGGGTCGACCATGCCCGAGCCGAGGATCTCCATCCAGCGGCCGCCGCCGGGCATCGCCTCGTCGGCCCACCAGACGTCGACCTCGGCCGAGGGCTCCGTGAAGGGGAAGAAGCTGGGGCGGAACCGCATCCGGGCCTCGCGCGCCGGCCCGTCGCTCGCGCCGAAGAACGCCTTCGCGAAGGCCGTCAACATCGCCTTGAGGTCGGCGAACGAGACGCCCTCGTCCACGACCAGCCCCTCGACCTGGTGGAACAGGCAGTAGCTCTTGTACGAGATGGCCTCGTTGCGGAAGACGCGGCCCGGCGCGATCACGCGGATCGGCGGCCCCTGCCGCTCCATCACGCGCACCTGCACGGGCGACGTGTGGGTCCGCAGGAGAACGCCGCGGCCCCGAGGCGGGGGCTCTTCGAGGAAGAACGTGTCCTGCATGTCCCGCGCCGGGTGGTCGGGCGGGAAGTGGAGGGCGGTGAAGTTGTGCCAGTCGTCCTCGATCTCCGGCCCGCGCGCGACGGCGAACCCGAACGACCGGAAGATGTCCTGGATGTCGTCGAGCGTCTGCGTGAGCACGTGGAGGCTGCCCGCCTCGACGGGCGGCGGCACGCGGCCGGGCAGCGTGAGGTCGAGGTCGGTGGCGCCGGCCGCCTCGGTGTCCGCCTCGGCGAGGGCGGCGTCGAGGCGGTCCTGCGCGGCCTGCTTGAGCGCGTTGAGGCGCTGGCCGAGGGCGCGGCGGTGCTCCGGCGGCACGCTCCCCATCTGGCCGAACAGGTCGGTGATGGCGCCCGACTTGCGGCCGAGGAAGCGGATGCGGTAGGCCTCGGCCTCCTCGGGGGTGCCGAGGGGCAGCGTGTCGATCTCGGCCTGGACGGCCTCGATCTCGGCGTCGAGCGGGGTGGACATCGGGCGTAGAGCGTGGGGCGTGGGCCGGCCGTCTCCGGCGTCGAGGCGGCAGGCGCGAAAGATCCCACGTCCTACGCACCACGCGCCAGAAACAAAAACTCCCGCCGGGCCGGGGCCGGGCGGGAGTCGTGGTCGAGCGGGTCTCGGGGCTTCGGGCCGGTGGGCCCTATGCCGCGGCCTGCTCGACCACGGCGGTAAAGGCCGCCTTGTCGTGGACCGCGAGGTCGGCGAGGACCTTCCGGTTGAGCGGGATGTCAGCCGTCTTGAGCCCGGCGATCAGGCGCGAGTAGGTGGTCCCGTTCTGGCGGGCGGCGGCGTTGATCCGGGCGATCCAGAGCCGCCGGAACTGCCGCTTGCGGGCGCGGCGGTCGCGGTAGGCGTACTGGAGGCCCTTTTCGACGGAGTGCTTGGCAACGGTGTAGACGTTGCCACGGCGTCCCCAGTAGCCTTTCGCCTGCTTGAGAATCTTGCGGCGACGGCGACGGGAGGCCACGAGGTTTCGTGCTCGGGGCATCTTGGTTCCGTGGTGAGGGTGTCGGGAGGTCCGGCGGGGGCCGGTGCGAGCGCCGCCTCGGGGGCGGCCGGGGTCAGCCTAGAGGGTGGCGCCCTCTAGAGGTTGACGAGGCGCTTGACGCGCTTCTCGTCGGCCTTGTGAACCAGGGTCGCCTCGCGGAGATTGCGCTTCCGCTTGGGCGACTTCTTGGTCAGGATGTGGCTGGCGAACGCCTTCTTGCGCTTGACGCGACCGGTCCCGGTCAGCGAGAAGCGCTTCTTGGCGCCGCTGTTCGACTTCATCTTTGGCATCGGTCTCTCGGGGAGGGCCGGACAAAAGCGCCCGCCGCGGGGGGCGACGGGCGGGCGGACGCGGAATCTAGAGCCGCCTCGGAGGCGCGCCAACCGCGCCCCGGGGTCTTCGCAGAGTGTTCGGGCGCCGCCTCGAGGTGGCTCCGCCGCGCAGCTCCCGCCTTGGAGCCCCGAGGCGGACGCGCCTACTTCTTCTTGTCGGGCGTAAGCATGATCGTCATGCGGCGGCCCTCCATCGTCGGCGGCTGGTCGACCTTGGCGATGTCGGCGAGGTCCTCGGTGAAGCGCTCCAGCATGTCGAGGCCCTGGTCCTTGTAGATGATGTCGCGGCCGCGGAACTGGACCCACGCCTTCACCTTGTTCCCCTTCTCGAGGAACTCGCGGGCGTGCTTCATCTTGAACTCGTAGTCGTGGTCGTCGGTCCGCGGACGGAACCGGACCTCCTTGAGCTCGCCCTGGCCGGCCTGCTTCTTCCGCTGCTCCTTGGCCTTCTTCTGCTGCTCGTAGCGGAACTTGCCGTAGTCCATCACCTTGACCACGGGCGGGTCGGACGACCCGGAGATCTCGACGAGGTCGAGGCCCAGGTTGCGGGCGAGGTCGAGCGCCTGCTCGGTGGGCATGACGCCCTTCTGGCCCTCCCCGTCGATGACGACGCGGACCTGGCGTGCGGTGATGTTCTCGTTGATGAGGGCGTCCGGCTCGCGGCGCTTCGGCTCGGGCCGGCGGGATCGACGTCTGGCTATGGTGAACCTCGGTGGTTGTGAACGTGAGCGCTCCCCAGGGTGGAGTCGCGCAGAGGAGAGATACGTCGTTTTGAGTGCCCGGTTCGTGAGTCCGCTCGAAAACTCGGCCGAGACCGCCTCGGGGTTGGGTCCGAGACGGGTCAGGTCGCCACGGGCCGGTCCGCACGCCAGTGTTGCGTGTTTCGTGTTGCGTAACGTTCGGACGGGTCACGCAACACGGCATACGCGAGAGCGCGCTCACCCGCTCCAGAGCGCCCTTCGGGTGAGTACGAGGTACCGGGTACTTGGTGCGGCTCTCTCCGGACGCCACGCGTCTTGTACCTCGTGCCGAGTACCCTGTACCAACCGGAGATTCGCTCTAGCTTGCTCGCCCCCCTGACCACGCTATGGACTTCACCGCCTTCGACCTCCGCGTGGGCACCGTCGCCGAGGCGGTGCTCGACGGCGACGCCCTCCGCCTCGGGGTCGACGTCGGCGGCGTCCGCCGCGAGGCGGTCTCGCACATCACCGAGAACTACGGGCCCGACGACCTCCTCGGCACGCAGGTGGTCGTCGTCACCAACACGGGCGGCCCCGAGGCGGTCGTGCTGGCGGCCGTCAGCCCCCGCCAGGGCGCCGTCGTCCTCCGCCCCGACCGGCCCGTCGCCGACGGCACGCAGGTCGTCTAGCCGCCTCGGGGCGGGCACATCGGAAGGCGAGCCGCGTCTTACGCACGACTTCCCGCATTGACTCCATGCCCGACGTTCTGCTCGAAGCTCCGCCGCGCGTCGAGACGCTGACCAGCACCGAGGCGCCGTTCGAGGCGTTTGAGGCGCTCCCCGAGGGGACGTCCGCCCAGTACTTCGACGGCCAGATCCACATGTCGCCCGCCCCGCGCCTCCGTCATCAGGACGTCGTCCAGAACCTCTACGCGGCCCTTCGGACCTACGCCGAGGCCCACGGGGGCTACGCCGCGCTTGCGCCGGTCGACGTCTACCTCGCCGCCGAGACGGTCGTCCAGCCCGACGTGCTCTACGTCACCGTCGAGCGGCGCGATCGACTGAGCGAGCGCGGCGTCGAGGGCGCCCCCACGCTCGTCGCCGAGGTCCTCTCGCCCTCGACGGCTTACCTCGACCTCTCGCGCAAGCGCCGCCTCTACGAGGCCGCCGGCGTCGACGAGTACTGGATCCTCGATCCGGAGGAGCAGGCGGTCGAGGTGTTGGCTCGAACCGCCGAGGGGCTGCGCACGGCGACCCTCGTCTACGAGCGTGGCACCGTCGCCTCGGCTGTTCTGAGCGGGTTCGAGGCCGAGGCGGCCGACCTGTTCGCCCGCCCCTGACCGGCGCCGGTAGAACGCGCCCCGAGGCGGCGGACGCAACCGGACCTACCGGCGGCCGAACGACAGGCCGAGGCTCAGGCGAGCGTACGGGCCGGCGAGCGTCGCCTCGGGGCCACCGACGAGGGCGAACCCGTCGTCGGTGCGCCAGTCGGCGTCGCCGAGGGCGGCGAGATAGCCCGCACGGGCACCGAGCACGAGCGACGGACCCACGCGACGGGCGGCACGCCGACCGCCTCGGCGCCCGCCGAGCGGGAGGCTCACGCCCAGGCTCGCGCCGACGAGCGGCGTGCGGGCGACGAGCGACTCGCCCTGCGCGGGATCGGCGAAGACGTCCTCGACGTCCAGCGGCGGCGGGCCGTCGCGGAGGCCCACCTCGGTGCGGCCCACGCCCAGGTCGAGCGTCGGCGTGAGGCGGGCGCGGCCGGCGCGGACGCGCGCCCCGAGGCGGAAGACGGTTGCCTCGGCGTCGAACGTGGCGAGCCGGGCGCCGCCGTCGACCTCGGCGCGGCGGAGCGCAGAGCGGTCGAGGCCGACCGCGAGGCGCCCCAGCCCCACCTCGGTGGCGACGGTGGTCCACACGCCGCTCGCCTCGAGCGTGCCGTAGCCGTCGGCCGCGAGCGCGGCCGCGAGCGCGTCGGTGTCGAGGCTTCGGCCGCCGACGCCAATCGAGACCGTCGTGCCGCCCCCGAGGAGGCCGAGCGCGCGCCCCTGGGCGGTCGCGGGGAGGGCAAGGAGCGCGGCAAGCGCAACAGGCAGGAGACGGAGCACGGCGAGTCGGGGAGGACGAACGTCCAACCTCCCGCGCTCCGAGGCGGCGTCTGTGTCGGTTGTGTCCCGCCTCGGGGACGGTTCGGTACCAACTGCGCGACCTGGCCTGACCCCTTTTTCGAGGCGCCGACGGAGGGACGGGTGCACCACGCCCTCCTGGACCATGCGACGCCTCCTCCCGCCCCTCGTGCTTGCCGCCCTCGTCACAGCCCCGCTCGCGTCGGCTCAGTCGCGAAGCCTCCTCGGGGACGAGCTCGGCCTGCTCCGCATCACGGTGGGCGAGGAGATCGCCTACGCTTTCGTGGTCGACGGCGAGGCCCGGACGCTGACGTATGCGACCCCGAGGCGGGGCGTCGTCGAGGCTCGCGTCACCGACCGGCGCGGCCGCGAGTTGGTCGGCGTCGTGTCCTCGCGCCGTGGTGCTCAGGCCCGCGTCAACGGCGAGCGGGTCCGCCTCCGCGAGGGCCAGTCGCTCGACGACATCGAGGCAGCCGACGCCCGCTCCGTCTGGCTGCTGCGGCAGAACTACGCCGGGTCTGAGTGCATCGGATTCGGGTGGCTCGGGGAGGTCGCGGCCGAGCTCAACGGCGGGGAGCCGGCTCCGTCCACGCAGTCGATCCTGGGCGTCGGCGGCCGGCTCATCGGCGGCATTCTCGACATCATCGGCATCGGCGGAGGCGGCGGCGGCGGCGAGGGGTGCTCGTCCTCTTCCACCACCTGCACCGAGGAGGACATCAACGGCAACGTCAACACGGTCACGCACAACTGCGCCTGCGGGGTCGCCATGTGCTCGACGCAGCAGTTCAGCGTCGAGGTGCCGGTGGTCGTCGGGCAGGAAGACGGCTCGACCGAGATCCGGAGCGAGCAGCGCAACTACACGCGCTGCCTCTGCGGCTGCCTCAAGCTGGCCGAGAACCGCCGGTAGACATCGGGTCCGCCTCGGGGCGGCCCCGAGGCGGTCTACGCCCGGCCGAGCCCTTCCGCGATCTCGGCCAGCAGCGCGTCGCGAAGCGCGTCGACCTCGCTCGCGCCCTGGTCGCTCGCGTCCCCGAGGCCGTGGCGGCGGACGGACACCGTCCCCGCCGCCGCCTCGGTCTTGCCGAGGACCAGCATGACGGGCACCTTCTCGAGCTCGGCGTCGCGGATCTTGCGGCCGACCTTCTCCGAGCGGTCGTCCACCTCCACGCGCAGCCCCGCCTCGGCGAGGGCGCCCGCCACCGAGGCGGCGTAGTCGTTCTGGGCGTCGGTGATGGGCAGCGCCTTCACCTGGACCGGCGCCAGCCACAGCGGCAGGTTGCCGCCCGTGTGCTCCAGCATGACCCCGATGAAGCGCTCGAGGCTGCCGAACGGCGCGCGGTGGATCATGACCGGCCGCACGCGGTCGTCGTTTTCGTCGACGTAGGTGAGGTCGAAGCGCTCGGGCAGGTTGTAGTCGAGCTGGACCGTGCCGAGCTGCCAGCTCCGCCCGAGGGCGTCCTTGACCATGAAGTCGAGCTTGGCGCCGTAGAACGCGGCCTCGCCCTCTTCCTCGACGGTCTCCAAGCCCATCTCGGCGGCGGCCTCGCGGATGGCCTGCTCGGCGGCATCCCACGTGGCATCGTCGCCGATGTACTTGTCGGTGTTGGACGGGTCGCGAAGGGAGACCTGCGCCGTGAAGTCGTCGAAGGCGAGGGCCCGGAGGACGGTCAGCGTGAGGTCGATGACGTTCTTGAACTCGTCCTTGACCTGCTCGGGCGTGCAGAAGATGTGGCCGTCGTCCTGCGTGAACCCGCGCACGCGGGTCAGCCCGCCCAGCTCGCCCGACTGCTCGTAGCGGTAGACCGTCCCGAACTCCGCCAGCCGGACCGGCAGGTCGCGGTACGACTTCGGCGTGTGGGCGTAGATCTGGGTGTGGTGCGGGCAGTTCATCGGCCGGAGCAGGTAGCCCTGCTCGTCCTCGCGGCCCTCGTGGCTGCGCGCCTCCGGATTCTCGCCCTGGGGGAGCGTCGCCGTCCCCGACTCCAGCATCGGCGGGAACTGGGAGTCGGCGTAGTAGGGGTAGTGGCCGCTGGTGCGGAACAGGTCCAGCCGCCCGATGTGCGGCGTCACGACGGGCTGGTAGCCGCGCTTCTGCTGCTCTTCGGTGAGGAAGTCGATGAGCGTCTGCCGCAGGAGGGCGCCCTTGGGCAGCCACATCGGGAGGCCCGGCCCCACCGAGTCGGAGAACATGAACAGGCCGAGCTCGCGGCCCAGCTTGCGGTGGTCGCGCTGCTTCGCCAGCTCGAGTCGTTCGAGGTGCTCCTCCAGGAGCTTCGCCTTGGGGAAGCTGACGCCGTAGATGCGCGTGAGCTGCGGCCGGCTCTCGTCGCCGCGCCAGTAGGCGCCGGCAAGGCTGAGCAGCTTGACGGCCTTGATGGGCTTCGTCGAGGCGATGTGCGGCCCGCGGCAGAGGTCGGTGAAGCCGCCCTGGGTGTAGAGCGTGATCTCGCCGTCCTCCAGGCCGTCCAGCAGCTCCAGCTTGTACGGGTCGCCCTTGGCCTCGAAGTGGGCCACCGCCTCGGCCTTGGACACCTCGTGCCGCTCGAACCGGCTGTCGGCGCGGGCCAGCTCGATCATCTTGGCTTCGATCGCCGGCAGGTCGTCGGCCGAGAGGACCGGGTGGTCGGTCTCGCGCAGGTCGACGTCGTAGTAGAACCCGTTGTCGATCGCCGGCCCGATCCCGAGGCGGACGCCCGGGTAGAGCGCCTCCAGGGCCTCGGCCATGAGGTGCGCCGACGAGTGCCAGAAGGCCTGCTTGCCGCCGTCGGCGTCCCACGTCAGGATCGAGACCGTCGCGCCGTCGGGCAGTTCGCGGTCGAGATCGCGCACCTCCCCCACGCAGCCCGGCGGCGTCACCTCGACGGCGAGGGCGGCGCGGGCGAGGCCGGCGGAGATGGATTCGGCGAGGTCGCGGCCGGTGGCGCCGTCGTCGAGCGTGCGCACGGAGCCGTCGGGGAGGGTGATCTGCATGGAGTCCGGAAAAGGCAGGCCCGAAGCTACCGAGGCGAGTGCGGGCGGCTCTCCCCGAGGCGGGCGAAAACGGGGCGGAGACGGCCGCCCTGGGGACCGCGCCGCCTCGGGGCGAGGAAAAGTCGCCCGCCACTGATCGGTTAGGCCGCCGTGCGCTGCGTCTCTGGGTGCCCCCCGTGCCCACCCCCGCTCCCATGCGTCCCTGGACTGTGCTCCGCCTCCTCTCCCTGGCCATCGTCGCTGGCCTTGCGACGGCCTCCCCCCTCGCCGCTCAGACCGGCGCCTGCCCGACCGGCTTCGAGATCCCCGACGGCCTCGAGGTCACGGGCTACTCGTAATTCGCTCGACCGACGACGGGCGCACGTGGGCGACGGTCGGGATCGCCCTCCCAGGCGGACTCCGGTTCTCGAACCTCACCGCCGTCGAGTTCATCTCGGAGACCGAGGGGGTCATCGGTGACCGCGGCATGAGCGACGGGCGCGGCCGGATCTATGCGCTGAGCGGCGGCGCGTGGAGCCAGACGTTCGGGTTCACCGGCCTGACCGACATCGCGTACAACGGGCGCGACGGCTGGGCGGTGGCGCAGGGCATCTCGGGGACCGCCCGCGTCCTGTACGCTGCCGACCTCCTCTCCCCGCAGTCGGCGTCGAACTCGTTCACGATCGCGGTGGACGAAGCCGGAGGCCAGCGGTATGTGGCCGTCGACTTCGGGTCGCCCGACGTCGGGTTCGCCCTCCGCATCGACGGCGAGGTCCGGCGGACGGCCGACGGCGGCCAGACATGGGCGCCTGCGAGCGCGTTCCCGGCCGGCCTCCCGGGCGACACGCGGGAGATGACCGACCTGTTCGTGCTCGACGAGAACGTCGCGTTCGTGACGACCGACAACGGCTCGACGGGCTGGACCACCTCGGGGGGCGGCTTCCCGACCTACGCCACGCCCGTCAACCCGGTCAACGGGGAGGCCAGCCCCGAGGCGGACCCCGAGGCGGTGCCCGTCGTCGCGCTCGGCGCCCCGGCGCCCAACCCGCTCCGCACCTCGGCCCGCGTCCGGTACGCGCTCGCCGAGGCCGGGCGCGTCCGCCTCGGAGTCCACGACGCGCTCGGACGAGAGGTGGCGGTGCTCGCCGAGGGGTCGCGAGCCGCGGGCGACCACGAGGCGATGCTCGACGCCTCGGGGCTGGCGGCGGGCGTCTACGTGGTCCGCCTGGTGGGCGAGGGCGCGGTGGCCGCCCGGACGGTCACCGTCGTGCGGTGAGCCGGTCGCCCCGAGGCGGTAGGTAGAGGGACGCCTCGGGGCGCCCCCCGAGGTGGAAAAAATGCAGGCGGGCGTGATCGGTCCGGCGCCACAACGCTGCGTGAGCAGGCAGAGCCCACCCTTTGCCCATGCTCCGCGCACTGCTCCTGGCCGTCCTCCTGGCCGCCACGCCCGCCCTCGCCCAGACCGTCTCCGTCCGCGACGCCGCGGGCCAGCTCGTCCGCCTCGATGCGAACGCCGACACCGACGGCGACGGCATCGACAACGCCCTGGAGTTGGGCGGCTTCGAGTTCGACATCGTCTCGGGCGACCTCGTGCCGTGGGACGGCGACCCCGAGGCGACGTACTTCATCACCGACCCGCTGCGCGCGAGCACCGACGGCGACCCGTACAGCGACCTCCAGGAGGCGACGGGCGCCAACATGCCGAGCAGCGTCCGGGCGCCCTACAACCACCCGCTCGTGGCGGCCCGGCCCGTCGTCGCGGTCTACCTCACCGAGTACGAGGTGCTGCCCAACGGGACGATCACCGACGAGGCGGGCCGGACCCAGAGCGACGCGTTCACGAACGAGACCCGCAGCGAGACCACGGCCGGCGTCTCGATCGGCGCCGAGGTCAGCCTCAACCCGTTCGCGCTGGCCAGCGCCTCGGTCGAGGCCACCTACTCCGAGACCTGGGGAACAACCCAGTCGTCGACGTCGACGTCCGGGTTCAACTGGTCGTCGGCGCGGACGGTCGAGGAGGCGCGGGCGGCCACGCTGCGACTCCAGCTCTACTACCAGAACCTCGGGAGCGCCCCGGCCTCGAACGTCCGGCCGACGGTGTCGGTCCAGCTCGGGAGCAAGGTCATCGCCACGTTCGCCGTGCCCGACAACGACATCGCGCTCTCGCTGGCGCCAGGCGTCCGCTACCCGGCCAGCCGCACCATCGAGGTGTCGGAGTTCCGGGTCGGCCTCAACTCGGTCGACATCTTCCTGACGCTCCGCGAGCTGCAGGCGCTCCAGAACGGGGCGCCGCTCCGCGTCTCGGTGCCGCAGGTCGAGGCGACCATCCAGCGCTGGAACCCGGCCTCGCAGAGCTTCGACAACGAGGTCACGTGGACGGCCTTCGAGGACGACATCGACCCGGTCGCGTTCACCATCGAGGCGGTCGTCGACGGGGTGCCGCAGCAGTACCAGGTCTACGCGACCGTGCCGGGCGTCGAGCCTCGGCGGCGGACCATCCGGGAAGCGCTTGAGCTCGTGTTCGACGTCGAGGACACGCCGACGGGCGTCACCATCGACGGCCGGTCGTACCCGCTCGACTGGTACCTCGCGACCGACGCGCAGCCGCTCCTCGACAACTGGGAGGCGGCCGGGCGCCCCCAGAACCTCCTCGGGGTCGAGACCGAGCCGGGCACCCGGCTCGTCATGCTCTCCAGCGGCGGCGGCGAGCCCCGCGTCAACTTCACGACCTACAGCCGCGACCTCGCCCAGGTCTACGTCTCGGCCCTGCCCATCGACGGGTTCCCCGTCCAGCGGGCCGTGGCGACGCTGTTCCTGGAGGACCGCGTGGTCGAGGTCCCGCTCGACGCCTCGAACGGGACGGCCTTCCGCACGAACGCCGACCCCATCGACGTCCCGTACTACGGCGGGTTCGTGACGGTGACCAACTCGCGCGGCGACGCCCAGGTGCGGCAGCTCGCGCAGCCTGCGGCCCCGACCCGGTTCCGGGCCTGCGCCGACCTCACCACGCCCGTCGACGGCACGTACGCCCTCTACATGACCGGCCGCGTCGACCGGCCGGTCCTCGTCGACTGCGACTTCCCCGAGAGCGGCGCCGGCCTGCCCACCGAGGCGCCGTGGGCGCGCGCGTCCGACGCCGACGACCTCGTCGATGCCAACCGGATCTTCGAGGTCTACGCCGTCGACGAGGCGACAGCTCTGCTCGCGGTATCGGCAAATAGCCGCGCCGAGGAGCTTCTGCGCTCGACCGACGGCGGCCAGACCTGGGCCGAGGCCTCGGTCCCGTCGCCGGCGTCGGACATCACGGGCCTCGACTTCGCCGACGCCCAGACCGGGTTTGCGACCGCGACCAACCCCACCACCAGCGCCTTCTTCGACAGCATCGTCCTGCGGACGACCAACGGCGGCGCGAGCTGGACGCGCGTGCCGACGCCCTACGACGACGTGCCCTCGGGCGAGCCGGGGCGGAGACTCACGGCTGTCTCGGTGCTCGACGCCGACCGGGTCCTCGCCGTCGGCGGCGGAGGGAGCGGGAACGGCCCCGGCGGCGGGGCGACGGTCCTCCGCACGACCGACGGCGGCGCCTCGTGGCGCCCGCTCGACGTCGACACGCCGCGGTACCCGTTCCTCTCGTTCGACGCCGTCTCGTACCGCCAGGGCGCCGACAGCCCCTACATCACGCTCGCCGACTACGACCTCATCGTCACGTCGCTCGACGACGGCACGACGTGGCAGACGTTCGAGCCGTCGGCGCTCGACGGCGTCGCCGAGGGGGCCGTCGTGGATCTGTCGTTCCCCACGGCCGAGGTCGGCTACGCGGTCGTCTCCGACGGCTTCCGCATCCCCGAGGGCGTGCTCCTCAAGACGACCGACGCCGGGCGCACCTGGGCGGTCGTCTTCAAAGACCCCGGCGACACCGTCACCGACGTCCACTTCTTCACCGCCGACGAGGGGTTCGCGGTCGGGGGGACGGACACCGTGCTCCACACCGTCGACGGCGGCGAGACGTGGTACCGCCAAACGGCCCGCACGTCGGGCGGGCGGTTCCGCGACGTCCACGTCCGCGACGGGCTCGGCCTGGTGGCCGCCGACACGGGCGACCCCAACGACCCGAACGGGCGCGCCTTCGTCACCACGCCGTCGGCGAACTTCGCGGCCGGCCCCCGAGGCGAGACCTACACGATCCGCCCGCAGAGCCTGCTCGCCTTCGACGGCGTCCCGACACGCGCCGGCGGGTCCGGCAGCCCCGAGGCGGCCCTCGGCGCCTACGACGTGGTCCTCCTCGGGGAGGGACGCGAGATCATCGAGGGCTACGCCGACGCCGACGAGTACAACGCGGCGATCGAGCTCGTCCGGCGCCTCGTCGAGGACGGCACGGACGTCTACGGCACCATCGACATCGGCGTGACGACGGCGAACCTGCCGGTCCGCGACGGGAGCACCGAGGGTCCGAACGCGGCCATCCTCTACCGGATGCTGTACTGGGCCAACGAGGGCTACTTCGACGCGACCGGCGTGGTGCTCGCCAACGCCGGCGCCGCCTTCGGCGTCGACCGCGCGCGGCGCTGCGACATCGTCGGCCTCGCCCAGGCGACGTTCCAGACGCGCGTGATCGTGACCGGGCTCACGCCTGAGGAGGCCGTCGCCGACGCCGAGCAGCCGTGCGGCGCCTACTCGGCCGAGCAGGCACGCCTCGGGGTGGGCGACGCCGTCTTGGTCGAGGGCTACCAGGTCCGCGACGGGAGCTTCGTCGAGGCGAGCGCGTGGCGCTCCGAGGCGGACGCCCTCGGCGTGCTGGAGCCGTACGGCATCGAGGTCTTCTCGCTCGCGACCGGCGACGCCTACGCCCAGGCCGCATTCGACTACGCCTGGTTCTCGGCCGTCGTCGACGAGCACGCGGCGGTCGGCTGGGCCGACGCCGACCGCGGCGCGAGCGACGACCAGCCCCTCGCGTTCACGGCCCCCGAGGCGGACCCCGGGCGGACCTACTTCTCGGACCTCGCGGTCGACCTCCCGACGGTCCAGCGCACCACCGAGGGCGGCACGATCACCATCGACACGCAGGCTCGGTCGGTCACGTTCGGCGCGCGCCCCGTCGCAGCCGAGGAGGCTGCCCCCGAGGCGGAGCCGGTGCTGGAGCTGGCGCAGAGTTTCCCCAACCCCACGCGCGGACGGGCCACGATCCTGTACCGCCTCGGGGAGCCCGGGCCGGTGCGGCTGGCGGTCTACGACCTGCTCGGGCGCGAGGTGGCCGTGCTCGTCGACGAGCCGAAGGCGGCCGGCGACCACGAGGCGACGCTCGATGCCGCGGGCTTCGCGAGCGGCGTCTACGTCTACCGCCTGACGGCGGGCGACCGCGCCGAGACGCGCCGCCTGACCGTCGTGCGCTGACCGCCTCGGGGTGGCTCGCCCTGGCGCCCCGAGGCGAGCCTAGCTTGGTCCATGCCCGGCCTGTTCCGCGAGACTCGCACGGCCTCGACCGCCACGCTCGCCGTCTGGACCGCCCTTCAGAGCGCAGCGATCTGGACGGCCACGCTCGTCGTGCTGCCGGCTGCGCTCGTCGCCACCGAGGCGGCGCTGGGCATCGAGCGGTTCGCGCTCGCAGGGCAGGTGCCGCTCGCGGTCGCGCTGTTCGCCGTGTTCAGCGCGCTGAATGCGAGCGCGGGCGCGTCGATGGTGCGCTGGGGTCGTGGCACGCCGCTGCCGACCGCCTGCGCGCCCCGCCTCGTGGTGCGCGGCCCGTACGCGCACGTCCGCAACCCGATGGCGCTGTTCGGGCTGGGCCAGGGCCTGGCCGTGGGTCTCGGCCTGGGATCGTGGCTGACGCTGGCGGCCGTCGTCGTGGGCGGCGTGCTGTGGCATACGCTCGTGCGGCCCGCCGAGGAGGCCGACCTCGAACGCCGCCTCGGGGACGGCTACGCGGCCTACCAGGCGGCCGTGCCGCTGTGGATCCCCAGGCTCCGGCCGTACCGCCCCACCTAACCCGAACGCCCTCCCCGAGGCGGTCTCGGGGGAGGGCGCGAGATCACACCGCCTCGGGGATCGGCCCCGAGGTGGTCGGCTAGTCGTCGTCGAGGGCGCGCTCGATGAGGAGGGCGAGGAGATCCGCGTGCGCCATCGTCTCGGCATTGCCGCCGCGCCGGTCGTCCAGGAGGTCCTCGACCGTCCGGAGGCTCTGGAGCGCCGCCGACTGCGCGACGTAGTCGTAGCGCGACCGCTCGTTCCGGATCACGCGCGCCAGCCCGTTCACGAACTCGACCTGGAGGTTCTGCCGGAACGTGTTGACGTCGCCCTGCGCGTCGGCCTCGAAGACGGCGTCGGTGAGGTCGGCCATCATGTCGGCCAGGACGTACTCGTTGCCGTAGAGCCGCGAGTCGGTGATCCGCTCGACCACGTTCGGGTGCAGGAGGTGCGCCAGCACGCCGCGCTGCATGGCGAGCACGCGGGCGTGGATCTTCGGGTCCTCGGTCGTCGGGAGGAAGTCGAAGCCGCGCCGCTGCGGCTGGAGGGCCGCGAGCAGATCCTCGGACATCTCGAACGCGTCGGGCGCGAAGATGTAGGTCGCGAGCGCATCCATCGCCCGCTTCTGATCGTCGAGCGGGACGGCGCGGTACGGCCGGTCGGCGCCGGGCTGACCCACGAACGCGCGGTCGACGTAGACGCCGCCGATGTAGCGCGAGAGGACGGACGACGACGAGAACATCTCGCCCGTCAGCAGCAGGTACGTCCGGCGCAGCTCCTCGTACGACTGGCCCTCGCGGCCGGCGTACACCTCGGGGAGGTCGCCGAGGAGGCCGCGCACGAGGTCGAGCCGCTCCGTGGCGTAGCCGATGGCGTCGCTCGACATGTCGCCCACCATCACGCGCGGGTCGATCGACTTGCCCGGCGCGCGCATGTCGTCGGCGTCGTTGCCGAAGGCGAGGCCGGGCTCGGTCGAGCGGTCGAGCAGGGCGGCCCGCTCGGCGTCGGTGAGGTCGGCGTAGGCGAACGCGACGGCCCACGTGTCGTAGGGGCCGGGCCGCGTGATCCAGTACTCGCCCTGCGAGACCCCCTCGGGGGCGACGTTGACGGCCGGGTAGTCCATCACCGACCCCATCAGCCCGACGCGCTCGGTGTACGCCTCGTCGTGGACCTGCTCGGGCGAGAGCATCTGGCTTGCCCGCATGTTGTGGTTGAGCCCGAGCGTGTGGCCGATCTCGTGGAGCACGAGGAAGTGGAGGAACTCCTCGACGTGCTCGCGGACGTCCGCCTCGGAGGCGCCGGTCGCCTCGAGCATCGCCAGGCCGAGGGCCGCCTCGCGGGCGAGGTGCGGGCCGAGCGTGCAGCCGCGATGGTCCGCCTCGGGGAGGCCGGCTCCGAGGAGGTCTCCCCCATCCGCCTCCGCCTCGACGAACCCGAGCGCCGCCTCGTCGAACACCGAGGCGGCGAAGCCCGTGCCGGTGATGGCGCTGTACTCAAGCATGATGTCGGCCCCGAGGATCTGGCCCGTGCGCGGGTTGACGTAGCTCGGGCCGTAGCCGCCGAACGGCGGCGTGGGCGACGACGTCCAGCGGAGCACGTTGTAGCGCAGGTCGCCCGCCTCCCAGTCGGCGTCGTCGGGCTGCTCGCGGATCTCGATGGCGTTCGAGATGCCAGCCGCCTCGAAGGCGAGGTTCCACTGGAGGGCCGCCCGCTCGATCACCGGACGGAGGTCGCGCGGCGTCGTGTTCTCGATCCAGAACACGATGGGCTCGACCGGGTCCGAGACCTCCGCCTCGGGGTCGGCCTTGACGAGGTGCCAGCGGTGGACGAGGTCACGGTAGGGCGTGACGCTGTCGGACGTGAGGTCGGTCACGCGCGTCGTGAAGTAGCCCACGCGCGGGTCGTCGATCAGCGGCTCGGCGCCGCTCTCGGGCATCGCGACCAGGCTGTGCTGGACCGAGACGGCCACGCTCCGGCCGTCGGTCACGGCCTGCCCGCCGCCGTTGAGCGCGCCCGGGTTGTCGTAGACGTAGCGGACCACCACGTCGGTGTTCTCGGGGTACGACCGGATGGCCGCCACCGCGGTCTTCTCCCGCGAGAGATTCCCCAGGCGGAACGCTGTCGGCGGGCGCCCCGGGACATTGGGCGGCTTGATGCGCGCCAGCGACTCGGAGAGGAACAGCGGGTCGGCCTCGACGAGGAAGCCGGTCGAGTCCTCGGCCACGATCTTCTGCACGGCCAGGATCGCCGGGCTGATGTTGGCGTCGGCGGCGCGCGAGACGTCGTTCTCCGGGTCGAAGTAGAACGACGTGTTCTCGGCCACCACCTCGATGCGGTCGAAGACCTTGCGGAAGGTGACCACGCGGTTGTCGCGGTACTGGCCGCGGAAGTGGCCGCCGACCGGCGCGCCGTCGGTCACGTGGACGACGTAGACGAACTCCTGCTCGAGCTGCTCCGGCGCGACGAGCATGTGGAGGCCGCCGCTGGTCGAGTCGCGGAAGAGCGGGAAGAGGCCGTCGATCCGCTCGGCGCCCTCGGTGGCCTTGGCGACGGTCTCGCCGTCGTCGTCCGGCGCGGCAGCAGCCGGGGGCGTGGGCGCGGCCGGCCCGGTCGCCGAGCAGCCGGCGAACACGAGGAGGCCGGCGGCGAGAGAGAGGAGGCGCAACGTCATCGGTACGAGAGGGAGGTGCGAAGAATCTAACGCCTCCCGGTCCCCCTGCCGAGGCGTGTCCGACGCCCCGCCTCGGGGCGAAGACCGAGTGGAGCAGCCTCGCCTCGGGGCACCGCGCGCCCCGAGGCGGCGTTGCATCCCCGAACGACCTCTGCACGCATGGCCGACACCGCCGCCACCCGCCTCGACGCCGCGCGCCTCCGCGCCGACTTCCCGATCCTCTCGCGGACCGTCTACGACGGCAAGCCACTCGTCTACCTCGACAACGCGGCCACGACGCAGAAGCCGCAGGCCGTCCTCGACCGCCTCGCGGCCTACTACGCCAACGAGAACGCCAACGTCCACCGCGGCGTGCACCACCTCAGCGCCGAGGGGACCGAGGCGTACGAGGAGGCGCGGCGGACCGTCCAGCGGTTCCTGGGCGCGCCCCACGCCCACGAGGTCGTCTTCACGCGCGGCACGACGGAGGCCATCAACCTGGTCGCGCACGGCTTCACGAGCCGCCTCGGGGAGGGCGACGAGGTGGTCGTCTCGGCGCTCGAGCACCACGCCAACATCGTCCCCTGGCAGATGCTCTGCGAGCGGACCGGCGCCACGCTCCGCGTCATCCCCGTCCTCGACACGGGCGACCTCGACCTCTCGCGCCTCGACGAGATCGTCACCGAGGCGGCGAAGGTGGTCGCCGTCACGCACACCTCGAACGCCCTCGGCACGGTCGTCGACCTCTGGCCCATCGTCGAGGCGGCGCGGTCGGTCGGCGCGGCGGTCCTGGTCGACGGCGCGCAGGCGGCGCCCCACGCCCCAGTCGACGTGCAGGCGCTCGGCGCCGACTTCTTCGTGTTCTCGGGCCACAAGACGTTCGGCCCGACGGGCATCGGCGCCCTCTGGGGCCGCGAGGCCTGGCTCGAGAAGCTGCCGCCGTACCAGGGCGGCGGCGACATGATCGACCGGGTCACGTTCGAGGGGACCACCTATGCCGGCCTGCCGGCCAAGTTCGAGGCGGGCACGCCGCACGTCGCCGGCGGCATCGGCCTCGGCGCCGCGCTCGACTACCTGCTCGGCCTCGGCATGGACGCCGTCGCCGCCACCGAGGCGGACCTGCTGGCGACCGCCGAGCGCCGCCTCGAGGAGGTCGAGGGGCTCCGGTTCGTGGGCACGCCGCGCCGCCGCGCGGGCGCCATCTCGTTCCTGCTCGACGGCATCCATCCCTACGACGCCGGGACGGTCCTCGACCGCCTCGGGGTCGCTGTCCGGACGGGCCACCACTGCGCGCAGCCCATCATGGACCGCTTCGCGGTGCCGGGCACCGTCCGCGCCTCGTTCGCGCTCTACAACACCGAGGCGGACGTCGACGCGCTGGTCGAGGGCCTCGACACGGTCCAGTCGCTGTTCGGGTGAGGTCGGGGGTCACGATTCAGAGGTCGTCCTCTCTGGCCGCTGAACCCCGAACTCCAGCCTCTGAACGCTGAACCATGCAAGAGACCGACCGCCGCCAGCAGGAGATCGTCGACGAGTTCGCCTTCCTCGACGACTGGATGCTCCGCTTCCAGCAGGTGATTGAGCACGGCGAGCGGATGGCGCCGCTCCCCGAGGCGGCCAAGACCGACGACCGCCTCGTGCGCGGCTGCCAGTCGCGCGTGTGGCTCGACACGCGGACCGACGACGGAGCCTTCCACGTCGAGGCCGACTCGGAGAGCCAGCTCGTGCGCGGGCTGGCGTCGCTGCTCGTCCGCGTGTTCGACGGCGTGCCGCCCGCCGAGGCGGCCGGCGCCGACCTCTGGTTCGCGCGCGAGATCGGCCTGGCCGAGCACCTGTCGCCCAACCGCGCCAACGGCCTCGACGCCATGCGGCGCGCCATCCAGGACGCCGCCGCAGGCGTGGGCCGGTAGCCCTACTCAACCACGGTCACCGTCAGCGCGCGCACCTCGCCGCCGGTCCCGAGGCGGACGACGTAGACGCCTGCGCTCAGGGCCTCCGTCGCGATCGGCACGCGGTGGAGGCCGGCTCCGTAGGTCGCCTCCGCCCCGGCCACACGCCGGCCGAGGGCGTCGAACACGTCCACCCGCGCCGCGGCCGGCACGTCGAGCGCGAGCCCGACGTCGAGCGCGTCGCCCCGCCGCACCGGGTTGGCACTGAGAAGCGAAAGGCGCAGCCTCGAAGACCCCGCCTCGGGGTCGGCGGCGGTCCCCTCCGAGGCGGTGAAGCGACTGTAGAGGCCGTCTACGACGGTTCCGTCGGTGTCGAGCGTGATCTCGGCGACGGTGGCCCGGCGGCTGATGAACCGCACGATCTCGGTGGTGTCGACGGTCACAAACGGGACCGTCAGCGTCGTCACCGACCGGGTGCGCGTCTTGAGCACCTCGACCGACCCGTCGGGCGTGACCAGCGTGCCCCAGCCCTCGACCCACGACGAGTCTTCGAGGCTCGGCTCGGGGAGGAAGCCGAGGTCCGGGATCAGGTCGAGCTGGTAGTCGCTCGTCCACGTCGAGGCCGTCGTCAGCGGGAGGGGGTGGAGCAGCAGCGACGGTGCGAACCGGGCCACCAGACGGAACGTGCCGCCCGCGCCGTCGGGGGCCTCGCTCGCCGTGCCGATCTGCTCGTAGCCCGCGTCCGAGACGCGCGCGTAGATGTAGGCCACCGAGTCGGCAATGACGAACTCGGAGATGTGCGTCGCCGCGTCGAACCCCTCCGTGTCGGAGCCCGGGACCGGCGGCGTGACGAGTTGGACAGCCGCGCCCGTGTTGGCCCGCCACGCCAGCGCGGAGACGTCCCACGTCTGGTCCTCCCCGGATTGCTCCGCGACCGTCTGGATGGCTGCGAACGACGATGCCTCCAGCTCGAATGTGTCGAGCGTCCCCGAGGCGGTCAGGATGGAGACGACGTCCGCCTCGGTGACGGTGATCTGGGCAGCGGCGGGCATCGCGCCGAGCAGCAGGACGAGTCCGAGGGGCAGGGAAGACGCGCGAACAACCATGATGGAGGAGCCAGGGTCGGGAGAGCCCACGCTACGGCTCTCGAGAGAACTCGGTCCCGTCCGGCCGGTGATCGTTTCCTGAGAACCCGGGGTCTTCGCCCGCCGGCGCTACCGAGACCGTCTACAACCGCCCTCGTCGATCGGTGGCACGCCGCCTCGGGGCGCCCGGCGACGGCGGTGCTCGACCCGGACACGTTCGTCCCGGCACTGCCGACGATTGGCGACGCAGAGCGGGCTCGAGCCACTCCGCCTCCTGATCAACGCCACCGCAGCGGCGTTGGGAGCCCCCCTCACCCCCAGAGCCGCGAGGCCCTCCGGTTTCCTTGAGGCCACCCGGAGCCACCGCAGGCGAGACTGGACTCGATGCCTGGAGGCGCATTCCTCAGCCGAGAATCAGGTTTTCGCGGTCCGGAGCGCCCCATCTTTCGGGTGTCCTCTCGCCCGCACTGTGACGCGCCCGCTCCCACCACCCGACCGCCCCCGAGGCGGTGCCCGAGGCGACACGCCACCACCGCCTCGGCGGACCTACGTCCCCCCACGCGTGTCGGCCCTCGGCACGGTCCGCGAGGCCCTGCGTACGCTGGGCGCCCCGGGCGCTTCCCTGGTCGCCCCGGGCGCCCACGCGTAGGCGGGGGCCTCGGACCGATTCTCAGCCGAAGAGGCGCGTCTGCGGGCTTTCGAGGGCGAGCAGCGACCGCTTCCGCTCCAGCCCGCCGGCGTACCCGGTCAAGGACCCGTCAGCGCCGATGACGCGGTGGCACGGGACCAGAATGGCGATGGGGTTCTGCCCGTTGGCCGCACCGACCGCCTGCGACGCCTGGGGATCCCCGAGGCGGGTGGCGAGCGCCCCGTAGCTGGTAGTCTGGCCGTGGGGGATGTCGCACAGCGCCGCCCACACGCGCTCCTGGAACGGCGTTCCGGCCGGGCGGACGGGCACCGCGAACGCCGCCGCGCCGCCGTCGAAGTAGGCCCGTAGCTCCGAGGTGGCCTGCGCGAGGACGGCGTCCGCCTCGGGGCGGGCGTCGGGCGGAGGCGTGCCGTCGAAGGTGGCCTCGACGACCGCCTCGCCGTCGGAGACGAGGACGAGCGGGCCGAGCGGGGTGTCGAGGGCGAGGGCGGCGAGCGGCATGGGCCGAGTCTACCCGTAGCGCCTGACGCCGGTCTGGCACAGGCACGCCGCGACGGCCGCTCGGCTGCTCACGCCCAGCTTGCGGAGGACGCGCTCGGTGTGCCGCCGCGCCGTCGCGTGGGCGATGCTGAGGCACGCGGCGATGGTCCGGTCCGAGAGCCCCTCGGCGAGAAGCGACGCGACCTCGGTCTCCCGGCGCGTGAGCCCGAACCGATCACGCAGCGCGGGCGCCGGCGGCAGCGGCAAGCCCACGCGCTCGACCGTCACCACGCCCCCGACGCCGTCCAGCGCCGCCTCGAGGCGGACGCCCCCGAGGCGGTAGCGGCCGTGCGCGCCCTGGACCACGGCCTGGGGCGGCGTCGTGCGAGACGGCGTCCCGAGGTAGCGCGCCCACCGCCGGACGTGCGCCAGCAGCCGCCCGTCCTCGGTCTCGGGCTCGAGGAGGCCCACGAGCGACCCGTTCCAGTGGACCTCGGCGCCGGTCTCGTCGAGCACCAGGACCGCCGCCGAGAGCGCGTCGACGGCGGCCGTGAAGCCGGCTCGCCGCGCAGTCGCCTCGGGGCCGTAGCGGAGGTAGGCCCGCGCGCCCGCGTCGAGGGCGGGCACGAGGAGGGCGAGGTCGGCCAGCGTCTCGTCGGTGAAGCCCGGGGCGTCGGCGCGCTCGTAGTAGGCGGCCACCGAGAACTCGCGCCCGTCGGCGAGGGGCACGGCGATCCCCAGTGTGTGCCGGAGGCCGTTCGGCGCGAGCGCCTCGCGGAAGACCGCCGACGCCTCGACGGCCGATGCCGGCGCCAGGTCGCGCTCGTGGTAGGCGCCCGGCCCGCCTCGGCGGCGCGTCTGGTAGGCGGCCCCGAGGAGGGCGTCGGCCCACGTCGGGTCGTCGCCCCAGGGGCCGTCGAACGCCGCCTCGACGGCCGCCGGCACCGAGGCGTCGGTGTCGTCCGAGTAGACGTGGATCGCCGGCCCGTCGGCGGGTCCGTCGGCCGCCCCGACGGGCATCACGAACAGCGTGTGGTCGCACCCCGCGACCGACCGGACGGCCTCGGTGACGGAGGCCGCCCACTCGTCGGCGTCGAGGCCGCCGCCGAAGGCCGCCGGGGCGAGCAGCGCGCGCTGCGCCGCGAGGACGCGGTCGAGAGGGCGGGGTCCCACAGGGTCCAGGGAAGTGAGCAGGGCCAAGCTAGGCAAAATGGGGCATCCGCCCTACGCGTCGGAAATCTGTGCCTCCCATCTTGACGGTCTGATCGGCGTCGCGCCCTCTCCTGGCCGGCCCGTCTCCGCTCGCTTCCGGCGCTCGCCCACGCCGGCCCTTCCCCTGGTCCGTGTGGCCTCCGTTCTCGCCGTAGAGGCGGTCAGCAGCGCGCTCATCCTGCTGCTCCGCTCCAGCTACGACCGCGACGACTTCGACAGCATCGACCTTCAGTTCGAGGTCTACTCTGCTGCCGACTTCGAGGCGCGCCCTGAGGCTCAGATGGTCCGCGCCGGCATGGTCGTCTCGGACGGGACGGTCAACTTCGCGTACGCCACGCCCGAGGTTTGCCTCCACCGTGCCGACGTCCCGCCTCGCCGAGCGGGTAGAGCAAACGGGCTGATCGCGTGCGTCCCCGAGGCGGTCTGCCGGGCCAACACCGACCCCCGAGGCGGCCTCCGCGAAGGGCGGCACTGACCCGGGCGATCCGCGCGTCCGCAGCCAGCCGGCGCGGGTCGCCGCCTTTCACGGCTTGCCCTCCCCACGATGAAAGGAGGGAGTGCGGCCCGAGTGGGGGCCGGTCCAGGCCTCGACGGCTCCGCACGCGGAGCGCTCCGGCCCGGCGACGACTGGCCGGACCTGGAGCAAGGCCGCCAGACCCTCAACATGACAATCGAATCCAGGCTTGACCCATCAACGTCGGATCTACTACGACCTCAATTTATACTAATACTTTTAATATTTACATTAATGTAATTATGATTAATATATGAGATACATGTTACACAACTTCGCATACCTCCCCGAGGCGGGCGAGTAGGAATCAGGGGTCTGCCGGTGCATTGCCTGCGCCGCGCGCACTCCCTCCGATCCTCTTCCCCGCCCCCTGTCCGGTCCCATACTCGTCGCGCAGGAGTGCATCAGCGTGCGAAGGGCTTTAGGCTGCCTCGCTTCACCGACGCGCATTGGAACTCCGATGCACCTCGGGGGCACGGGCGGCTCCCGAATCGAGAGGTATCACCGAACGGGCCACCGAGCACCGATGAGCAGGACTCAATCTACATGAGTATCTCTTGCGCGATCCAGGCCCCCACCACGCCTCTCCGCCGGCTGTCTGGCGAGCGGCTGGCCTTCTCGCCTCCGTCGTCCTTCTGCTGGCACCGTTGACCGGTACTGCGCAGTCGGCACCGATCGAGGCGAACGTCCAGGCTCCTCTCCTCCGCACCGGCGCATCGGCGACGCAGACCGTCTCGCTCTCGCCCGGCGTCAACCTCGTCTCGCTCTACGTCCTGCCCGACAACCCGAGCCTGGACGCCCTCCTCGGAGGCACCGACGGCATCCGGAGCGTGTCGAGCGACGACGGCCGCGTCTACGCTCCCGAGTGGGGCATCCGCACGCTGACGGCGTGGGAGGGCGGACGCACCTACCGCATTCACGTCGACCCCGAGGCGGCCTCCGGGCTGTCGTTCGAGGTATCGGGCGCCCGCCTCGAAGCCGAGACCGCGTTGGTCCTCCGCGAGGGCTGGAACGACGTCGCGTTCCTTCACCCGACGGCCCTCCCGGTCGACGAGGCGCTGACGTCGATCGCAGAGTCGCTCAACCGCGTCGAGGACGTCGACGCACGCGTCTACCCCGCCTCGGGAGGGGCGCCAGAGCTGTCGACGCTGGAGCCGGGCCAGGGCTACCGGATCCACCTCTCGCGAGCCGACACGCTGACCCTCGCCTCGGGGGCGGGTCCGTCTGCCGACCGCAACGTGGGCACGCTCGCTTCGGCGCTTGCGCTCGCCGACCTTCAGGTGGGCGAAGTCGTCGAGGTGGCCGGCTACAGCGCACCGGGGGACGGCGGCGGCGGCCGCTTCGAGGTGGTCGACACCGGCGAGGCGCCCGACGGCGGCGTGGTCTTCGTGCCGGATGCGTTCACCGAGGAGGTGGAAGCGCCGGGCCTCACGCGCTCGCAGACGCTGGACGCCGGCGAGGGAATCGCGTTCGAGTCGTTCCGCCTGGTCTACGGCCCTGGCGACGACGAGTACTTCACCGCGACCGACCTCCACGGGCATGGTGGCGACCGGAATGGGAGCCGCTTCCTCGATCCCGCCTCGGGGGACCTGACCGTCCCGCACGGCGCCCTGGCGCTGGCCGACGAGCGGGCGGGCACCAACCGCGTGACGGCCCGCTACCGCCGCGCGACCGGCCCGATCCGCCTCCAGCGCGTCATCCCGGCCCTCCGCCTCGAGGGCACGCTGACCACCCGCTACGTCCGCCCCGAGTGGTGGGGCGCGCAGCCCTATCCCACCGACTGGACCCCCGATCCGTCGGCGCCGGCCGCTCCGGGGGCGTCTCCCTCAGGGATCGTGACTGGCGACCCCGTCTACGACGCAACGAACGCCCTCGCGACGGCCATCAACACCGCCTCGATTCGCACCGAGGCGACAGGCCAGGATCACTACGTCGTGCTGCGGGGGATGTACGGGTACAGTCGCGTCCTGGAGACGAAAGACGGCGCGGTGCTGAAGGGCGAGCGCGACGGCGTCCGCGACGGCCAAGGGCTGCGCGTGCTCAAGGGCGCCCCGTGGAAACGGTTCTCGACCGCCTCCAATGTCGACCCGCAATACGCCGAGGCGGCTTCGCCCTATGACCGCATCGTGCGCACCCAGCCCCAGGTGGTGATCCGACACGGGCGGCAGGCCACGCTCGGCCGCCTCGTCGACCTCGAGATCGACGGCAACCTGGCCGAGAACACGTACGTTTTCACCGATGAGTACCTCGCCGCGAGTGGCCCGAGCAACGGCCAGCACTGGGGTTCACGCGTCGAGGAGATGCTGCAGAACTCGACGCACTGGAACGGCTTCGTCGCGTCGACCTCGCTGCGCGACGGCGTCGTCGGCTCGAACGCCCGCCTCGAGAACGTCCACATCCACGACACGGGCGGCAACCTGATCCTCGGCGGTGCCTCGAACGTGCATTTCGGCGGCAGCCGCGACCTCCGTCTCGGCAACTCGGCCCGCAACCACGGCCTGTACGGCGTCCGGACAGCCGAGGGCACGTCGATCGACAACATCGAGGTGTATGGGTTCTGGTGGAATGGATTCATCCCGATGCAGATGGGGCACTACAACGGCGTGACGGTCCGCGATCTCGTCCCCAACCCCCACTTCGGCTCCTTGGGCAACTTCCTCGGTCACCGGAACCCGTCGGACCTCGACGACCTGGGGGACCCGGAGACCGACTTCTACTTCGGCGAGACGACCCTCATCGAGGACTTCCGCATCGAGCTTCCCGACGGCATTGAGATGGTCGCGACGAAGTACCACCGCGGGCCCTACGCACTCCGTGGAGTCACGCTCGCCTCAGACAACGACAGACCGTTCAACCTGGTCGCTGCGCAGGCGAACGACCTCGACAACCAGACCGAGCGAAGCCATCACGAGGTGGCGGACGTGACCGTCGAGCGCGGGAAGGCCTGGGCGTTCATGGCGGGCCACGCCATGCGGGCGGACGTCCGAGGCCTGACGGTCTCTGCGCCGGCGTCGCCAGGCGGATCGTACTCGGCCTTCGGGATGCGCCCCCACTCCCCAGACCACGTCTACAGCGTCTACGACGTCCAGCCGTCGCCGGGTGAGGAGCCGTACAGCTCAAACGAGTTGTTCGTCATCAACCCTCTCAACACGCGGGAGACGACGAGCATGGACCTCTACGTCCAGCGGGTTCGACTCCACTCGGGGAAGGACATTATCCACGTCAAGAAGCTCGACACGAGCGACCCCGAGGTCTGGAGCCGCTTCCGCGTCTTCATCCGAGACGCCGAGTTCAACCGGTTCAATCTCAGGAACGACGACCGAAGCGATCGGCGGCACGGGTACCGACTGTGCTACTTCGAGCGCGTCACCGTCGGCGCCCGCACCAGCGAGGATTCCGGACCCCTCGAGAGCGCATCCCTCACCGCCGCTGGAGACGGCACCGGCTTCGTCGACATTGATCTCAACCTGTTCCACCGTCCGTATGAGGCGGTTGACGGCGGGGGCGGCCTCGTCGAGGTGACCGGTGCGGCTGCAGACCGGTACCTGGGCTACGAGAACGTGGGGACCCAGTCGGCTCCGGTCCTCCGCCTCTCGTTCTCTGGCACAGCACCGGTATCGGGCACGTGGCGCGCGGCGGTCCGCCCGATCCCCGACGATGTCGTTTTCCCGGAGTGAACCGACGGCGCCGTAGGTCGGCAGGGGGGTTGGGTGCGAGCTTGCCCCGATCCCTCCCCGATCACGATGCCTCCTCCCCCGCCGTCCTCCGCCGCCCCCGAGGCGGCTCGTGCGGTGGCCTCGGGCCCCGAGGCGCAGTCCGGCCTCGCCGCCCCGCCCGCCTCGGCGCCGCGCATCCTCGTGCTCGACCCCCTGCGCGGGCTGGCGTCGGCGGCCGTGATGTGGTTCCACTTCACCAACGGACGGTGGCTCGGTGAGGACGGAGGGGCCTCGGGCGCCTTCCTCCAGGCGTCGGGCTCGAAAGGCTGGCTCGGAGTCGAGGTGTTCTTCGTCATCTCGGGGTTTGTCCTGCCCTACGCCATGTGGCGCGGGCGATACCGCCTCCGGTCGTACGGGCGGTTCCTGGCCAAGCGGCTGCTCCGGCTGGAGCCGCCGTACCTCGTCACGCTGGCGCTCGTGATTGGCCTGTGGCTGATTGGGCCGCTCGTTCCCGGCTTCCGCGGTGAGCCGTTCGTGTTCGACTGGGCGCAGTTCCTCTCGCACTTCGGCTACCTGAACGCCTTCACCGGCTACGCCTGGTACAACCCGGTTTTCTGGACGCTGGCGATCGAGTTCCAGTTCTATCTGCTGATCGCACTCATCTTCCCGCTCACGGTCCACGACCGCCTCGGGGTGCGGGCCGCCGTGCCACTCGTGCTGGGCGCGCTGGTATTCCTTCCGGTGCCCAAGTCGCTCGTCTTCCACTACCTGCCCCTCTTCGCGCTGGGCATCGCGACGGTGCAGCGCCGGATCGGGCTCCTGCCCGCAGGGCTCTACGCCGCGCTGTTCGTCGTGCTGGCAGCCATGACGGCGATGGGACTCGGGCGGTTGGAGGCGATGGTCGGAGTCGCAACGGCCCTCGTGATCGCCACGACGGGGTCGGCGGAGCCGGAAAGCCGGGTCGGCCGCGTGCTTCAGTGGCGTCCGCTCGTGTGGCTCGGTGCCGTCTCGTACTCGCTCTACCTGGTGCACGTCCCCATCGGGGGTCGCGTCGTGAACCTGCTCCAGCGGTTCGCCGACGGTGCGGTCGGACAGATCGCGGTCCTCGCCGCCGCTGTCATCGTATCGCTGGTGGCCACGTACGTGCTCTACCTCCTCGTCGAGCGTCCGGCGCAGCGGTGGTCATCGCGCCTCCGCTACACGAAGCGCCTGTCCCCCGAGGCGGCGCCCGCCTCGGTGCCAGCCTGAATCGGCGCGAGCCTAGAGCTTGTCATGAACTGGACCGCCCAAAACAGAGCGGAATCGGCCGTCGGCTGTTCCCCTCCCTTCCACCGAGTCATCCCGGACTCCGATCCGGGATCCATGCGACGTCTGGGCAAGGTGGAGAGGCCGTATGGATTCCCGCCTTCGCGGGAATGACCGTGGTTTTGAAGGGTGTGGCTCCGCGTCCATCGAGTCCATGACAAGCTCTAGATCGGCACGCCGCGTG
>JBCCQJ010000014.1:0-31759 GCA_039024395.1 Bacteroidota bacterium | reverse complement strand
GTCATCGGAGAGCCGCCGGAGCGGGGTATGTGCAGCTTGGTCGCTACACGGATACCCGCCGAGGCGGCTTTCCTTCCGTCGGGGCTCTACGGCCCCATGCTGTCGAGCAGAGCGCGCTTAACCTGATGCGTATGGGGCGTGGCGCGCCACGCCCTGCCGTGTCCGCCGTCTCCGGCGCGTCCATCAGGCAGCCAACATCGAGGCGATGGAACGAGCATACCGCGTCGGGGCCAAGCGTGGCCTCTGATTCGTCGCCCCCCTCCCAACCTCCCCCCGCTGGGGGGAGGAGAGCATGTCGACCACGAGGCGGTCAGCCCTGAGGCGGTCGGCCGTCCGTCGTCGGCGGTCACGATCCCCGAGGCGGCGACGAAAACGCCCCCGGGCGCACCGAGGCGGCCGGGGGCGAGACGCACGGTGAGGGGCCGAGGCTACTCGGCGTCCTCCTCGGTCATGGCGTCGCCGTCCATGGTGTCTTCCATGGCGTCCTCTCCCATCATCTCGCCCTCTTCGAGCATCGTGGTGTCGGTCTCCATCATGAGGTCGTCTTCGGGCTCGGTGACGACTTCGGCGTCGGTGACGACGGGCTCGGCGGGCTCGGCGGGCTCCTCGCCGCAGCCGGCGAGCGGGAGGGCGACGAGGGCGACGAGGGCGACGAGGGCGAACAGGAGGGGTTTCATCGGGATCGGGGCGCAGTGAGGGGGAGGCGGGCCGGAGCGATGGCGGCCCGCAGACGTCGACAAGTAACAGGGTCGCGCGAGTCCCGACAAGGTCGCCCCCGATGAAATCACGGCGCGCCGGGCTCCGGCACCTCCGCCTCGGGGTACGGGCCGGCCCCCACTCCGCGCTCTGCCGTCCGCCTCGATGACCGCCCTCGACGACCTTCTCGACCTCCTCGACCTGGAGCCCATCGAGGTCCACATCTTCCGCGGGCGCAACCGGCCGCTCGCCAGCCCCCGCGTGTTCGGCGGGCAGGTGCTCGCGCAGGCCCTCGTCGCCGCCGGCCGCTCGGTCGAGGCGGCCCGGCGCTGCCACTCGCTGCACGCCTACTTCATCCTCCCGGGCGACGTGCAGGCGCCGATCGTGTACGAGGTCGAGAAGCTGCGCGACGGCGGCTCGTTCACCACGCGCCGCGTGACGGCCATCCAGCACGGGCGGCCCATCTTCAACGCCTCGCTGTCGTTCCACCGCGACGAGGACGGGCTGGAGCACCAGGCCGCCCAGGCGCCCGACGCCCCCGAGGCGGAGACGCTGACGAGCGAGCGCGACCTCGCCGCCGCCCTCGGCGAGCGAGTCCCCGAGCCGCTGCGGACCGTCCTCACGCGCGAGCGCCCGATCGACTTCCGGCCGGTCGACCCCGACCCGAACCCGCTGCGGCCGGCGCCCCGCGACGCCCGGGCGGCCACGTGGCTCCGCGCGACCGGCCCGCTCCCCGACGAGCCGCTCCTGCACCAGGCGATCCTGGCCTACGCGAGCGACTGGGGCCTCCTCGGGACGGCGCTGCTGCCCCACGGCCGGACCGTCTTCGACGGGAGCATCCAGGCCGCCTCGCTGGACCACGCCATCTGGTTCCTCCGGCCGTTCCGCGCCGACGACTGGCTGCTCTACGCGATGGAGGCGCCGAGCACGGCCGGCGCGCGCGCGTTCGCACGCGGTGAGGTCACCGACGCCAGCGGCCGCCTCGTGGCGACGACGGCCCAGGAGGGCCTGATCCGCCCGGTCGACCCGAGCCGACGGCGCTGACCCACCGCCTCGGGGCCACCGGCCGCGACATCGCGGCCGGATACAAAGAGAGCCGGGGCGGCTCCCTGGTTTGCCGCCCCGGCTCGATTGGCTGTCCCTGAGGGAGCAGCCTAGCGGGGGAACGGGAGCGCTCGGTGGTGGGGTGAGTCCGGAGCGCCTGCCGTCCCTGAGTCAGTCTGTGCACTCTCATACCAACAGCCGTGCCAAGAGTGCCCGACACCCTGAAAATGTTTTCATGGGCGTTTTTTGGCGACAGGGGCGGTTTTTGCCGTCACAAAATCAGACATCGAGACACCGTCGTCCGATCTTCGGACGCCGAATCGGCTCGGGGAGGAGGCACGATCCCAAGGTCGGGATTCCCTTTCGACAACCGGCCTCCCATGCGGCGGCAGCCACAAGGCGGCCGCTACGAGGCGCCAGCGAGGCCGTACGTCTTGACGAGCCGGTAGACAGTCGACCGCGTGACCCCGAGGCGGGCCGCCGTCCGGTCGGCGTTGCCGTCGCACAGGCGCCAGGCGTGCTCGAGGGCGAGCCGCTTGAGCGTGTCGATGGGCACGATCTCGTCGGGCGAGGCCGCTGCGGTCGCGAGGTCGGCCGGGCGGGTCTCCTCCGCGAGCGCGTCCCCGAGGAGGAGGTCGGCCGGGGTGATGTCCTCGCCGTCGGCCAGCAGCACGGCGCGCTCGACGGTCGCGCCCAGCTCGCGCACGTTGCCGGGCCAGCGGTACCGCGCGAGCGCCTGGCGGGCGGCGCTGGTGAGCCGCCTCGGGGCGAGGTCGGGGTGGCGCTCGATGGCCGCCTCGAGGAAGTGGTCGGCGAGGAGGAGCACGTCGGCCCCGCGGTCGCGCAGCGGCGGCAGCGCGATCGGGAACTGGAAGAGCCGGTAGTAGAGGTCCTCCCGGAAGGTCCCGTCGCGGATCATCTGGGGCACGTCGCGGTGCGTCGCCGAGATCACGCGCACGTCGACCGAGAACGCCTCGGTGCCGCCGACGCGGCGGACGCGGCGGTCCTGGAGCACGCGCAGCAGCTTGGCCTGGAGGCCCAGCGGCAGCTCGCCGATCTCGTCGAGGAAGAGCGTGCCGCCGTCGGCCTGCTCGAAGACGCCGGCGCGGCGGGCGTGGGCGCCCGTGAACGAGCCCTTCTCGTGGCCGAACAGCTCGCTCTCCATCAGCTCGGCCGGGATCGCGGCGCAGTTGACGACCACGAACGGGCCGTCGCGCCGGGCCGAGCCGGCGTGGATCGCCTCGGCGACCAGCTCCTTGCCCGTCCCGCTCTCGCCCACGACGGCCGTCGCGAGGTCGCCGCGGACCGCCTTGGCCACCATCCGGTAGACGCGCGCCATCGCCTCGCTCTCGCCGATGATGCGCGGGTCCTGCGGCGTCTCCCCGAGGCGGGCACGGAGGGCGTCCAGCTCGCCGACGAGCGTCCGCCGCTCGGCCTCGCGCTGCACCACGCGGCCGACGCGGCCCAGGTCGTCGCCCTTGACGAGGTAGTCGTGGGCGCCCAGCTCGATGGCATCCAGGGCCACGCGCACCGTCGTCTGCGCCGAGAGGACGACCAGCGGGAGGTCGGGGTGGGTGGCACGGGCACGGCGGAGCGTCTCGATGCCGTCGACCTCGGGCATCACCACGTCGAGGAAGCCCAGGTCGGGCACGTCGCCGGCGTCGAGGGCGGCCAGGAACGCGGCCCCCGAGCCGTAGGTGACCGTCTCGACGTCGAGGTCGGGCATCCGGCGCAGGTGGAGGGCCAGCAGCCGGGCATAGTCGGGGTCGTCGTCGACGAGGGCGACACGGAGAGCCATGCGAGAAGGTAGAGCCTCAGCCTGTGACCGCGGCACGCGGCAGGCGGATCCAGAACCGCGCGCCGCCGCCGGGCGCGGGCTCGTAGCCGGCCTCGCCGCCCCACCCCTCGGCCGCGATCCGGCAGAAGTAGAGGCCCAGGCCCACGCGCCCGCGCCGGCCGCCCTTCTGGCTGAACCGCTGGAAGAGCGCGCCGACCTCCGCCTCGGGGACGCCCTCGCCGTCGTCCTCGACCACGAGGCGGACCGTCTCGCGGGCCTCCTCGTCGACGAACAGGCGCACCGTCTGGCCAGCCGGCGTGTGGCGGAGGGCGTTGTCGAGGAAGTTAAGGAGCACGCGCTCCAGCCGGACCGCCTCGCCGACGACCGGCACCGCCGCCTCGGGGACGTGGGCCTCCAGGGTGACCTCGGCGACGGTGGCCTGCGGGCCGATGGCCTCGGCGGCGGCGGCGAGCACGGCGGCGGCGTCGGCGCGGTCGGGCGTGGCCGAGGGCAGCATGGCCGCCACCTCGGCCTCGAACGTGTGGAGGATCGAGCGGATCATGCTGCGCATCCGGCCGACGTTGCGCGACGCGATCTCGAGCAGCTCGGTGTTGTCGTCGTCGAGGTCGCCCGCGCCGAGGATCTGGAGGCTCCCGCTGATGCCCGAGAGCGGGTTCGAGAGGTCGTGCACGATGCAGTGCAGGAGCACCTCGCGCTCGGACGCCGCCCGGCGCTCGCCCTCGGCCGCGAGCGCGAGCTCGCGCGCGGTCTGGAGCACGCGCGTCGCCTCGGGGAACGAGAACGCCGGGGGGCCAATCAGGAGCACGTCGCGGTCCCCGAGGCGGAGGGCCGTCGCCTCGAGCGTCCGCGCCTCGCCGTCGGCGCCGGCCTCGGTCCAGGGGCCGGAGGCGAGCGGGCCGTCGCGCTCGCCGCGCCACACCGCCTCGGCGCTCTCGAGGAACCACGCGAGGTAGGCCGAGGCCGAGACGTCGACCGCCTCGGGGCCGCCGTCGAAGAGCCCCGCGAGCCCCGCGGGCACGTCCCCGAGGCGGGCGAACGTGCCCGCGGCGGTCCGCTCCAGGACCACGACGCCGAGGGCCGGCAGGAGGGCGGCGTGAAGGTCGCTCATGCCGTCTGCGCCGCGAGCGCCTCGAAGGCCGCCTCGACGGCGTCGCCGCTCTTGGCGCTCGTCTCGAAGACGGTCCACCCCTCGGCGCGAAGGGCGGCGAGCCGCCCGTCGTCGAGGGCCCAGTCGCGGTCGAGGTCGCGCTTGTTGATCGCGAGCAGCGCCGGCGTCGCGCCTTGGGCCTCGCGGAGGTCGGCGTGGAGGGCGAGGGCACGGTCGAGCGTCGCCGGCCGCGTGCCGTCGGCCACGAGGAGGAGCGCCGCGGCGCCGCGGAGGTAGCTCGACCGGACCGGCGAGAAGGCGTCGTCGCCGTTGATGTCCCACAGGACGAGCGAGACCGGCGGGTCGGCGCCGACCACGCGCCGCGAGATCGACACGCCGATGGTGGTCAGGTAGGCGTCCGAGAACTGGCCCTCGACGAAGCGCCGCACGAGGCTCGTCTTGCCGACCGCCGGCGCGCCCACGAGGCAGACTTTCTTCTGGATCACGGCGCCACAGACTCGCCCGCCTGCGCGGGGACCACCTCGGGGCGGACGACGCGGAAGGTCACGCGGCGGCTCTCGGGCGACGGCCCGTCCCCGAGGCGGTCCTCGGCGCCGCGCGGCACGAGGCGCACGTCCAGGCCGGCCGCGGCCCCGCCCACGGCGCGGCTCACGGCACGCGCGCGGCGGAGGCTCAGCGCCCGGTTGGCCGCCGCCGTCCCGACGTCGTCCGTGTGGCCGACGACCTCGAGCACGGCGCCGGGCGGGGCCGCCGCGGCGAGCGCCGCCACCTCGCGGCGCAGCGCGCCGAGCGCCGACGTGTCGGCCAGGACGTCGGTCTCGCCGTCGAACCGGAGCGTCTGGTCTTCGAGGGCCGCCGCGGCCACGTCGAACGGGCTCCGCAGGCCCGAGAGGTCGAGCGCCCGCACGCCGGGCACGAGCGGGATCACGCGCCGCGCATCGGCCACCCAGTCGGTGCCCGCAACGCCGCTCGCGCGGATCGTCCCGGCCGCGTCGGCGTCGAGCGCGACCGCCTCGGGGATGGCGGCCGCCGCCCGGAGGCGGCCGGCGACGAGGGCCGGGTCGTCGGAGAAATAGGGGAGCCAGCGGGCGTCCACGTCGTCCGGCGTCAGGCCCGCCTCGGCGAGCCCTATGGCGGGGTCGGGCGCGGCCGGGTCGCGCACCCCGACGATCACGAGGCGGCCGCCCGCGTGGTCGGTCCGGATCACCTCGAGGCCGGGCGTGGCGTCGAGGGCGGCGAGGTAGCGGCGCTCGGCGGCCCGCTCCAGGTACGTGGTCCAGCTCCACCACCCGAGGGCGGCGAGCGCGACGAACAGCAGCACCCACACCTTCCACGACGTCCCCGAGGCGGTGTCCTCGCGGAGCCGCGTGTCGAGGCACGCCTCGAGCACCTCCTCGGCGCCGTCGAACGCCGAGGCGTCGCCGGTGAACGTGGCGAGCGCGGCCCCGTAGCGGTCGTGGATGGTCGCGAGCGCGCGCACGAGGGTCGTGCGCAGCTCCTGCGGCGGCTGCCCGCGCACGACGGCCGCGACGACGGCGTGCGGGCCGGGCTCGATCCACACGTTGAGGTCGCCCACCTGGACGGCGTCGAGCGCGTCGTCCTCGTCGACGACGAACGAGTCTTCGACGAACTGGCCGATCGCGCTCAGCATGGCCGAGACCAGGTCGGGGTTCTCGGCCTCGTCGACGGCGGGCGCGACGAGGTGGTGGAGCAGCAGCCCCGTGTTGCGGTGGACGAGCAGCACCTGCTCGACGCGGTACGCGAGCGTGTGGCGCAGCACGACCTCGCTGAACGAGAGCCCCTCGCGCCACGCCTCGACGCGCCACGCGAGCCCGCGCAGCGACAGCCCGTAGTTGACGGTCTGGTTGATGGCCTGCATCGACGAGGCGAGCGCGCTCTGGATCGCACGCCGGATGGCCGGCCCTATGATGGGGAAGATGGCGTCGACGATGGGCTGCGGGTTGCGCTCGACGCTCGCCTTGAGGCCGGTCTCGATGGTCGGCGCGAGGGCCTTGCCCAGCGCCTCGCTCTGGGCGCTGCTGCGGCGGGCCGCCTCGGGGAGCATCCGCATGAGGGCGTCGGCGTCGAGGTCGCGGGCACCCTGGGCCGTCCAGCGGTCGAGCAGCTCGGCCTGCCGCTCGCCGAGGAGCAGGCGGCGCAGCGCGGCGACCTCCTCGGGCGAGCCGGCCGCAGGCGCGCCGTCCCCGGCGTGGCTGGCGTCGGGGCGGGTGTCGTCGGGCGTCCGGGGGGCGGACACGCGCCTATCGGCCGTCCGAGAGGCGGGCGGCGGCGTCGGCGAAGAGGGCGGCGAGCGCGTGGCGGTCGGCCTTCTCGGCTCCGAGGCGGGCGGCGGCCTCCTCGATCTCGCGCACCAGCTCGTCGGCCCGCGTGCGGAGGGCGTTCTGGGCGCGGGCGGCCTCGTCGAGAACCTGCTGGCGGAGGGCGCGGTCGCTGGCGTCGGCCTCCTCGCGGATCGCGTCGAGGCGGCGCGTGAAGCCCTCGCTCCGCATGCTGACGTCCTTCATGAGCGCGTCGAGGCCCTCGTTGCGCTCGCGGCGCTCGGCGTCGAGGCGGCGCGCCAGGCCTTCCGCCTCGGTGCGGGCGTAGCTCTCGAGCGAGTCGAGGCGGCGGGCCACGTCGTCGCGGAGCTGCGTCATCTCCTGCGCGATGCGCGCCTCGATGCGCTCGAGGCGGGTGTCGGTCTTGGCCTGCGCCTGCCCGAAGAGGATGCTCCGGATCTGGTCGAGGTGGCCGGGGCTGTCGTCCGACTCGGCCTCAGGGGCGTCGACGGCGATCGCGCCGTCTGGGAAGGCGCCGTCTCCCGAGACCTCCACCTCCTCGGTGAAGGAGATCTTCTCGGTGATGGGCGTGGCAGCGTCGGCGGGCGTGTCGCGGTCGGTCATGGAGCCTCCAGGGAGCGGGCGTCTATCATACGGCGCGGGGCGAATCGCGCGCAACGCGAAAGACGGATCGAATGCGTGACAGGATCCGCGGCCATCCCTCGCACGCCGCGCCGCGGTGACGCCGTGGCCCGAGGCGGCACCCCGGGCCACGGCGTCGCGGTCGTGCGTCCCGGATCGCGCAGGGACCTGACGCTCCTCGGCCGGCACCGTGTCGCCGTACGTTTGGGTCTCCCCTCACGAACCCACCGCATGATGACCAGATCCATGCCCGTGCTCCTGCTCGTCCTGGCCGTGCTGGTCCTGCCCGCACGCGCACAGGCGCCCGGCGCCGTCGAGCCCTCCGTCGGCATCGCGCTCACCGGGACGGGCATCGGCGTCGGCGGGACGATCCAGGCGACGTCCACCTTCAGCGTCTCCGCCGAGGTCAGCGCGGTGCCGTTCGGGCTCGGCATCGACCTGGGCGAGATCGAGGACCTCCGCTACGAGACCGACCTCCAGGCCTTCAGCGTCACGGTGATGGGCCACGTGCACCCGTTCGGGGGCGGCTTCGCGCTTGGGGCGGGGGCCTACATTGGCGGCTACGGCCTCGACGGCACCGCCGAGGCCGAGGACGACGTCGAGATCGGAGACGGGACGTACACGCCAGACGAGTTAGGCACCATCACCGCCGACATCCGCCTGGGCGGCCCGGCCGCGGTGGTCGAGATCGGACGCCGCGGCCGCGGGGTGAACGTGGGGCTGGGCGTCGCGGTGCCGGCGCGGCCACGCGTGGAGCTTGCCTTCAGCGGCAGCGCCGCTCAAGACCCCGACTTCCAGCAGGACGTGGACCGAGAGGTCGAAGACATCGAGGACGAACTCGGGGTCGTCCCCGTCCTGCCGTTCCTGCGCCTCGGGTACCAGTTCGGCCTGTGAGGCGCCGGGCGCATCGCCCGGCTCACGCCGCCTGCCGGGCGAAGGCGTCCATGAAGCGCACGCTCGCCTCGATGCCCTGGTGGAACCGGTCGAGCCCGAAGCGCTCGTTGGGGCTGTGGATCGAGTCCGAGTCGAGCCCGAAGCCCATGAGCACGGTGTCGAGGCCGAGGATCCGCTTGAAGTCGGCCACGATGGGGATCGAGCCGCCCTCGCGGGTGAAGAACGGCTTCTGCCCGAAGACGGCCTCCATCGCCACCGAGGCGGCCTGCATCGCCGGCGCCTCGGTGTCGACGATGACGCCGTGGCCGCCGTGGAGGTCGGTGAACGTGAGCGTCATCGTCTCCGGCACGTGCGCCTCGAAGTGGCGCCGCAGCTTGTCGGTGATGTCGCCCGGCTGCTGGTCGGCCACGAGGCGGCACGAGATCTTGGCGCTCGCCTTCGACGGGAGCACCGTCTTGGCGCCCTGGCCGGTGTAGCCGCCCCAGATGCCGTTGCAGTCGAGCGTCGGCCGGCCGGACGTGCCCTCGAGGATGCCGTAGCCCGCCTCGGTGCGCGTTGCCGCGACGCCGGCCTCGTCCTTCCACGCCGCCTCGTCGAAGGGGAGGGCGCGGTAGCTGGCGCGCTCGGCCTCGGTGAGGTCGCGCACGTCGTCGTAGAAGCCCTCGACCGTCACGCGGTGGTCGTCGTCGTGGAGGTCCGCGATCATCGCCGCGAGCGCGTTGATCGGGTTGTGGACCGCCCCGCCGTAGACGCCCGAGTGGAGGTCCTTCTTGGGGCCGGTGAGCGTGACCTCGACGTAGGCCAGCCCACGCAGGCTGTAGGCGATCGACGGGACGCCCGGCGCGAAGAGTGCGGTGTCGCTCACCAGCACGACGTCGGCCCCGAGGCGGTCGCGGTGGGCCTCCAGGAACGCCGGCAGGTGTTTGCTCCCGTTCTCCTCCTCGCCCTCGACGAGCACTTTCAGGTTGACCGGCGGCCCACCGTTGGCGAGCACCGCCTCGGCGGCCTTGACGTGCATGAACGCCTGGCCTTTGTCGTCGGCCGCGCCGCGCGCGACGAGGTCGCCATCGACCTCGACCGGCTCGAACGGGTCCTGGTCCCACAGCTCCAGCGGGTCAGGCGGCTGCACGTCGTAGTGGCCGTAGACGAGGACTGTCGGCGCGTCGTCGGCGACGTGGTGCTCGGCGAGCACGACCGGGTGGCCGTCGGTGTCGATCACGTCGACGGTCTGCATCCCGATGTCGCGGAGGTTCTGAGCCAGCCAGTCGGCCGCCTCGCGGACGCGCGGGGCGTAGGCGGGGTCGGTGGAGATGGAGGGGATGCGGAGCCAGGCCTTCAGCTCCTCGACGAAGCGGTCGGCGTGGTCACGGGCGTAGGCGAGGGCGGCGTCCATGTGGGGATGTGCAGAGTCGTGAGAAGCAGAGCCCTCCCCCGGGACCGGGGGAGACAGAGGGAGGAGAGCCGCCGCCTCGGGGCCAGCGGTGCGGGCGTCCCGAGGCGGTGTGCACGGTTCAGCCCACCACCCCTGGCCCCTCCTGCCCAGGAGGGGGACTCCTTCGGGAGGTGGGCGCAGGAGCGACGGTACGCCGGCCGCGGCGCGAGGCTCCGAGGCGGCCGTCCCCGAGGCGGGCGGGGTCGGTCGAGCGACGCGCCTCAACGGACGGCGTCCCGCCTCGGGGCCGAGGTCTCCTGCACGTCGGCGAGCAGGAGCGGGGCCCCGGGGACGGGCCGGATGTAGACGCTCAGCGCCGCCTCGCGGCCGGCGTCCGCCTCGACGTATCGGCTCGGGAGCCCCGAGGCGGCGTCGCGGACGGCCGCCTCCAGGCGCTCCGCGGCCGAACCGGTGAACCCGAGGACGTCGCCAAACGACCGGCCGACGAGGGCGTCGCGCACGGCCCCGAGGTGGGCCAGCGCGCGGCCATTGACTTCGGCGACGGCCCCGCTCTCGCGCAGCACGAACGTCGGCCGGGGCGCGCTCTCGAAGAGGGCGTTCAGGAGCGCCCGGCTGATGCCGAGGGCGTCGCGGAACAGGCCCGCCTCGGTGCGCGCGCGGTAGGCGGTCGCGATCTCGCCCATCGCCACGCTCGCGAGCGAGGCCAGCACCTCCTGGTCGGCCTCGGACCAGAAGCGCGGCACCCCGTCGATGGCGCACAGCGACCCGATGACGTGGCCGTCGGGCGTCCGCAGCGGAACGCCCAGGTAGGCCACCACGTGGAGGTCGCGGACGGCGAGGTTGTCGCGCACGAGGGGGTGCTCGCGGGCATCGCCGACCACGAGCGGCGCCTCGCGGGCAACGACGTGCTGGCAGAGCGAGTGCGAGAGGGGCGTCTCGCCGAGCGAGCACCACGGCTCGCCGAGCCCCTGCTGGCTCTTGAACACCTGCCGGTGGTCGTCGACGAGCGACACGAGCGCGACCGGCACGCGGAGGCACCGCTGCACGAGCCGCGTGAGGCGGTCGAACGCCGGGTCGGGCGCGCCGTCGGCGAGGCCCGATGCCTCGAGGGCCCCGAGGCGGTCGGGGTCGGCGAGCGCCGCCTCGGGGTCGACGGCGTCCGCCTCGGGGAGGGGCTCGGACATGGCGGAGGACACGGAGGGAACGTACGGACAGACGGCTCTGCCCCGAGGCGGGGGGAATGCCTGGTTCGGGATGGCAGCCACCTTGGGGCACGACGCGCAGGGCCTCCGGCCCCGAGGCGAGGCTCTGGTGCAAATTGCTCAGGACGGTACCCCCGCGAAGGCCTATGTTTCGCCCACCACACACCTCCCTGGTTATGCGTACTGCCCGTGGACCGGCTCTCGTCCTCACCGTAGCCTTCGCCCTGAGCGCCTGCGACGCGGGGGCACCCGACGCCGCCCCGCTCGACCCGTTCTCGCCGACGTCGATCAGCGCCCCCCCCCTCGTTTAAGGCGGCCCGAGCAACGCTTCGAAACCCACGCATCAACAGCGAGGACACCCACATCTCGGCGACTCTCACGCTGACGCAGGTCGCCCGCGTCGAGACGGCCGACCCCGCGTTTGACACTCGCACCGGTCGTCGCGTCCGGACGATGATCCTCGACGCCCCGCCGCAGCCATTTGTGATGGAGGGCGGCTACAGTGTCGACGGCGCCCCGGCGTTCAGCATGTATACGGCCGGAACCGTCCGCGCCGACCCCACGCGCGAGATCGTCGACGAGGTGTGGACTGTGCATCTCGCCAGCGGTGCCCTGTCGTTCGAGGGTGCAAAGGGAGAGGCCCTTTACGGCACGTCGCCCGGTGTCGGCCCGAGCATGGCGTCTGTCGGCACCCAGGCGGAAGGGCCACCAGACGTGGCAGCGGGCGTCGTCCTCCATGCTCTCCCCGCTCCCGGCACCGTCACTGCGGTTGACGGGGGCACGCTTCGCGTGACGAGCGTCACCACGGGCTCTGGAGGGCGCCGGACCATCCACGAGCGGGCCTCATTCACCGGGGCGGGCGAGCGCGCAACCACGCAGCGGCGGACCTACCGCCGTGAGGGCCCTTACTACATCCTGGAGCGGGTTGAGACGGACATCGACGAGGGCGACGCCTCGTTTCGGATGTACGGGCAAAACGTCGTCACGGTCTCGAACGTCGTCTGGTTCGAGAATCCACCGTTCGACCTTCTCCGTGAGCAGCAACAGGGGGGATGGGGGACGCCCGACACCAGCGCGGAGCCCTACGAGCCGCCGCTCTGCTCGCCCCTCGAAAACCCGGACGAGGAATGCGACGAGCCTCCGCCAGGCGGAGGTCCACCCGGAGGCAGTCCTCCCGGTGGAGGAAACCCACCGGCGCCTTGCGCGACAGTCTCGGGGGGCGCCAATGTGATCTACGCCCACGGTATCAACTCGAGTGGCGACACGTGGGGCAGCGCGACGGCGACCAACCGCGTCCGAGGCCGCGCCCGATGTGGGATGGAAATCGCCGCCGAGGCGGCTCCGACCTACGGGAACGGCGGGTTTGATTCTCACACGGCACAAGAGGCGGAGTTGGACAGCTACGTCCGGGGTCTCTACCGCGATCAGAACATCCTTGTGGCGCACAGCCAGGGCGGGCTCATCTCGCGACGGGTCGCGCAGAACTTTGAGGCGGCCGGCGACGACGATCTCGTCCGCGGTGTGGTCACAATCGGAACGCCACACCAGGGCGCGTTCATCGCTGAGAACTCGCCTCGGCACGGGCTGACCGTCGTGCGCGATGCGCTCGGTAGGGGCATCGTGTGCCGCTTCGTGCAAGGAGCGTGCTCCTACCCCGTTCAGGTCTTGAACAGCACGCTGGACGCTGTGCTCTGGTACAACTCGGGACGTGGCTCAGATGCCATCGACGACCTCCGGCCGGGTAGTAACGCCATCCGAGCGGTGAACGGAGTCACGGAGACGTTTCCGCGCTACGGAATCCAGCATTACGTGGACAAGCGATGGTCGTTCGCGCGTGTTGGCGCAGATGCTCTGATTGTCAACGGTGGTCCGTACGCCGTCGCTGTCCTCGACGTGACGTACTGGGGGGCCATTGGTGTGACCGTCGGGAGCGTGTTCTTCGGGAACTGGGGTCTTGCGATCAGGGCGGGCCGGTTCGCATACCAGCTCAAGTCAACGGATCGCTGGTACAACCGGATCACGTCCTACGGGGATCAATCGGATGGTGTGGTACAGGGACAGTCTCAGGTCTACCCACGTGCCATCCGGAACTTCCAAGCTGTTAACCCCACCTCGCATACCGGTGAGACCCGCACTGAGCGCTCGTACGTCGAGGTCGAGCGTGTCCTGACAGATGAGTTGGGAGTCCAACCCAGAGACTAGTGCAAGCGGCTTCTTTCCTTCTAGCCACGTCGGTGTTGATGGCTGGGTGTTCTATCGGGGGCGACATGCCTCCGGGTACCGAGTGGACGGCGGAAGAGAGTGTCGAGGTGAGCAGTTCCGAAGACACCGGCGCTACTGACGAAGAGCGATTCTTCAGTATGCGTGGCCGTTCGCAAGCAGGGGTCCGCCAACTCATTGCGTTCTCACGGGAGAACGGCATGAGGATGTGGAGCTCCGACATCCTGAACCTCTGCGATCCACCTCTGGCCGTCGGTCGGCGGATCTACTGTGCGGGAAGCGACTTGAGGGCGTTCGACGTGGAGAGCGGAGCGCGCCTGTGGCTCCTAGACACCGATACCACATTCTCTCAAGTTCCCGGCGCGGCAGATGCCGAGCGCGTCTACGCCGCCACACTCACGTCTATCGTCGCCGTCGACGCCGCGTCCGGCGACGTCGTCTGGCGTCGAGGGCTCTCCGGCGATGGCTGGGTCCGTCCCAACATCCGAGCGCTCACCCTCTCCGACGGCGACCTGCTCGTCTCCACTGAGGGGTGGTACAACGTGAACGGGGGGCTGGCGTCGGCCGCCATCGTCGCCCTCGACCCCGCCACCGGCGCCGAGCGCTGGCGGTTCGAGGACGGCGGCCCGGAGACACGCGAGTCGATCGGTGAGCTGACGGCATGGAACGACCTCCTGCTCTACGCCGATGCCAACGACGAGGTCGTTGCTGTCGACCGGACGACGCGCGAGGTCGCCTGGCGCCACGAGTCGGAACTCGGGTTTCTGAGCCCCCGCCGTGCCCCGCGGGTCGTCGACGGTGTGGTGTACGTCGCGTGGGGCGACGGGCTGGCCTACGCCATCGACGCCCGGACCGGCGCGCGGGTGTGGCGCTCGGACACGCCCGAGGACGAGCGGTTCAGCTTCGTCAGCTACGAGACGTGCGGGCCGGTCCTGCTCGGCAAGCGGCTCTTCGACATCGAGGCGTTCGCGCGGGCCGACGGCCGGCGGCTGGGGCCGGTGATCGAGGACGAGCAGATCGGCCAGATCGCGACGGCCGACGGGTTCGCGTACGTGAGCACCGAGCGGGCCGTCTACGCCCTCGACTGCGCGGCGATGCTCGACTGAGCCGCCTCGGGGCGCGGGACGACGGACCGCAGGGGACGACGGCAGACCGCGGACGGCCGACCGCCGCCCGAGCGACCCCCGTCGGAGGATCCGCCTTGGGGCCCGCCACCTCGGTAGCTTCTCGTTCTCCTCCCCCCAGCGGGAGGAGGCCCCCCGCCTTCGCGGTGGCAGGGTCCAGGGGCGACGAATCGACCGCCTCGGTGCAGCCTCCGCTCCACTCTCCCAGGCAATCCAACTGCGGACACGACTCGCCCCGAGGCGGTGCCTGTCGTCGGATCAGCTCCCCATGCCTCCTTCCCGTAGGAGGTCCCGAGGGCAGGCGCGGTCGTGATCCGCCTCGGAGCGGACGCAGCGCGGACCCCGAGGCGGTGCCTGCCATCGTCCCCGAGACCGGGGTGCCCAGGTCAGCCGGCGGGCGCGCTCCGGCGCGAGGGCGGGCGGCGCGGCGGCGGCTTCTTCGGGGCCGGCGGCGCGGCCGGCACGACCTCGAACGGCGCGAGCGCGTCCTCGACCGGCCGCGGCGCATCGACGTAGCCGAGGAGCTTCTGGATCACGCCGTCGAGGAGGGCGTCGGGGCACGAGGCGCCGGCCGTCAGGATCACGTCGACGGGCCGCGCCTCGGGGAACCAGCCGTGGGTCTCGCGCTCGGTCTTGGCGCGCCAGTCGAAGTGGCGGATGAGGTCCGGCGAGACGATCTCGTCGGCGTCGCGGACGAAGAACGTCGGCAGGCCGGCGTCCTCGCACAACTCGACCAGGTGGCTCGTGTTGGACGAGTTGTAGCCGCCGACCACGATCGCGAGGTCCGCCCCCGAGGCGATGAGCGCGTCGGTGGCGTCCTGGTTCTCCTTGGTGGCGTAGCAGAGCGTGTCGGAGGTGTCGGCCACGTTCTGGTCGTCGCCGTCGCGGGTGAGGACGGCCTGCCGGATGCGCTCGGCGATGGCGGCCGTCTCGGTGGCCAGCATCGTCGTCTGGTTGACGACCCCGAGGCGGGCGAGGTCGCGCGGCACCTCGAAGCCCTCCGAGGTCTTGCCCTCGAAGTGGCGCCAGAAGAAGGCGGCGTCCTCGCGGCCCTCGACGACGGCGGCGAGCGCCTCGGTCTCGGCCATGTCGCGCACGACGACGACCGGCGCGCTGGCCGCGGCCCGGCTGAAGGTGGCCCGCGTCTCCTCGTGCTCGCGCTTTCCGTGAACGACGACCGAGTAGCCCTTGCCGCCGATCTGGTCGCCCTTCTTCCACACGCGCACCACGAACGGGCACGTGGTGTCGTAGGCCTTCACGTCGACGCCCTGCGCGGCCAGCACGTCGAGGACCTCGGTGGGCGCCCCGAAGGCCGGCACGATCACGACGTCGCCCGGCCGGAGGTCGTCGAACGGGATGAGCTGCTCGCCCGAGGTGGTCCGCAGAAACCGGATGCCGCGCGCCACGAGGTCCTCGTTGACGTGCGGGTTGTGGATCATCTCCGAGAGGAGGAACATCCGCCCCGCGGCGGCCGCCTCGGGGTCCTCGGCGAGCGCGCGGTAGGCGATCTCGATGGCGTTCTCGACGCCGAAGCAGAACCCGAAGTGGCGGCCCATCTTCACGCGCAGCGGGCCGAAGTCGAGCACGCTCGGGGCGAGGTCCTTCTTGCGCGGGTCGGCCGCGCGGCGGGCCGCCTTGACGCGGCTCACGACCGGGCTGCGGTAGAACTCCGGGACGTTGAAGGTGCGGGCCATGCGGACGGCGAGCGGGGGCTGGAAACTACCGGCCCAACGCGCCGCCTCGGGGCGCGGTGCCCCGAGGCGGGCGCCTCCTCGGAGAATTGGGACACCCGCCAAAAATCGGGGCCGCGGGCTGGTCACCGCGCGGCGGTCGCGGGTAGGGGCAGAAACGCCGCACCCGAGGCGGCTCTGTTGCGGATGTGTGACCGGCTGAACCCCGCCGACCGACGTCCGTTCACGCCCCCCTTCATCTCCCCCTCCCCATGTCCCTTCGTCATACCCTGAGCGCTCTCGTGGCGCTGACCCTCGCACTGCCGGCCTCGGCGCAGATCGTCATCAACGAGGTGGATGCTGACCAGGAGTCCACGGACGCGGCCGAGTTCGTCGAGCTCTACAACGCCGGCTCCGCGGCGGTCGACCTCAGCACCACGGTCCTGGTCTTCTTCAACGGCTCCGACGACGCCTCCTACAACGCGGTCGACCTCGACGGCTTCACCCTCGCGGCGGACGACTACTTCGTCTACTGTGGCGACGCGGCGAACGTCCCCAATTGCGACCTCGAGGTGGGCGCTGGCACCACCAACCTGATCCAGAACGGGGCCGACGCGGTCGCGCTCTTCACCGGCGAGGCGAGCGCGTTCCCCACCGACACGCCCGCCTCGATGACCAGCCTGATCGACGCGGTCGTCTACGGCACCGATGACGGTGACGACACCGGCCTGCTCACGGCGCTCGGCGAAACGACGCAGTACAACGACACCACCGTCGGTTCCATCCAGCGCATCCCGAGCGGCTCGGAGACCTTCTTCACCGCGGCGCCCTCGCCGGGCGAGGCGGGCACAGAACCCGCGCGGCTCCAGGTGATCCACAACGCGCCCGACCCCGACGCCGCCTCGGTGGACGTCTACGTGAACGGCGGCCGCCTGCTCGACAACTTCATGTTCCGCGACGCGACGCCGTTCATCAACGTCGACGCCGGCGTCGACCTGGTCGTCGACATCGTGCCCGGAACGGCGGCTGACAACAGCAACCCGCTCTTCTCGGCCACCTACAACCTCCCTTCGGGGACGGTCGCCCAGCTCATCGCCAGCGGCGTCCTCGACGACACGCCCGACAACGACGCCGACGACACGCCCGACGAGTTCACGCTCGTCGCCAGCGTGACCGCCCAGGAGGCCGCCACCGACGCCGGCAAGGTCGACGTCCGGGCCGTCCACGGGTCGCCCGACGCCCCGACGGTCGACATCCGCGCCGGCAGCACTGTGCTCTTCGACAACGTCTCGTACCCGGACGTGAGCGACTACCTGCCGGTCGATCCGGCCATGTACACGCTCGACGTCACGACCGCTGACGGCGCGACGACGGTCGAGTCGTTCGTGGCCGACCGCTCGGGCGCCGGCGGCGGCGCCGTGACCGTGCTCGCGTCGGGCTTCCTCACGCCCGGGACCGGTGAGCCCGCGTTCGGGCTGCTCGCCGTCTTCCCCAACGGCGACGAGGATCTGCTCCCCGTCTTCGACCCCGGCCCGATGGCCCAGCTCCAGGTCATCCACAACAGCCCCGACCCCGATGCGGCGACCGTTGACGTCTACGTCAACGACGACCTCTTCATCGACAACCTCGACTTCCGCAAGGCGGAGGGCTACGTGAGCGTGCCGGCCGACGTCGCCCTCAAGGTGGACATCGTGGGCGGCAGCGCCGCCGACAACTCCAACCCGGTCTTCACCGATTCGTACACGCTCGACGAGGACAAGGCCTACCAGCTCATCGCCATCGGCGTCGTCGAGGACGGATTCGAGGCCAACCCCGACGAGGTCACGACCGACTTCACGCTCCTGGTGCGGGCCGACCTCCCGACCTCCGAGGCGGACACAGGCGTCCGGCTCTCGGTCGTCCACGGCTCGACGGACGCCCCGACGGTCGACGTCCGCACCGGCGACACGGTCCTCTTCGACGACCTCACGTTCGGCGATGCCGAGCTGTCGGCCTCGGCGGTCCCGCCGGCCGTCTACCCGCTCGACGTCACGACGGCCGACGGCTCGGTCACGGCGGCCTCGTTCCTGGCCGACCTGAGCGGCGCTGGCGGCGAGGTCATCACGGTCCTCGCCTCGGGCTTCCTCACGCCGGCCAACGACAAGGACGGGCCGGCGTTCGGGCTCCTCGCCGTGCTGGCGGACGGCACCGCCTTCCTGCTCCCGCAGGAGCTGTCGCTCGCGGATGCGCGTGCGCGCGGCGTCGACACCGCCGTCGTCGTCGAGGGCGTCGTGAGCCGCGCCGCGGGCGCGTTCGCCTACCTCCAGGACGACACCGGCGGCCTCTCGATCCGCCAGACGAGCGGCGCGTTCTTCGACGCCGTGGCCGGCGGCACGATCGCGCCGGGCGACACGCTCCGCGTGGTCGGCGAGCTGTCCGAGTTCCGGCAGCTCCTGCAGATCAACGAGGACGACCTCGACACCTTCGAGGTGTTCGGCCGCGGGGACGCGCCGATGCCCCAGACGGTCACGCTGGCCGAGCTGGCCGCAGGCGGCGAGGACTTCGAAGGCGAGCTGGTGACCGTCCGGGCGGTAGCCATCGACGGCAACGGCGACACCGCCTTCCAGTCCAGCACCACCTACGGCGTCACCGACGACTCGGACGCGACGGGCGCGGTCTCGCTCCGCGTCCCGAACGCCGACGACACCTCGGTCGACGGCACGGCGATCCCGCCGCAGGCCAACATCACGGCCGTCGTCGGTCAATTCGACTTCGACGACCCGGCGGTGGGCTACCAGCTTCTGGTGATCGACGCCGCCGACGTGGTCAACAGCGTCTCCACCGAGGGCGACGCCGAGGCGGAGCTGTCGCTGGCGGTCGCCAACCCGATCCGCCTCGGGGCCGACGTCCGGTTTACGCTCGACGCGCCCGGCGAGGCCACGGTCGCGCTCTACGACGCCCTCGGGCGCCGCGTGGCGACCCTCGCCGAGGGCGAGATGGGCCTGGGCGTGCAGACAGCCCGCCTCGACGCCGGCGCGCTGGCGTCGGGCGTCTACGTCCTCCGCCTCGAGGCGGAGAGCGGGGCCATCGTCCGGACGATCACGGTCGTGCGCTAGCACGCCGGCTCGGTTCGATCCGCCGCGGGGCGGGGCCTTCGGGCTCCGCCCCGCGTGCTTGTTGGGTCCGCCTCGGGGAGGGCACGAGGCGGGCGCGGCACCGAGGCGGCTACGCCTTCTGGGCCAGCCGCTCCGACCACGCGCGGCGCCACGCGGGGAAGCGGCCCTCGAGGATCGCCGCGCGCATCTGGCGCATCGTCCAGAGGTAGAGCGCGACGTTCTGCACGCTCGCGATCTCCATCCCGAGCGGCTCCTTGGCGACGATGAGGTGGCGGAGGTAGGCCCGGCTGAACGTCCGCGAGTGGTACGTGTCGAGCGCCGGGTCGAGGGCGCCCGTGTCCTCCTTCCAGCGCGCGTTCTTGATGTTGACGAGCCCGTCGGTCGTGAAGAGGCTGCCGGTGCGCGCGTTGCGGGTCGGCATCACGCAGTCGAAGACGTCGACGCCTCGGGCGACGCCCTCGATCAGGTTCTGCGGCGTGCCGACGCCCATCAGGTAGCGCGGCTTGGCCGCGGGCAGCACCTCGTTCGTGACCTCGATGATCTCGTACATCGTCTCGGTCTTCTCGCCCACCGACAGCCCGCCGATCGCGTAGCCCTCGGCCCCGAGCTGGACGAGCGCGTCGGCCGACTCGCGGCGGACGGATGGGAAGGTCGCGCCCTGCACGATGGGCCACAGCGACTGGTGGTGCCCGTAGTGCGGCGTGGTGGCGCGGTAGTGCGCGAAGGCGCGCTCGGCCCAGCGGACCGTCCGGGCGTTCGCGCGCCGCGCCTCGGCCTCGTCGACGGTCGCTGCGGTCAGTTCGTCGAGCACCATCATCACGTCCGAGCCGATGTCGCGCTGCGTGTCGACGACCGCCTCGGGGGTGAAGTGCATGGGCGTCCCGTCGAGGTGGCTCCGGAAGCGGACGCCCTCCTCGGTGACCTTCACGAGGTCGCCCAGCGAGAACACCTGGAAGCCGCCCGAGTCGGTGAGGATGGGGCGGTCCCAGTCCATGAACCGGTGGAGCCCGCCGACCGACCGCAGGACCTCGCGGCCGGGCCGAAGCGCGAGGTGGTAGGTGTTGGCGAGGATCTGCTGCACGCCCGCCTCGTGGAGCGTCCGCGGCGCGACGGCCTTGACGCTGCCGGCCGTCCCGACGGGCTGGAACGTCGGCGTCTCGACGGTCCCGTGGTCGGTGTGGAGGCGGCCGGCGCGGGCGCCGGTCTCAGGGCAGACCGCCTGAAGCTCGAAGGTGAGGGGCACAGCTCTTGGTCGGGTGCGGCCCTCAGGGTAGCCCGTCCCCGAGGCGGGCGCCGTCGAGCCTCCGCGAAACCGCCTCGGGGCGGGTGCAGCTCCTCCGCCTCGGCGCCCCGAGGCGGGCGTAGATTCGGGGCGCGCCCAGATGGCGGAATTGGTAGACGCGGCGGTCTCAAACACCGCTGGCCTCACGGCCTTGTGGGTTCGAGTCCCACTCTGGGCACGGGTACGTGGCGGATCCTCGACCTGTGCCGAGCAGGCCAGCGCGAGCGAGGCGACGAGCGATCTGGCCAGACCCGACGATGAGGACCTCGGCTCGATGGCAGGATGCAGGACGGCCCACCCGGACACCGGAGCGGGGTTCGAGTAGCAGCTAACGACGGGAGGCCCCACGTTGCGTAATTTGACGCAACGCCGATCTGCGCAAGCCCCCTGATGACGAACCCGTTCGAGTTCGGCCGCGAACTCTCCGCCACCGAGATCGTCGACCGCGCCGACGAGGTCGACCGCGTCGTCCGCGCGCTCCAGGGGCGCCAGCGGCTCTTCGTCATCGGCCCCCGCCGCTTCGGAAAGACGTCGATCCTCCGCACCGCCCAGGAGCGGGCCGAGGCCGGGGGCACCGTCGTCCTGCGCTACAACGCCGAGGGGTACCCCTCGCCGAGCGCCCTCGCCGAACGGATGGTTGCCGACGGCGCGGAGCGGTTGGCCGGATCGGTACGGAAGGCCGGCAAGAGAATCCAGGAGGCGTTCTCTGCGCTCCGCCCCCAGCTCATGTACACCCCTCTCACGGACACGTTCTCGGCCTCGCTCACCGCTGCGGCCGACCGCTCTGCTCCTGCCCTCATCGCCGACGCCCTGTCCGGCCTCGACGCGCTGGCGGCGAACGCCAAAGGCCCTGTGGCCGTGGTCATTGACGAGTTTCAGCGCGTCGTTGAGGACGGCGGCGTGGCGGCCGAGGGCCAGATCCGCGCCGCGGTCCAGGCCCACGACCACCTCGGCTACGTGTTCGCAGGCTCGAAGACCCGGATGCTGGCCGAGATGACGGGCGACGAATCTCGGCCGTTCTACCGCCTCGGGGCGCGGCTCTTCGTCGGCCCGGTCCCCCGAGAGGACTTCCGCCCCGCGATCACCTCGGGGTTCGAGCACGCCGGCCTCGCGATCTCAGACGGCGCCGTCGAGGCTGTGCTCGACCTTGCCGAGGACGTCCCCTACAACATCCAGCGGCTTGCGCACGAGGCGTGGGCCGAGGGGCTCGCGACGGGCGAACCCGTGACGGCCGAGGGCGTCCGGGGCACGCTCGAGAGGCTCGCTGCCCGCGACGACCCCTTCTACACGCAGACGTGGAACGGGCTCAGCCGAACGCAGAAGCAGGCGCTCCTCGCCGTCGCCCGCGAGGGCGGGACGGGGCTCTACGCCGGCGAGGTCCTCCGGGCCTACGACCTCGCCTCGCCGAGCACGATGCGGACGGCGCTCCAGGCGCTCACGAAGGCCGGCGTCACGCGAGAGGAGGAGCACCAGGGCGGCGTCCGGATTCGCCTCGAGGACCCGTTCTTCGCCGCCTGGCTCCGGCTGTTCGTCGCGACCCCTTGACCGCCCTTGCCCCGAGGCGGTACGTCCTCCGGCTGAGATCGCGACTGCGAGTCCAAGCCGGTGCGGATTGCCACTCCACGGGGCGTCGACTCTCGAGGCTCAGGAGTTGAACAAACGCGCCTGGCGGGCTCAACGCCCCACCGGGCTCCACGGCATGAACCGGCCTCCTCGTCCACTCTGGGCACGGGTGCCACCGAGGCCCCGGCACTACATCCCGGTCGTGAACGAGGCGATCGACTCCTCGCCCTTCTTGCCGAGCGGAATCGCGACCTCAGTCACGAGCGTCATGCCGTCGTCGGTGACGGTGCGCGCGCGCGCGAGGCGGTACGGGATCTTCTCGCGGTCGAGCTTCTCGCGGAGCGTGAACAGGGTGTCGTCGTCCTCGACGAGGGCGCGGGCGCGTTCGACGTGGTCCATGTATTGCAGGGGGAGTGGGCCTGAGACGCCCGTCGGGCGCCGCGGCTCCCCACCTCGGGACTACCGGGGTCGCGACGGAGACACGGCCCACTCCTCGGGCACCGCGATGTCCCCCATGATCCACTCGCCGTCGTCGACCGGCACGACGGCCTCGACCGCCTCGGGGGACCCGGCCACGAACGCCGAGACCCGGTCGACGGCCGCCTCGGAGGCGACGAAGACCGACGCGAGCGCAGCCGCCATCGCGATGCGGCGCCCCGTCGAGGCGGGCGCGCCGGGGCAGTCGCGCGTGAGAACCGTCCCGTCGGCGCGACGGTAGAGGCGGGCCCACACCCGGCCCTCCATCTCGGCGATCAGCCGCTGCCCCTCCGCCTCGGAGAGGGCCGCCAGGTTGTACACGCGGAGCGAGCAGCGGCCGCAGCGGCGGACACGCTCGTCGCCGGCCATCGCGGTCCAATCGGCCGGGCAAGGGCGGGCGATGCGGAGGTCGGAGAGGGCAGGCATGGCGAGGCGGGGCAGTCTCCCCCAATAGACACCGAGGCGGCGACGGCGTTGCCCTCCGCGCAACGGCGTTGCCCTCCGCGCAGCGGTGCGTGTCGCTCTCCGTCTTCCAAGTTCGCCTGACGCTCCCGAGGCGGGTGCGGTCTCGCACGGCTGAGATCGCGCTCTCTATCCCCTCTGGCGGGGATGCGAGGCCGTTTGGCAAGGCCCTAGCCTGGATGCTCACGTTGTCGCCCCCCCGCCATGCGTCTGCTCCTCCTCGTTGTCGTCCTCGCCCTCGCGGCCCCTGCGGTCACCGCCCAGATCACGCCGCCGCCCAAGCTTCGCGCCCTCGGCATCCCCGTCACGATCCAGACCGGAAGCGCCGAGATCGGGGGCCGGACGGCTAGCGGCGTCACGACGCCCGGCCTCGGCTTCACGTTCGTCGGCCTGAGCGAAAACGCGCGGTCGAGCACCTACGTCGTCGTCGATACCACCGGCGGCGTTACCGGCATCGTGGTCTGCTCGGTGATCTCGTGCAGCGGCCTCGCCGACGAGCAGGACGGCGACGACTGGTTCTTCTACGACGGCGTGATCCTGCGGGGCGACTTCGGCGGAGTTCTCACGACGCCCGTCGGCGGCGTCGGCGGGGGGCTCCACCTGAGCTTCAGCGCCACCGAAAACCCGGTCGAGGACTTCGGCTGGATCGACTACGGCGTGCAAGGCGCGTATGCAGCCGGCGTCGGCCCCATCGCCCTCGTCGCGACGGGCACCTATGCGTGGGGCTACGAGGGCGAGTCGCAGGCCAACAGCGGCCGCACCGTCAAGGTCCGCGCCGACGCGGTGCTGCCGCGCGAAGGGATCGACCTCGTGGGCTTCGTCGCCGTCGACCGCCGCTCCGACACGCGCGGCACCGAGGCAGAGGCCGACGACTACGCCGCGACGACGCTCACCTTCGGCGTCGGCATCGGGTTCTAGATTCGTCAGTACTACCTAGGGGTGGCCGCCTCGGGGTGCATCTGCGGAGACCCCCGAGGCGGCTGGCCTCGATGCGGCAGCCCCGAGGCGGGCTACGCCTCCTGCTTGCGCAGCCCGCTTCCGCGCGTGCGGGTTGAGGCAGACGCTATCCTCTCTTCATGAGGCCGCTCCTTTACGTCGAAACGACCGTCGTGAGCTATCTCACGGCTCGGCCCAGCGCGAATCTCGTCGCCGCGGCTCGCCAGCTCCTCACGCAAACCTGGTGGGAGCGGGAACGCAATCGCTACCGTCTCATCATCTCGCCGGTCGTCCTGCAGGAGGCCGGACGTGGTGACCCCGAAGCGGCGCAGGCCAGGCTCGACGCCCTGAACGGCATCGAAGCCGTCGCCCTCTCCAGCGCGGCTCAACACTTGGCGCAGGGGCTCGCCGATCAGGTCCCACTCCCTCCCAAGGCGGCGACCGACGCGCTGCACATCGCCGCTGCGGCTGCGGCTGGGGCCGATCTCCTCCTGACGTGGAACTTCAGACACATCGCGAACCCTACGCTACGGGAGCGAATCGCTCACGTCTGCCGTTCAGAAGGGTACGGGTCCCCCGTCCTCTGCACCCCCGAAGACCTCCTCGGAGACGCCCTATGAACACTCCCGATGCCACCCGAGACGCCGTCCCGACGGACGAGCCCCTGGACGAGATTCTGGCGGAGACTCGACGCCGGAAGGAAGGATATGCGGCCGAGCACGGCTACAACATCGCGGCCATCGCGCAAGACGCGACCGCTCGCGCCACCGAGGCGGGCGTCGAGCTGACTCGCCGGATCGTCCGCCCGGACGCTCAGGACGCCTGAAGCTCCGAGGCGGGCTACGCCTCCTGCTTGCGGGCCTGCGCCGCCCGCCGGCGCGCGTGCGGGTCGAGGTGGCGCTTGCGGATGCGCATCGCGGCTGGCGTGATCTCGATCAGCTCGTCCTCGCGGATCCACTCGATGGCCTCTTCGAGGGACATCCGCTTGGGCGGGTTGAGCTTCTCGAAGTTGTCCGACCCGGCGGCGCGCATGTTGGTCAGCTTCTTCTCCTTGGTCGCGTTGACCTCCATGTCCTCGTCGCGCGCGTTCTCGCCGACGACCATCCCGTTGTAGACCTCGTCCTGCGGCCCGACGAAGAGCTGGCCGCGCTCCTGGAGGTTGACCACCGTGTAGGGCGTCACCTTGCCCTGGCGGTCGGCGACGATGGCGCCCGTCGCGCGGTGCGTGATCGGCCCGGCCCACGGCCGGAAGCCGTCGAAGAGGTGCGTCAGCAGGCCCGTGCCCTTGGTGTCGGTCAGGAACTCGGTACGGTAGCCGATCAGGCCGCGTGCCGGGATCTCGAACGTGAGGCGCACGCGCCCGCCGCCGTTGTTCTTCATCTCGACCATCTGGCCGCGCCGCGTGCCCAGCGTCTCGATCACGACGCCCATGAACGCCTCGGCGACGTCGATCGTGGCCCGCTCGTACGGCTCGTGCAGCTTGCCGTCGACCTCCTTCGTGATCACCTGCGGCATCCCGACGGCGAACTCGAAGCCCTCGCGGCGCATCTGCTCGATGAGGATCGCCATCTGCAGCTCGCCACGCCCGAAGACGAGGAACCGGTCGGGGCTGTCGGTCTCCTCGATGCGGAGCGCCAGGTTGGCCTCGCCCTCCTTCATCAGCCGGTCGCGGAGGTTGCGGCTGGTCACGAACGTGCCGTCGCGCCCCACGAACGGGCTGTCGTTGATGCGGAACTCCATCGAGAGCGTCGGCTCGTCGATCGAGAGCGCCGGCAGTGGCTGCGGGTCGGCGGCGTCGGCGACCGACTCGCCGAGGCCGATGCCGGCGAGCCCAGCGGCCAGGATGATCTCGCCCGCCGGCGCCGCCTCCGCCTCGACGCGGTCGAGCCCCTCGCTCACGAAGAGCTGCGTCACCTGGGCGGGCTGGCGCTTGCCGTCGCGCCCGCAGAGGAGCACACGCTGCTTCTGGCGGAGCGTCCCGTTGACGACGCGCCCGATGGCGATCGGCCCGAGGAAGTTGTCCGGCTTCACGTCGGTGACCAGCACCTGCAGGCCCGCCTCGGGGTCGCCCTCGGGCGCCGGGACGGTGGCGACGATGGCCTCGAAGATGGGCTTGAGATCCGTCATCTCGGCGCCCAGCTCGGTCGTGCACTGGCCGTCGCGGGCGACGGCGTAGACGACCGGGAACTCGATCTGGTGCTCGTCGGCGTCGAGGTCGATGAACAGGTCGTAGACCTCGTTCAGGACCTCCTCGGGGCGGGCGTCGCCGCGGTCGATCTTGTTGATGACCACGATGGGCTCGAGCCCGAGCGCGAGCGCCTTCGAGAGCACGAACCGCGTCTGCGGCAGCGGCCCCTCGGCGGCGTCGACGAGCAGCATGATGCCGTCGACCATGCGGAGCGTCCGCTCGACCTCGCCCCCGAAGTCGGCGTGGCCGGGCGTGTCGACGATGTTGATCTTGACCTCCTCGCCGGCCAGCGGCCCCGCGGCGGGCGTGTAGCGGACGGCCGTGTTCTTGGCCATGATCGTGATGCCCTTCTCGCGCTCGAGGTCCATCGAGTCCATCACCCGCTCGGCGACGTCCTGGTTGTCGCGGAACGTGCCGGACTGCCAGAGGAGGCTGTCGACGAGGGTGGTCTTGCCGTGGTCGACGTGGGCGACGATGGCGACGTTGCGGATCTGGGGCATGGGCCGAGGCAGAAGCAGGCCGCAAGCTCCGCCCGCCTCGGTGAGGCCGCCACCGAGGCGGGGTGCGTTCGGGGCGAAGACGGCGCCGCCTCGGGGGCGGCCCCAGGGCGGTGTCTACGAAGTCCCCTCTCCCCCAGGGAGAGGGACAGGGAGAGGAGAGCACCGCTTCGGAGGGGAGCCGCCTCGGGGCCGAGCGTGGCGGTCGATTTGTCGCCCCCCTCCCGACCTCCCCCCGCTGGCAGGGCCGTTACGTTCTATTCCTCCGGCTTTTTGCTCCCTACAGAGTCATCCCCGCGAACGCGGGGATCCATGCGAGGGAACCCAGAATCGACGCCGTATGGATTCCCGCCTGCGCGGGAATGACTGAATTTTGGGGATTGGTGTTAGCACTTAACAGCCCTGCCCCCGCTGGGGGGAGGGGACTCCCAGACACCGAGGCGCTCGGCTCCGAGGCGGTGCCGTCTGAGCCGAGCACTCAGGCAGCGGTCTGCCGTCTGCGGTCCGTGGTCCCGCCTCGCCCTGAGGCGTCCTGCGTTGTCGGGGTTGGTCCCATAGAAGACGTCGAGGTCGCCCGTGAGCCGAATGTGCCCGTAGTGGATCACAGCCTCGTCGCCGACGATCACGTAGGCCACTCGGTGGCGCGCGAGGAGTTGGAGGAACTCCCAGGTGTCCGGCGAGAACTGGGCCGCGTTCACCGCCCGTGACAGGCGCGCACATCCGGGGCATCGGCCGGGAAGACACGGGCGCGCAGGACACGGGCGGCGTCCCGCCGTTCGTCTGGCGTCATGCGGAGCTGCTGCTCTCGGTCCCATGCCGCCGCCTCATCGAAGCTCGACGCCCGGTGGACGGTCCGCTCACGCGAGCGTCGAGACGAGGACAAGGATGACACAGCGAACGATCGGGGGCATCTGGATCTCACGGGAGACGGCTCCTGGGGGTTCCTCGCCGCCTCGGTGAGAGCGCCACCGAGGCGGGCTGCATTGAGGGCGAAGACGACGACGCCTCGGGGTCGTACCGGACCGCCAGGCCATTCGCCGTCGCGTCGGTGTCGGGCCTTGCGGTATCGAACGAAGGCGGGCGCGCTGGCGTTGGTGGACGGCCGGCGTCCCGCCCGCCGACCGCTCTGCCTCCGCCCGGCAGCATCTCCCTCCCCCTCGCGTCTCTCCTATGCTTCGTCTCGGCATCGTCGCTGTCGCCCTTCTCACCGCGCTCCCGCTGTCTGCGCAGCCCAGCCCGCGCACGATCAGCGTCACCGGCAGCGCCGAGCGTCTCGTCATCCCCGACGAGGTGATCCTCCAGCTCGAGGTGGAGACCCGGGACCCCGGACTCGAGGCCGCCACCGAATCGAACCAGGCGACCATCGACGCCGTCGCCGCCATCGCGATGCGCTACGGCGTCCCGCCTGCTCGGATCCAGACCGAGCGGATCGACCTCCAGCCCCAGTACACCAGCCGACGCCAGGAGGACGGGACGTCGATCCAGGTGCTGTACGAGTACCAGGTCCGCCGCGCCATCAACGTCACCCTGCGCGACCTGGACGTCTTCGACGACCTCCTCCGCGACGCGGTCGGGGCCGGCGTCAACCGGATCAACGGCGTCGAGTACCGGACGACGGACCTGCGCACCCACCGAGACGCCGCCCGCCTCCAGGCCATCGCGGCGGCCCGAGAGAAGGCGGAGGCGCTGGCAGGGGCACTCGGCCAGTCGATTGGCCGGCCGATCACGATCAACGAAATCGGATTCACGTCGTCGTTCGGGCGCGTGGCCTACTCCCAGAACGTGATCTCGGAGGTGCCCGCGGGGGACGGCGTGAGCACCCGCCCGGGCCAGATCGCGATCCGCGGCAGCATCTCGGTCACGTTCGAGCTGGTCGATTAGGGCGTGTGGACATTCGCGAGGTCAGGCTCGCACGAGGTCATGATTTCGGCCTCGCAAGAAACGCGAGGAGGTCGGGGCCGTAGCCCCGGACGACGAGTGCGACGCTGCGAGGGCGGAATCTGGGCCGTGCGCGCCGATCTGGGTGATTGTCCACACGCCCTAGCCCGCCCGGCAGGCTGAGGACGGGGAATGCACGCACGCCGCCTCGGCGCGGGCGCCTACGGCCCCGAGGCGGCGTCGGCGCGGAGGCGACGGATCACGAGGAGGTGCCCCAGAAAGGCCGCCTGCACCAGCACGGCCGGCAGCCAGATCAGCGGCACGGTCAGGATCGCCTCGGTGGACGGCGCGAACTGCTGGAACGGGGTCGGAAGGGAGAGCGCCGCCGTCGCCACCACGATTCCCAGCAGCGCCAGCCCGAGCCCGTTCCACGCCCCGACGACCCGCCGGGGCACGTCGCTCCGCCAAAGCGCGAGCGCCAGCAGCACCGCCAGCAGCCCCGTCGCGATGTCGTAGTTCCAGCCGGCGTACGTCACCTGGACCGGAAGCACCCCCTCGCTCCAGAGCCGGTGGAGCAGCCACTCCAGCGGCGCCCGAAACGCCTGGACCCCGACCAGCGCCCACAGCGGGAGCTGCGCCAGCGTCGCCCCGAGGCGGGAGAACGCCAGGGCTGCCGTCGCGCCCGTGAACCCCAGCAGGACGATCGGCGCACGGGGCGGGACGGCGTCGAAGGCCGAAAGCACGCCGCTCGCAGCCAGCGCCGCGGTCGCACCGAGCCAGAGGCCGAGGCCGATTCCCACAGGCCGAACCCGCCTCGGAGCGACACGCCGGACGCCCCAGACCAGCGCGCCGCACACGAGAGCCACCAGGGCGAGGAAGACGACGAGCGAGACTGCAGACATGGGATCGCCCGCCTCGGGGCCCGGGCTACCCGACGTCGCCCGGGTTCTGAACGCGGAAGGCGAGCGCGGCGAGCGCGGCGCCGGCGAACGTCGCCACGAGGTAGATCCAGAGGCCGCCGAGCGTGGCGCCCTCGCCCACGACCGCCTCGACGAGGATGGGGCCCAGGGCCACGGCCGGGTTGAAGGCCCCGCCCGAGATCGGGCCGGCGGCGAACGCCCCGGCCAGCACCACAAACCCGATGGCGAGGCCGTAGTAGCTGTTGCCCTCGGTGTCTTTGCTCGTCGCCACGTTCAGGATCACGAGCACGAGCGCGAACGTGAAGAGCAGCTCCAGCAGGAAGAACTCGAACAGGCTCGTCTCCTCGGCCGGCCCCACCATCAGCGGGCGGTCGTTGATCGTGTAGACGACGAACGCGGCCGCGACCGCCGCCAGCACCTGCGCCACCATGTAGGGCGCGATCTCCGCGGCGGGCAGCTTGCCCCGCATCCACACGGCCAGCGTGACGGCCGGGTTGTAGTGGGCGCCCGAGACGTGGCCGCCCATGTAGATCATCGTCATCAGCACCGACCCAATGGCGATCGGGGCGAACTCCGTCCCGATCAGGACCGTCAGGCCGATGGTGAGGACGAGGAAGAAGGTCCCGATGAACTCGGTGAGCAGCTTGGGCAGCACGGGCGGAGAGGCATCAGATGGGGCCGCCAAGCTACGCACCCGGCTCCCTCCGGAGGCCCCGAGGCGGAGGGCGGAAGCGCCCTCGGCCGTTCCGATTCTTCCGGCCCCGCCAGCCCCGAGGCGGTCCGCCGGGAATCCACCGGCGGCAGCGGTGAGCCGGCGTAACAGAATCGGAGACTGGACGAGGTCGGCCTGTGCCCTCTCGATACTGGGCGTCCCAGAGACCTCTTCGGCGGAGTCATGCCCCTCAATCCCCTCCGGCTGTTCCAGGACGCCCCGGCGCTCGTCTCCGGCCCGTCGGCTCCCGACCGCCCTCTGAGCAAACGCGCGACCGCGCGTTCGGTGCGCGGCGCGGTGCCGCGCCCGAGCGGCATGTCGGCGAAGGAGTACGAGGCCTTCCAGCTCTACACCCTCGGCGAGGCCGGCGTCACGCACGTCCGCCTGCGCGCGGCCAGCGTCCCCGACCTGCCCGAGGCGTGCGCCGGCAGCCACGGCTTCGTGATGACGCTCGAGGAGGCGATGCTGCTCCAGCCGATCCCCCACGAGGTGGGCGATGGCCAGGAGTGCCTCTGCTCGTACCGCCCTGCGCCGCCCCCCGCGACCGGCTGAGGCCGCCGCCTCGGGGTCAGCCCTCGCCGGGCGTGGCGTTCACCTCGGCCTCGAAGTCGGCCGCGCCGGTCTTGTGGATGCCCATGTCCCACCCGGGGAAGCGGCGTCCCTCGACGCGCCCTCGGAACCGGATGTCGATCTGGTCGTGGCGCGGATCCGCGGTAATGCGTGCGAAGCAGGCGTCGAGGGCTGCCTCGGGCCCTTCGATCCACTGGTAGAACTGGGCCACGCGGTCGTCCTCTTCGAGCACCACGAGGCGGCCGGTGATGCCGTAGTGCGCGTTCCACCGCCGCGACGCGAACAGCAGGTCGACGATGTCGCGATCCGAGAAGTCTGTCGTCGGCGTCGACACGTAGGCGAGAGCCACGAGGGGATCAGGGTCGTGACCAACGACGTCGGCGTCGGCGACGTCGGGAGAGGGCGAGTCGGGAGCCGGGTCGGAAGCCAAGGCAGAATCGGAGGAGCGCAGGCCCCAAACTATCGCCGCTGGCGCGGCGCGTCGTACCGGGAAGACCAGGACCCCCAGCCCCGGAGCGGCCCAGCCCCGGAGCGGCCCCGAGGCGGGCTAGCCCTCGGTGCGCACCGCCTCGGCGAGGGCGAGGGCACGGCGCTCGCGCGTCTCGGGCCGCTTCGCACGGCCGACGCCGTAGGCCAGCGTCCGCCGCTTGCCGGGCGGGAGCGCGTCCCAGGCGCGGGCCGCCTCGGGGTCGAGGGCGAGAGCCGCCTCCAGCTCCGCGGGCAGATCGACGCGGTCGGGGTCGAGGTCCGGGCCGACCTCCACCAGGACCACCTCGCCGACGGCGAGGCCGGCGTCGCGAAGCCAGCCGGCTCCGAACCGGAGCCACCGCGCGCCGTCGGGGCGGCGCTGGACGGTCCGGCGGAAGGCGTGCCCGCCGAGCGTGCCCTCGACGCGGTCGTGCCCGTCGAGGGCGTCGGCGACGGCCTCGGGGAGCGGGACGTAGTGCTTCATGTAACCCGGCTCCGCCTCGGGGTCGACGAGGACGGGCGCGGGGAACGGCGGGAGGCGCGACATGGCAACGCGTGGAGGCCCACCGCCTACGCCGGCCCCGAGGCGGGGCTCCCCGAGGCGGGGCTCCCCGAGGCGGGGCTCCCCGAGGCGGGGAGCC